>CAYOSX010000134.1:0-6061 GCA_964406745.1 uncultured Opitutus sp.
TTCATCGCGATCACACCCCGGGAGAAACTCCACCACCCCCTCTGCCTCAGGATCGAGCCCGCTTTGGCGCGGGATGCCGAATTTCTCCCCAAAGGGAGTTCGCAACAGGGCGATGGGACGAAGGGTGAGTTCCATGAGAACGAGAGGGGCGGTTCCGATAAAAGGCCCACATCACCGAACATGAGCCAATCCTGAAATCCCCCTGCTTATCGACAAACACTTGACGATACCGAAGCTCCTCCGAGACTCCGCCGGGTCCCGGTCCCTCAACCCGCTCATCCCCATGAACCTGTCCCGCCGTGCTCTCGCGCATCTCTGGATCGCGCTCGCTCCGTTCGCTTCTTGCTTTGCTCAACCGGCGGATCCCGCACAAGAGGCGCCTCCCGCGACCCGCGAGGAAGCCTTCACCCAAGCCGGAGTTAAGCTCGTGCCAGGTCCCGCCAAAGTCCCGCTCGGCACTGTGGCGGAACTGACCGTGCCCGCAGGTTTTCATTTCGTCGGTCCGGATTCACTCGATCGCTTCTACGAACTCACGCAGAACAGCCGCAGCGGCCAGGAGGTGGGCGTGCTGATGTCCCCGTCCGACTGGATGCTGTTCTTCGACTTCGATCCCGTCGGCTACGTCAAGGACGACGACAAGGATCAACTTGATCCGCAAAAACTCATGTCGGCAATGACGGAGGACCAGGACGAGTCCAACGCGGCGCGACAGGAACGCGGCTGGGAGGCGATCAAGGTCGCCGGATGGGCGACACAGCCGCACTATGATGAGAAAACGAACCATCTGAAGTGGGCGATCAACCTGACCTCGTCCGCCGACAATCATCAGGAAGTGTGGATCAACGAGAGCATCCGCCTGCTCGGCCGCTCCGGCGTCATGAAGGCGACGCTCGTGGCCGACGCCCCGTTATTCAAGCAAGCCGAGGCGGAGGCCGAAGCGTTGCTGGCCGGAAGCTTCGATTATGTATCCGGAGAGAAATACACGGAGTTCAAGCCCGGGGACAAGATAGCCGAGTACGGACTCGCGGCCCTCGTCGTGGGCGGCGCCGGGGCGATGGCGGCCAAGGCCGGCCTCTTCGCCAAGCTCGCCTCGTTCCTCGGAAAGGCCTGGAAGCTGGTCGTCTTTGCGGTGGTGGGGCTCGGGGTCGCCATTTCGAAAATGTGGAACCGCATCACTGGCGCCAAGGCCCCGCCGGCTTGAGTCCTCTCCCCGTCCCATCGCCGTTCGATGAGTGAGTGGGGCTACCTGTTGGCGACCTTCTGGGTTTTCTGGTGGGTCGACGGCTTGCGGTGGTCCCGGCGGGCCGCGTGGAACGTCGCCGCAGGGCTTCGCGCCAGCCGGGCTCGTGTGGAATTCGGCCGGTGGCACTGGCCGTCCCCGTGGCCGGATGGCTGGCGCACCGTGGCACCCGAAGTACCGTTTTCCCTTTCACCCGAGGGCATCTGCAACCGTCCCGCCGGCAGTGCCGGCCGTCCCGTCGACGCACCGTCGGTCGCGAGCGCCCTCCGGTGGGAAGACGTGCGCACCGTTACCCGGGAACGCGGCTGGTTGCACATCAACGGTCATCGGTTCTGCACCGACACCGGCCACTTGAATCCTGCGGATATCCTCTCGTTCGCCGCCCTGCCCCCCGACAAACGCGTTTCTGCGCTTCAAGCGCTGGCTGCCCGCTGGCTTCGCCCCGCACACCTGCGTCGACGTGCCCGCGTCGTCTGCCATCACTCCGCCGGAAGTGTGGCCGCCAATCAGGCCGCGTTGCTGTTCGCGATTCTAACGACGTTTATCCTGCTTGCAGGTCCCGCCGAATGGCTCCCCGAGGCGACCTTGGCGAGGCTGGGCGCGTTGCTGCCTGGCTTGGGGGCCGGCATGGTGGTGCTGCATGCCCTCGGGATCATTCTTGCGCGGAAGGCACTGCGACAGTGCCGCCCGGCCCAGGCGTTGACGCCGGACACGCGGTTGCTCAGCGCTGCCCTTTTCCCGCCGCAAGCGCTCCGCCTGCGAGCCTTGATTTCAGAACGGTTCTTCCCGCCGCAACATCCCCTCGCCTTCGCCCTCGCCTTCTCGCCTCCGTCGGTCCGAGCACAGGTGGCGTTCGACGTGCTCGCGGATCTTCGCTGGCCGGCAGGGGGCGACCGTGACCCGCCCGGTGCACGAGACATCACGGCATGGTGGCGCCAGCAGTTCGAAGCGACCGTCCGCCGACAGCTCGAAGCGTTCAACCTAAACGCGGAGACGCTGCTCGCCCCTCCGGCGCCGTCGAGCCCGGCCGCCTGTCTTTATTGTCCGCGTTGCCGCGATCAATTCGTGGGAGGACCGGCTCGTTGCATTCACGGCATCCCTTTGCAGTCGCTCACCAGTTCCGGCCGACCCACGCTCGATCAGCGGCTCTGAGCTCCCGTCGGGGGATGTTTCCGCAGAACGCGCACGCGATGAGCTTCGCTGTCGCCGATGAAGATCGAACCATCCGTGTCAACGTAGAGTCCGTGCAGACGGGCCAGCCGGCAGCCCAGCGGATCTCCGTCCGGGCCGTCGCCCTTTTCGCCAGTACCTGCCACGAGCTCAAGACGACCGGTATTCATGTCGATCATACGGACGCTGTGGCTCTCCGTGTCGGCGAGCCAGACGTTCCCTTCTCCGTCGATGGCAATGCCTTTCGGTCCACTCAGGGTAGCTTCACGCGCGGGACCTCCATTGCCCGTGAAACCTTTCTCCCCCGTGCCCGCCACATGATGAATCGTGCCCGCGCGTAGATCGAAGCGAAACACCTGATTTCCCTCCCGCGTCGCCAGCCACAGGTTCCCCTCGCGATCAAAATCCAAGGAACGTGGTCCGCGAAGGGGCGTACCGGCGATCGGCGATCCGTCGGGGGTATCGCCGGGACGTCCTGTGCCGGCAAAGGCCTCGATCTGCCCGGTCGCAAGATCCACCCGCCGGATCACATGATTGCCGATGTCACAAATGTAGAGGCGCCCGTCGGGACCAAACTGGATGCTGTGTGGGGAACTCAACTTCGCCGCCGTGGCCGGACCGCCGTCCCCTTCGTAGCCTCGTTCGCCCGTTCCTGCCACCGTGGTAACGATGCCCGTGCGCGCATCCCTTCGACGGATCACGTGATTCGCCATGTCCGCGATATAGAGGTGTCCTTCGGCGTCGAAGCGGATCTCATGCGGCAGATTGAGGGTTGCCTCGCTCGCCGGCCCTCCATCGCCGGAGTAACCCCGCTCCCCGGTCCCTGCCACGGTGACGATCGTACCGTCGCGATTTATTTTCCGGATACGTTGACCCGAGTATTCACAGAACCACAACGCGCCGTCAGGCCCCCTCACCACGCCGAACGGATTGTTGATTTTCGCCGCCAGCGCCGGACCGCTATCTCCGGAGAAGCCGGCCTCGCCCGTTCCCGCCACCGTCTCGATCGTCCAGGTCGCCGCCGTCGCCGTCCACGCGCCCACACTCATGGCCATCAAGGGTACCAGGGTCTTCATGATTCAACCCGTAGCAGGCAGACACCCAAAGTTAAGGCCAAATCGGTTCCCCGCCGTCCGTTCGAAAGTGGTGACTTTACACGCTTCGGCGATCCCCCACGTTTGCCCCATGAAGATCGGCTTCCTTGGTTCAGGCAGTGTGGCGAAAACCCTCGGCGCGGCGTTTGCCGCCGGTGGACATGAAGTGCGCGTCAGCAGCCGCAGCCCGGAAAACGAGAGCCTGGTTGCCTGGGCAAAGAGTGCCGGACCGCGCCTTGAGGTGACATCGTTTCGTGAGGCCGCCGTTTTCGGTGACCTCGTGATCCCGGCGGTCCAGCCGTGGACGGTCCTGCAGCCCCTGCTCGAGTCTGTTGGTGCCGATGCCTTTGCCGGCAAGATCGTCATCGATTTGGGAAACGCCGTCGACTGGACCCAGCGACCGCCCCAACTTGCCCTGCCCGGAGGTTCCTTGGGGGAAGAGATCCAGCGCTGGCTGCCGGACAGCAAAGTCGTCAAGACCCTCAACATGATCGCCGCCGCCCGGATGGCTGATCCCGCCTACGTTGACGGAATCCCCACCCTGCTGATGGCCGGCAACGATCCGGCAGCCAAGGGTGTCGTGCGCGACGTGTTGCGGAAGATCGGCTGGATGGATCTTATCGACCTTGGCGACATCCGACAGAGCCGGCTGCTCGAGAGTTTCATGCTGACCTGTTTGTTTGCGGAGTTCGCGACGAAGACGCGGGGAACGGCGTTCGCGCTCCTTCGGCAATAGGGGCTGCCTGCCATCGGACCCGAAGCGATCCGCCGGCCGGTCAACCCGCCTTGTTCTTCGTCGCGGGGTCCTTTAGGGCCTGCGCCGGAACGCGCCGAACACCCGTGAACCGCGCGCGGAACAATTCATCCAGCACCTCGCGTACTTCGGGGCGAAGCTGGCCAACCAGAGTGTCGAGCGGCGGGAGCGGTGCGGCCACCTCGCCTTCGTCGGCCGACGCCCGGGCCGCCGCCACCACGGCCTCACCGCGCGCGCGCAACTCTGATCGCATCGCCATCTCCGTTTCCTCGTCCGGAAAAACGGGCTCGTCCTCAACCGCCGTCGAGACCGTTGCGTCCTCAAGCTCGTCCGGCGGCGCACTCTCGCTCGCCGATGCGGGCGGGCTTGGCGAGACAGCAGGGCTAATCGTCGCCGCCGCGTTACGATTATCGGCGAGCGCCACCTGAAGGCGCGCCTCCAGCCGGTCAATCAGGGCTTTTTTTTTGAGCCGTCGTCCGCCGACGCGGGCGCTTCCTCGGCCAGCGCGGCGAGTTCCTTGATGAGGCTGTCGATCGCACGAGCCCGGCTCGCGTCCACCGCCTTCAACAGCGTCACCTCAAAATTAACCTTTTCCGCCAACCCGAGCTTCACCGAGCTTTCGCCCTCGCGCAGGGCGTCGAGCATGCGCGTCAGTTGTTCGGTCGTCAGCGAGACGCCACCGAGACGCTGGCTCTTGCCTCCCTGGGCGATCGCGTCGAGCACGCCTTCGCGAACCAGGGCCTGCAGATCGGCGAGCAACCGGACCAAGTCACGCCCAGCTTCGTCGCATTCGTCGATCAACTCGACGAGCTTCCGGTGATCCCCGGCCGCCAGGGCGCCGGCAATCGCCGCAATCTTCTCGGCCGCAACCAGACCGTAGACATCGAGCACATCGGGCTCGGAAATCTCCGCTCCGCAAAACGAGATCATCTGGTCCATGATCGACTGAGCGTCGCGCATGCCTCCGTCAGCCATGCGCGCGATGCACCCAAGCGCTGCGTCGTCGATCTTCACCTTCTCCTCGTCGGCAATCTTTCGCAGCCGCTGCACGATTAACGGCGAAGGGATCGGCTTCAGATCGAAGCGCTGGCAACTGGAGACGATCGTCGGCAGGACCTTCTGCGGATCGGTGGTTGCAAAGACAAACTTCACGTGGGCCGGCGGTTCCTCGAGGGTCTTGAGCAACGCGTTGAACGCGGCCGTCGACAACATGTGCACCTCGTCGATGATGTAGACCTTGAACTTCCCCTGCGCCGGGGCGTACTGCACGGTGTCGCGAAGTTCGCGAACCTGCTCCACGCCGTTGTTGGAGGCACCGTCGATCTCGATCACATCGAGATGGCTTCCTTCGGCGATGGAAATGCACGCGGGATCCGCCGGATCGAAATCCGCATTCGGTCCATCCGTACAGTTCAAGGCTTTCGCAAAGATGCGCGCGGTCGATGTCTTGCCGGTGCCGCGCGGCCCGACGAAGAGATAGGCGTGCGCGATTCGCTGGCGGGCGATCGCATTGCGCAACGTGCGCACCACGTGATCCTGCCCGACGACGTCGGCAAACGTCTGCGGACGCCACTTGCGAGCGATGACTTGATATCCTGCGGCCATGCCTAGAGGGGTGACGAACATGCGAAGCGACGAATCAAGCCGTCAACGCCAAGTCGCGTGCCACTTCGTTTCACCTGTCTGCGTTCACCTTTCGTCATTAAAAATAGAAGTGGCCAGGCACTCCACGGCACTGGGAGAACGTCGTTGCCGTTGCTACCTTCCGGTCCTGGCGGAGTTCACGCGCCTGCCCATGCATGG
>CAYOSX010000135.1:0-4839 GCA_964406745.1 uncultured Opitutus sp.
GAGGTCGTTCCGGTCGTCAGGGAGATGTGGGATCTTCCCAGTTTTTTGTCTCTTTGGAAGACAGCTTAATGCGACTTTTTGGCTCTGAGCGAATCGCAAAACTGATGGACCGAATGGGTCTGGAAGAAGGTGAAGTAATTCAGCATAGTATGATCACCAAATCTATCGAGCGAGCTCAGCGTAAGGTTGAAGAAAACAACTTTGGAACACGTAAGCGCCTACTCGAATACGATGATGTGATGAATTCACAGCGTGAGGTGGTCTACAAAAGAAGAAGAAATGCACTGAAAGGGGACCGTCTTGAGTTGGATATTCTCAATATTCTATTTGATGTCTGCGAAAGCTTGATCGACATGGGTAAGACCACGGATGATGTTGAAAACCTCAGAATGAATATTTTCACTACACTTGGAATAGATCATCAAATTTCTGAAAATGATCTTAAATCCAAGGATGCGGCTAAGCTGGTTCAGGAGCTTTACGCATTAGCTTTTGAGCATTACACCCAAAAGAACAATCAAATTGCGCTGACCGCGCTACCAATTTTCAAAAGAGTTCAGGAAGAAAGAGGAGCAACTGTAAAGGATATCATGGTGCCAATTTCTGATGGACTCAAGCAGATCGGGGTAGTTTGCAATCTGGAAAGTGCTGTTCATTCCGAAGGCCGAGAGTTGATTAGATCTGTTGAAAAGAATGTCTCTTTAGCAATTATTGACCAAAATTGGAAAGAGCATCTTCGTGATATGGATGACCTGAAGCAGTCTGTACAAAATGCTGTTTATGAACAAAAGGACCCACTGTTGATTTATAAGTTTGAGGCATTTGAAATGTTCAAACGCTTCATCGGCAAATTGAATGAGGACATGGTTTCATTCTTGTCTCGGGCGGATCTGCCAAAGCAAGATCCTTCTCAGGTTCAGCAAGCTCAAACTCAGCGTGCCCCAGAACCGAGGCTTCAAACGTCAAAAGCAGAAGTGGCAAGCTCTTTGAACCCTGGAGCTAATCGTGCTGTAGCAGCGGCAGCTCATGCTGGAAGACCTGCTCCTCAGGTGGTAGCTCCTAGAAGAGTTGAAAAAACTTTTGGAAGAAATGACAAAGTTTCTGTTCAATATACTGACGGCACTAAAAAAAGTGACGTGAAATTTAAAAGCGTGGAACAAGATATTGCAGAGGGGAAATGTGTCCTTATTGAAATCTAAGATAGAATGAGAAAAATTTGGGCAATTGCGTTCCTGGTACTAATAAGCAGCTGTAAAATCATTAGACCAGCTTCAGATGGAAGTGGAAATGCCTTTTCTACCTATCAGGAGGACCTCATTGGTTCTTTGCCTCAATATCCTGACTTTCGGAGTGTGACTGAGGGAGTCTCGAATTCCAATACCCCTACTTCTGTGCAGTCGGTGGATTCTGAGCTCGATAAAGTTCAAAGTAAATTTGCCCAAAAGAATAAGTCTGAACCGTATTTCAATGGATACACAGTATTGGTTTTCTCTGGAATTGATCGAAATCAAGCGTTCAAAACCCAAGATGACTTGAAGTTTAATTATCCGGATTATCACTCTGAAATGCAATACCAACAACCACGATATCTCGTCAAGTTGGGTCAATACACCTATAAAATTGAAGCCCAAAAAGTCTTTTCACAGCTTAAGGGGCAATATCCTAGTGCACGAATAATTCAGGATAGATTTCAGCGTAAAGAATATTCGCAAACGTCTTCACCCGTTCAAAATGCTCCTATCCAAGATTAAATCTTTGGCCAAGGCCTACAAAGAAGAAGTAATTTCCAATCGCAGATATCTTCACGCAAATCCTGAACTCTCCTTTAAGGAATTCAAAACTGCTGAGTTTGTGGCAGGGAAGCTTCGTGAAATAGGAATTACCGAAATCGAACAAAAAGCAACGACAGGTTGGTCAGCACTCATCAAAGGCAAAAATCCAGATAAAAAAGTCATTGCCCTTCGTGCAGATATGGATGCCTTGCCGATTATCGAGGCTAATGATGTCCCATACAAATCGCAAAATCCCGGTATAATGCATGCTTGTGGGCACGACGCACACACCGCATCACTTTTAGGCGCAGCCAAAATCCTTCATGAAGTTCGTGATCAGTTTGAAGGAACGATTAAACTTATTTTTCAGCCAGGAGAAGAACTTGTTCCGGGTGGAGCTTCCTTGATGATAAAAGATAAAGTGCTGGAAAATCCTCGACCAAATGCTATTCTAGGCCAACACGTAATGCCATTAATCCCTGCGGGAAAAGTTGGTTTTAGGCCTGGATTGTATATGGCTAGCACTGATGAACTCTATGTAACAGTTAAAGGGAAAGGTGGACATGGAGCAATGCCTGAGACTTTTATTGACCCTGTTTTGATCGCCTCACACATGATCGTAGCCTTGCAGCAGATCGTGAGCCGAGTTGCTAATCCAAAGATCCCATCTGTCCTTTCTTTTGGACGATTTGAGGCATTGGGTGCCACTAATGTGATTCCCAATGAAGTCAAAATTCAAGGGACTTTTCGTACGCTTGACGAAGCATGGAGAGCAAAGGCACATGAAAAAATGCTTCAAATTGCTCATGGAATTGTAGAAGGTATGGGTGGAGAACTCGACTTTGAAATTCGGAAAGGCTATCCCTTTTTGAAAAATGATCCGGAACTTACAGCTAGATCCATGGATTCTGCTCGTTCGTATCTGGGTGAAGAAAATGTGCTCGATTTGGATATTTGGATGGCAGCAGAAGATTTCGCTTTTTATTCTCAGGAAATTGATGGTTGCTTTTACCGCCTCGGAACTAGAAATGAAGCACGTGGAATCATCTCAGGAGTACACACCCCAACTTTTGATATCGAAGAAGATGCTCTTGAAATCGGCGCAGGCCTAATGGCTTGGTTGGCGGTTGAAGAACTTTCCAAAGGATAATCTTACCATAACTTACTTTGACGGGAGATGACTTACCTTTCCCTTTTCCAAAAAGAAAATGAAACAGTTTAAAGCGCTCACCCTTACCCTTTTCTTCAGTTTGATGATTTCTCAGGCATTTGCTTGGGGACAGATTGGTCACTATCTGATAGGCTACATGGCCGAAAGGCAAATGAAAAAGTCCACTCGGAAGAAAGTGGAGAAAATCCTTTATCCCATGTCATTGGGCCGTAGCGGCACCTGGATGGATGAAATCAGATCAGACAAATCATATGATTTTGCAACTACTTGGCATTACCTAAACAGCAAGAATGGGGAATACGATCCTTCCACGCAAGAAAAGGGAGGAGATGCTTTTGAAGCCATTCAACGCTTAAAAGCAGAATTGAAAGCCGGAGGACTCGACCCAAAAACCGAAGCAGAAAAACTGAAAATGCTGATCCACATGGTGGAGGATATCCATCAGCCACTCCACGTAGGCACCGGCGATGACCGAGGGGGAAATGATGTGAAGATTGAGTTTTTCAATCAGCCTACTAATCTCCACGCACTTTGGGATAGTGGAATGATTGATAGGCAGGGAATGAGTTACACTGAAATTGGTAATGAACTCTATCGAAGACTTACTCCGGAGATGAAAGCAACATACCGTTCTGCAACCATGGAGGATTGGCTAAAAGAGGCCGTGGCATATCGCCCAATGGTCTATAACCTGCCTGAAAATAAGCGAATCAGTTATCAATACATGTATGATAATTATAGCATAGCTGAAGAAAGACTAGTGGCCGCAAGCGTTAGATTGGCTCAAATCCTGGAAGAGATCTATTAAAAGTAAAATCTTTTTTGAAAAACGGCTTTTGTCTCTTAGGATGATGAATGCCGTTTTTTTATTTTAGCTCATACCTAGCTTATTTTTCTACATTATAATGTCGATAAAAATCGCCATCGCCGAAGACAACAGCTTTTTACTAAAAGCTATCTTAGATAAACTATCTATTTATCCTGATATCGAGGTCAAATTTGTAGGGTATAATGGACAGGAGCTCCTTGAAAAATTAGAAAAAGATTCAAATATCCACTTGATCTTGATGGACATCGAAATGCCAAAAATGAATGGCATTGAGACGGTGGAAAAGGTGAATCAAAAACATCCACAGATCAAGATTATCATGCTGACGGTATTTGATGATGATGAAAATATTTTTCGGTCTATACAAGCTGGAGCTAATGGGTATTTTCTTAAAGAAGTTGATCCGCCGACACTTCATCAGGGGATCTTGGACACACTTGATGGTGGTGCGGCTATGACACCTTCGATCGCACTAAAGACATTGAAGCTGCTCCGAAAGCCTCCACAATTTGAAGATAAAAAGGAAGAGATTTCAATTACAGTTCGGGAAGTTGAAATACTGGAACAAACTTCAAAAGGGCTCAATTACAATCAAATAGGTGAAAACTTATTCATTTCCCCGAAAACTGTACGGAAACATTTGGAGAATATCTATCAAAAACTCCAGGTTCACAGCAAACTTGAGGCTGTACAGAAGGCAGTAAAGAATCGAATTATAGAAGGGTAGATATATATGAAATTGCCAAAGGAGATTTCGAAATATTAGAATAATTGTTGTAATGGTTTTTATTTATACAAATCGCCCCTTCAGGGCTCTGGAGTTAACTATTATCCTTCACCCCAAATTGCATTTGGGGCTGTTACAGAATGCGCCTTCAGCGCAATTTCAGTTTTGATTAGAGGTTCTCTATAATTTATTATTCCGTGAAAAGTGCCAACGGCACGCTCTGTTAAAGCCCAGAATGCAATTCTCGGTAAATATGTGACATCAGGTTTAAGAGTGCTGAAAGGACGATCTGTATTAAAAATCGGCTAAACAAATTTTTCATTTCATTGCAAATCGGGTT
>CAYOSX010000135.1:4849-6033 GCA_964406745.1 uncultured Opitutus sp.
CCCCTCCCGCATTTTCACCTAATTTCCGCTTATGAAAAAAATCGCCATTATCCTATTGTTGGCTTTTACGCCGTTATTGACTTTTGCCCAGCAAAAATTAAATAAGGATGAAAAAAAACTGATCGAATTGATCGATAAAAACTACAAGGAAACGCTTGCAATGCTGGAAGAGGTCATTAACATCAATTCCGGTTCGCTGAACAAGGAAGGCGTCCGTGAAGTAGGAAGAGTCTTTGAGCGAGAATTTCAAAAAATTGGCTTTCAGACCGAATGGGTTGAACTCCCTTCCGAGGTTAATCGCGCCGGGCATTTCGTTGCTACACGCAAAGGGACTAAGGGGAAAAAGCTTTTCCTAATAGGACATTTAGATACTGTTTTTGAGAAGGATATGCCATTTACTCCCTTCACCTACCTGAATGATAGCACCGCCACAGGTCAAGGTGCTAATGATATGAAAGGTGGAGATGTTCTGGCTTTTGCAAGTTTAAAAGCACTCCACGAGCTGGGATTATTAAATGACCGAACAATTACCGTTTATTTCAACGGAGACGAAGAAAGCTCTGGAAATTCGGATATCTCCCGAAAGGACTTTATCGAGCGCGCCAAGCAGCACGATATAGCCTTGGGCTATGAGACTGCGCAAGGTTTCAGCACCGTTACTGTAGCCCGAAGAGGGGCGAGTGGTTGGACTTTGAAAACTACCGGAAGACAATCTCATTCAAGCGGAGTTTTCAGGGAAGGTGTGGGATATGGAGCGATCTATGAGGCAGCCCGGATTCTTACTGAATTTCAGGAAACCTTGGCAGGAGAGCAATACTTGACTTTTAATCCAGGACAATTCATCGGAGGATCGGATGTAAGTTTAAATGAAATCAGCGGAGCTGGAACTGCCCTGGGAAAAACCAATATCGTAGCACGTGAAGCTATTGTAACTGGAGATCTACGATTTTTAGGAGAAGCTCAAAAGGAAGCCGCGCGAGCAAAAATGCGTGAAATTGTAGCCAAAAATCTAAATCAAACTCAAGCCGAAATCATTTTCACAGACGGAATTCCATCTATGTCACCGACAGAAGGGAATTATGCGTTGGCTGAAACCCTAAACAAGGTCAGTTTGGATATGGGATTCGGACCTGTGAAGCCCGGAGATCCGGGCAGTCGAGGTGCTGGAGACATTTCCTATGTTG
>CAYOSX010000136.1:0-5904 GCA_964406745.1 uncultured Opitutus sp.
GAGGGTAGGCTATGGGAGGGTCTGGTTGACCCTGCTCCGGTGACCGGTGCAAATGCGCAAAAGGCGCGGCTGTGTGCGGCAACGGGGCAAAGGGTTGATTGGGCCGACGTCCAGTGACGATGACCGGTTCCGTCTGGCATCGGCACAAACTCATAACCCTCAATCCTTGTTGATCATGAAATCGCCTTCGCTCCTGACTCGCATGCCTCGCGCGGAACATTCCGGGGCGCACCTCGAGCCGATTCTCCAAAAGGAGGGCTACTCCGGTGTGCTCGTCACCCTCAACGGACAGGACACTCTCGACTTCGAAGACAACCTCACCCGGCAGGACCACCTGATCTTTGTGGTTGATGGTTCCTTAAGCGTGGAAATGGACGGCATTGTATCCCTCGTGAACCGACACGACGCCCTGCACATTCCGCGCGGCAAGCAGGTTGCACTGAAGAATGTGGAAGTGAAACGCTCGAAGTTTGTGCGCTTCGACATCCCGCCGCCGCCGGAACGCGCGCCGATCTACGCCTTCCCTGAGGACGTTTGAACGCGCTGCGTCGCTCGGCCTGTGTTCACAACGACGGGCCGGGCCGGGCATCGTTACGCGGGTTGCCCGGCCTGAAGAGGCGACGACTGGCTTCGCTCGGAGCGGTTTCCTTTTGCGCCGTGGGTGTGCTCAATCCATGGTCGGCGGGTCCGACACCCCTCCACCCTCCGATTTGATCGCCCCATGAAATCGACCCGCAGGCAATGGCTCGCAACCACGGCGGCTGGCGCGGCGGGAGCACTGGCGTCCCGCACCTTTGCGGCCGCCGCTCCCGGTGTTCCCGCCGATGCCGGTCGCGCGTATCGTAATCTCAAGATCACGGCCGTGCGCATCACGCCGGTCGCTTTGCCTGATCCGCCGATCCTTGCGGCGTCGGGCGCCCACGGGCCGTATTTTCTGCGCAACGTCATCGAGATCGAAACGAACGCGGCCGGCATCCGCGGCATTGGCGAGACGCGAGGAGGCGAGGTTCTGACCAAGGCGCTCGAGGCGGCGGTCCCCGCCCTCGTCGGGCAGAATCCCTTCGCCTACCGTCGGTTCGAGGCGGCCTTGATGAAGGCGTCGCCTGCCGCCTATGCAGGCATCGAACTCGCGTGTCTGGACCTGATCGGGCGGGCCACGGGCCTGCGCCTTTGCGATCTGCTCGGCGGACCGGTCCGGGAGCGCGTGGAGTTCTGTTCGTATCTGTTCTATCGCTACGCCGCCGATCATCCGGTGGTTTTTGACGACCCGCAGCTGGTCGACGATCGCGGACGTGGCGACGAGGCGCTCGATCCGTGGGGGGAAGTGCTGACCCCGGACGCAATGGCGGAAATGGCCTGGCGATTCCGCGAGAAGTGGGGATTCCGTTATCACAAGCTAAAGGCCGGGGTGCTGCCGCCCGATGTGGAGCTCGAGACCATGCGTGCGATGAATGCGCGCCTCGGCGGAAAGGATCCGTTGCGCATCGATCCCAATGGGCGCTGGACGGTGCCCACCGCCTTGCGTGCGGCGGAGCGCCTGCGGAACCTGCCCCTCGATTACTACGAGGACCCGGTGCGCGGGCAGGAGGCGATGGCGGAGATCCGCAAAAAGACGGGGCTGAAGATGAGCACGAACATGTGCGTGACGCGTTTCGAGCACCTGCCCGATGCGGTGCGGAACGAACCGGTGGACATTGTGCTCGCCGACCACCACAGCTTTGGCGGCTTCGCCACCTGCCAGGCGCTCGGTGCCTTTGCCGAGACGGTTGGCTGGGCGCTGAGCCAGCACAGCAACAACCACGCGGGCATCACCATGGCGGCGATGATCCACCTCGGTGCGGTGGTGCCGCAGCTCACGTACGCGAGCGACACGCATTACGTCTGGTTGCCGGAAGGGCACGACCTCATTGTCGGGCCCAACCTGCGCATCAGCGAAGGGCACATGAGTGTGCCGGACGGTCCTGGAGTCGGCGTCGAGCTGGATCGCGCGAAGCTGGGCGTCGCGCACGAACGCTATCTGCGCAGCGGCATGCGGACCCGCAACGATGCGAAGATGATGCTGCGGTTCGATCCCTCGTGGGAGCGGACGCCGTTCTGACCCAGAACGATGCAGTTGAACCGCGAATGGACGCGAATGAACGCGAAGCAAATCCGCGCCTGAATGCGCAGTCTGCTCAATTCATCCATCGGTGATTGGGGGGGGATTATCAGAGGCGGATCGGCCCTTCCCAAAATTCGCGTCAATTGGTGTTTATTCGCGGTTTCTTACTGCAGCGATTGGTAGTGGCCAAGACGGCCTGATGCCGAAGCCCCTTGGGAGGAGTACGCCGCGTCCCCGGCGAAAGGCGGGCGTCAGAACTGCGGGTGGCCTTCGATCTGCGCTGCGAAGGCGGACTGTGCCTCGGCGTCGAGTCCGTCGGGAAATTGCGCGGAGCTCCGGCGCCAGCGGGCGAGCCAGGTTGCGTCCAGCAATGGTGGGCGCGCAGAATGAGCCGCATGGCCGTGGGTGTTGGTGAAGGCGATCGTGGTGTCGGCCTTCGGGCCGGTGCCGACGCCGGATGCGACCCAGAAACCGGCGTGAAGCAGCGCGGCGCGGACCGCCGTGGCGTTCGAGTACGTGTAGAGTTCCGATCGCCGGCCTGCGCAGTGCGCGGCGAGTTGGGCGAAGAGCGCGGGCGTCCAGAGAGCCGTATCCACCTTGGGCGAGAACGGATCGAAGAAAATCAAGTCCGGCGCCGGCGCGTCCACGAGCCGTTCGCGAAAATCACCCTTCAGCAGCGTCCACTCGAGTCCGCCGGTGGGGTGCCGCCAGGCGCCTCCGGCCAGCACCGCATGCGGTGCGGGGTGATGCAGATGGGGAAAGAGAGCGGCGTGACGGGCGGCGAGAGCGAGAGGGTCGAGGTCGATCTCGAAGCTGACGACGTGCAAGGGGCGAAGCGGCGTCGCGTCGCTGGCCGAGTTGAGCACGCGTTCGCAGGCGCGGACCACCGCCATGGCGTTCGTGGCCGCGCCGAGGCCGACGTCCCACACGACACAGGGCGATGCGTCCGGGCCGGGGCTGCGCAGACGTTCGATGAGAGCGGATTGGCCGACATAGAGGCGTTCGGCTTCGTCGTCGGGCCGGTTCACCGAGTGCATGACCTCGCCGGAACTGATTTGCCGGATGCTCGCGTAGCCCTCCTTGGAGGAGACAATCTCGTAGTCGCCTCGACGCGGCATGCGGCGGACGCGCGCCCTACGCGGGGGGCGGCCCGGGTTGTCTTCGTCGCTGCGCAGAAGCTCCGGTTTCGTGTGTTCGTAGTAGCCGGTGAAGGAGCCGTCCAGGATGCTTGCCCGCATCTCGCGCATCAGGCGGTGGTAGAACGTGAGGTTGTGCGTCGTCAGCAATTGCCAGCCGAGGATCTCCTCGGCTTTGACGAGATGGTGCACGTAGGCGCGCGAGTACCGGCGGCACGTGTCGCATTCGCAGGCGGGGTCGACCGGCTCGTCGGCGAGTTTATAAACAGTGCGGCGCAGCTGGAGTTTTCCCTTCGAGGTGAAGGCGGTGCCGCGCTGGGCGAGTTGCGATGGGATGATGCAATCGAACATGTCGACGCCACGGTGCACGGCCTCCAGCAGATCGAGGGGAGTGCCGACGCCCATCAGGTAGCGGGGCAGCGAAGGGGGGAGGTGGTTCGTGGCGAGATCGGTGAACGTGGTGCGCTCGTCCTGGGTTTCGCCGACGGCGAGGCCGCCGATGGCAAGGCCGTCAAAGGGGAGGCCGCGCAGGAATTCGGCACTGCGAATGCGCAGGTCGGCGTGGCAGGCGCCTTGCACGATCCCGAAAAGCGCCTGAGGGGAGTCGCCTCGCGCGCGCAGCGAGCGCTCGGCCCAGCGATGGGTGAGTTCCATGGCGGCCTCGGCCTGGGCGTGCGGGGCGGTGGAGGGAATGCACTGGTCGAGGACCATCATGATGTCGCTGCCGATGGCGCGTTGCATCGCGATGCTGCTTTCAGGCGAAAGCAGGTGGGTTTGCCCATCCACGTAGCTTTGAAACCGTGCGCCTTCCTCCCGCATCGCCCGGGAGTGAGGCAGGGAGAAAATCTGGAATCCGCCCGAGTCGGTGAGGACCGGGCCATCCCATTGCATGAAGCGATGAATTCCGCCGAACTTCTCGAACACCTCGGGTCCCGGGCGCAGCAGCAGGTGGTAGGTGTTGGCCAGAAGGACCCGGCTGCCGGTGGCCTTGAGCGTGTCGACCGTCTGCGCTTTCACGGTGGCCTGGGTGCCGACGGGCATGAAAACAGGCGTCAAAACCTCGCCGTGGAGCGTGTGGAAGCGCCCGGCGCGGGCCTTGGATCCGCGGGCGGTGGCCTCGAGGGTGAAATTCAGACGGGACATGGCAGCTGGGGAGTAGGAGCGGGATTGGGCGCCTTGCGAAGCCCATTGTTCCGACCCACTTCGGTTGAAAGCCATTGGACAGAACGGCAAACCTGACTAGGGTCCGAGTCGCCCGTCTCCGTCCGTCAGGCGGAGGGGCCAACCCATAACCACCTCACCCATGAAGAAATTCGTTTCCTCACTCCTCATCGCCTGCGTCTTCGCCCTTGGCGCCGCGTCGCTTTCAGCGGCCGATTCGGCTCCCAAATCCGTGATCCATGTGGTCACTGTTGCCTGGAAAGCGGAAGCCACCCCCGCGCAGATCCAGGCGGCCCTCGACGGCGTCAAGGCGTTGCCCGCCTCGTTTCCCGGAATCACCCGCGTGTGGGTGAAGTCCATCAAGGTGCAGAACGCGCCCGGCACCACGACTCCCCGCACGCACGCCTTCGTGATGGAGTTCAAGGACGAGAAGGCCCTCGCCGACTACGCCGGCAGCGACGCGCAGAAGAAGTGGTATGAGGTTTACCTGCCGATCCGCGGCAGCAGCACGACGCACGACATCACGAACTGAGTTCGACGACGGACAACGTGTCCGCCCGATCCGCCGTTTCCTTTGTGGGACGGCGGATTTTTTCTTGCGACAGGATCGGCGGGCAGGAGCGGCGGCCTTCCTGCCGCCGTCCGGGGCGAGTGACGGGCGTGCGGCAGCCGTTCCGGGCGACGGGTCCGGCGGCAAGAGTGCCGCCGCTCCGGCAATCCGCCCCCGAGCTGATTGCTCTTCAAACCAGCGGGAATAGTGCCGCGGCGATCATCACGAAGACGAAGCCGGAGAGGCCCATCAGGGCCAGCATGACGGAGAAACCGCGCAGCGTATCCGTTTCCTTGAGACCGCTCATCTTGCAGACGATCCAGAAGCCGCTGTCGTTCATCCAGGGGATGAGCTTCGAGCCGCAGCCGATGACCAGGGCGAGGTAGAGCGGACTGAAGCCGAGCGTGGTGGCATCGCCGAAGCCGCTCAGGATGCCGACGCTCGTCACCATGGCTACGGTGGCCGAGCCTTGGGCGACCCGCACGAGGGCGGTGACAAAGAAGGCGAGGGGAATGACGGCGAGGCGGTAGGTCTCGGCGAGGCCTTGGATGCGCGGGCCGACGCCTGTTTCCTGAAGCACGCCGCCGAAGATCCCGCCGGCGGCGGTGACAAGGATGATCGTGCCCGCGTCGGCGAGGGCGCCCTGCACGAGGGTGCGCGGATTGGCGCCGGTGGCGGTGCGTTTCCAGGCGAGGGTGACAAGGGCGATCGCGGCGGCGAGGACTCGGACGGGGCGTTTCATGGGGCGGGCCGGGCGGCGGCCGGCCCGGGGAGCGGCCGAGGATAGCCAGGTCGTTCCGGTCCGTGGGCGGGGTCGGGCCGAATTCCCGGGTGCGCCGGCGCGGGCCGGCGGGGTGCGGCGGATCGCGCGCTGCGAAGGGGGGGGCGCGGCTCTCGGGGGCTTCACCTCCCCCCGATCGGCTCGCGAGCGCCGCGAGCGAGACGGGTGGGGGTGC
>CAYOSX010000137.1:0-5862 GCA_964406745.1 uncultured Opitutus sp.
GGCGAGCATCCACGAGTTCTTCGGGTCGATCTGGTAGTACTTCTTCAGTTTCCCCGACCGGAGAATCTTGTACATGAACTCGTGCGGAAAATAACGCTCGCCGGCCTGATCCGCCGCCAGCCATTCGTCTGCCACCGCGGCCTCGATGCGGCGCATGGCCTCCATCTCCGGAATGCAGGTGTCGGTCACGCGGTTCATGTGCCGCTCCAGCAACTTTTCCTCGTCCTCCGTGGTCAGGTGGCGGTAGTGCGGCACGCGTTCGTAGTAATCGTGCGCGACGAGATTGAAGATGTCCTCCTCGAGGTTCGCGCCGGTGCAGCAGATGGCGTGGACCTTGTCCTGGCGGATCATCTCGGCGAGCGAGATGCCCAACTCGGCGGTCGACATGGCGCCGGCGAGGGTGACGAGCATCTTGCCGCCCGCCTTGAGGTGGGTCTCGTAACCCTTGGCGGCGTCGAGCAAGGCGGCTGCGTTGAAATGACGGTAGCTGTGCGCGATGAACTGCGAAACCGGACCCTTCTTCGCCGCGAGTTTCGCGTTCAGGTCTTCGGGACGCTTCGTGTTGCGTTTGGCTTTGATCATAGGGGCCGAGAGATAGCGCGCCGGGGGAAGCCTTTGCCACAAAAAACGCGGTTGGGATCGAAGGAGCGGCGACACTTTTAGCCGCCTCCGGAGGCCTTGTCGCCGAACTCGCACGCCGGACGGCCGACGCTCGCCGGTCCTGCACCCAGACCCGGCGACAAAAGTGTCGCCGCTCCTTCGCTCCCGCCGAATCCCCGGCGTTGACCCGGGCGGCGGCGGCGGTTTCGGTACGGGGTTCCCATGCTGACCATCGCCGATGTTTCGAAGTCTTATGGCACCCGAGAGCTGTTCTCGGATGTGTCGCTGTTCATTGCCCGCACCGACCGGCTTGGCCTCGTGGGTCCCAACGGCGCTGGCAAATCCACGCTCTTCAGCCTGATCCTCGGCGAGGAGAAACCCGACACGGGGACCATCGAGTGGGAGCGCGGCGCCGACTTCGGCTTTCTTCCGCAGGAAAGCGCGCCCGCCGGTGAGGAAACCATTTTGCATATCGCCACCAGCGGCAAGAAGCTGGAGCCGGACGACGACGACTGGGACATCGACTACACGCTCGAGCCCCGCGCGCGAAAAATTCTGGCCGGTCTTGGCTTCAAGGAAGGCGACGCGGACAAGCTCGCGAAAACCTTCTCCGGCGGCTGGGTCATGCGCGCCCATCTGGCCCGCCTGCTCGTGGCGGAGCCGGCTTTGCTCTTGCTCGACGAGCCGACCAACCATCTCGATCTTGAGGCCCTGCTTTGGTTTCAGGACTACCTGACACGTTATCCGGGCGGACTGGTGGTCATCTCGCACGATCGTGCCTTTCTCAACGCGCTCTGCACCGGCATGCTCGAGTTGCGCGCCGGCACCCTTCATTACTACCACGGCAACTATGACTCCTTCGTCACCGAGAAGGAGGCCCGCAAGGCCCAGCAGGCCGCGCAGTACAAGAATCAGCAGCGCGAAATCGCCCACCTGCAGAAGTTCGTCGACCGTTTCGGCGCCAAGGCCTCGATGGCCTCGCGGGCGAAGTCCAAGGAAAAGCAGATCGAGCGCCTCGTGGAAGCCGCGGTCGAGGAGCCGACGGAGGAGCTCAAGCGGATCAACTTCAAGTTCCCCCAGCCTCCGCGCTCCGGCCTCAAGGTCATCACGCTCGAGAAGGTTCACCAGGCCTACGGCGACCACGTGGTTTACCGCGACCTGAACTTCCAGGCTGAACGCGGCCAGCGGACCGTACTGGTGGGCCCCAACGGCGCCGGCAAGTCCACCCTGCTGAAGATCCTCGCCGACATCGTGCCCATCCAGGGTGGGATGCGCGAACTCGGCAGCAACGTCGTCGTGGGTTACTTTGCCCAGAACCGCACGGACAACCTCCGCTCCGACCTCACGGTCTTCGAGAACGTGATGGAGCTGCGGACAAACGAGAACCAGCTCACCGAGCAGCAGGCGCGCGCGATCCTCGGCGCGTTTCTTTTCCGCAAGGACGACGTGCACAAGCCCGTCTCGGTGCTCTCCGGTGGCGAGAAGTCCCGCCTCGCCCTCGCCCGGCTGCTCGTGAAGCCGCCCAACCTGCTGCTGATGGACGAGCCGACGACCCACCTCGACATCCAGTCGATCGACGCGCTCGTCGGCGCGCTCAAGGCGTACGAAGGCACGCTCATTTTCATCAGTCACGACGTGTACTTCATCCGCTCGCTTGCGCAGAACGTGCTCCACGTGCACAGCGGCCGGCTCACGCCCTACGCGGGTGACTACGACTACTATCTCGAAAAATCGCGCGCGACCAACGAGCGCGCGGCGCTCACGGCCGGGTTCACCGACGCGCGGCCCAAGGACACACCGGCCGCACCGAAACCTGCCAAGGCCGTTGCGACCGATGCGGCGAAGCCCTCCGCCGGTGAGATCCGCAAGTTCCGCGAACACGTTGGCCAGTTGGAGAAGAAGGTGGTCGAACTCGAGGCCAAGCAGGCGGAGATCACCGCCGCGCTCGAAGCTCCCGAGACGTATGCCGACAAGGGCCGCTTCCATCATCTCAACCGCGAACTGAGCGTGATCGTTGACCAGATCACCGCCGCGACCGAGGAATGGGAGACGGCCGCGACGAAATTGGTCGAGATGGAAAAGTAAGTCGCCTCCTCCGCCGGGCGGGTTCAGTTTTCAGTTTCTCCCATGAAATACCGCCCCTTCGGAAAACACGGATTCGAAACGTCGGAAATCGGCTTTGGCGCCTGGGCCATCGGCGGCTCATGGGGCGAGCAGGGCGACGCCGATTCGCTGGCGGCGCTGAATCGTGCGCTCGACCTCGGCGTCACCTTCATCGACACGGCCGCAGGCTACGGCAACGGCCGGAGCGAAAAGCTGATCGGGCAGGTCCTTCGCGAGCGCCTCGCCGCGGGGAAAAAGGAAAAGGTCGTCGTCGCCACCAAGACGCCTCCCGCGGCTGGCGTCTGGCCACCCTCGCCGTACTGCCGCGCCGAGGAGCGTTACGGCGAACGGTACCTCCGCGAGAACATCGCGACGCGTCTCGAAAACCTCGGGACCAAGAAGATCGATCTGTTGCAACTCCACACGTGGACGCGCGCATGGAATCGCAATCCGACGCCTTTCAAGACCCTGCGCACCCTGCAGGCCGAAGGCTTGGTCGGGTTGATCGGCGTCTCCACCCCGGAACACGACCAGAACTGCGTCATCGACCTGATGCGCGGGGGTTGGGTCGATTCCGTCCAGGTGATCTACAACCTCTTCGAGCAGGAGCCGGCGGCGGAGTTGCTCGATGTCGCGAAGGAAACCGGCGTCGCCATCATCGTGCGCGTGGCGTTCGACGAAGGATCGCTCACCGGCAAGTTCACCGAGCAGACCACGTTTCCCGAGGGCGATTTCCGTCAGAACTATTTCGCGGGTGACCGCCTCGCACGCACCGTCCGGCGCGTGGAGCCGATTCGCGAAGACCTCGCCGGGTCAGGCTTCAGCATGGCTCAGGCGGCCTTGAAGTTCGTGCTCGCCCACCCGGCGGTGTCCAACGTCATCCCGGGCATCCGCAACGTCGCGCAGGCCGACGCCAACTGCGGCGTGAGCGACCTGCCGGACCTGCCTCCCGCCCTGCTCGAACGCCTGCACCGCCACGCGTGGCGCCGGTCGTTCTGGTACGCGGGCAAGTGACCGCGGGGCTGATCGAGAAAGGAGCGGCGACACTCCTGTCGCCGGGTTTGGTGCGGGACGGGTATGCGAACGCGGTCTGGCGTGCGGGTTCGGCGACAAGGCCTCCGGAGGCGGCTGAAAGTGTCGCCGCTCCAGGAATACCGCCTGTCTCACCGGCGCAGGACACCGACGACCTCGACAAGGCACGCGACCCCAAACGCCGCCAGGCAGACCCACAGCGCGACGTTGCCCAGTCGCCCGTTCGCCAGGCTGCCCACCCATTCGCGGCGGTTGTTAAGGTAAAGCAGCGTGCCCGCGAGGAAGGGCATGAAGAACGCGCCCACGATCGAGAAGGTCACGACGACCGCGACCGGCTGGCGAAACCAGAGCAGCAGCAAGGGCGGCACCGCCAGCCACACCAAGGCCCCCAGGTACACCCGCCGCGCGCCTTGTTCGTCCGTCACCAGGCCCCAGGCCTGCGCCAGCTCGGCAAACACGTGCGGCACTCCCTGCCACACGCCCAGCATCGCGGTGAACACGGTGCACCAGAAGCCCACCAGGAACACCCAGCGTCCGAAGGGTCCCGCCACCGTCTCGAGCCGTGCGGCGATTTCGAGCGCGATGCGCGCACCGGTCGCACTCTCGACCTGCACCCCGGAGGCGATCACGCACAGCGCGATGCCGAACAGCCCGGTGAACAGATACGCGAGCCGCACGTCGCCGCGCACGGCCTTCAGGCGGTCCGCCCCGCTCCACCCCGCCGCGCGCAACCAGTATCCATAACACACTACAGTCACGCTGCCGCCGATCCCGCCAAGCAGGGCGAGCACCGCCGCCCCTCCGCCTTCGGACAGGCGCGGCACCAGCAGGCCGGTCGCAACCTCCCCCGCCGGCGGCGCCGTCAACACCGCGCAGATGCCCACACACACAGCCATCAGGCCGATCAGGCCTTTCATCACACGCTGGAAGCCACTGAAGCGATTGCGCGCCACCAACAACGCCGCCACCAGGGCATGCACGACGCCCCATTGCTGGACGGAGAGCGCAGGAAACAAACTCGCGCCCGCCAGACCGCACGCGCTGCTCAACGAGGCGCCCACCAGGTACGCCCACAGCACAAGGTAGGAGGCAAACACGATTCCGACCGCACGCGGCAGACGCGTCACCCAGGCCCGCACCACGGTCTCGCCCGTCGCCAGCTGCCATCGCGCAAGCGCCTCGGTCAGAATGAACTTGAGCACCGCGGTCATCGCGATCGCCCACAGCAGCGTTGTCCCGAACTTCAATCCCGTCACCGACGCCACCACCACATCGCCCGCCCCGATGCCCGCGGCCGCCATGATCAGGCCCGGACCAAGCGAACGTGCGCGTTGCAGCAGGACGGAGAACATCGGGAACAGCTCCAGCTTCGTCAGAACCGTTCCCGTGACACAAGGCTGGCCTCGATGTCGGCGCGTTCCGTCAGCGCCGGGCGCAGCTGCTGGCCGCTCAAGAGCGACAACTGATCCTCGTGATGAAGACTGCCGGGCTGCGAACTGTTGCCATAGCTCGTCAGGACCTGCGCGCGTACCGGTGAACCAAACTCCACGAGCGCCACGAAGGTGTCGCCAAAGACCGCCTTCTGCCGGGGAGAATCCTTTTCCACCGGCGCGTACCGCATGACACGAAAGACGCCCAGGTTGCCGTCGGCCCCGTTGCCCGGGAGATCGGTCGTTCCCAAACTGAAACGACGAAACTCACCCCAAGGCGCGTCGAGCGCCCCGTAACGCTCGCGCGTCTCCGCCGCCGCGGCGGCGAGCTGCGCCACCGCGTCCGCGGGATCCTTAAGGCCACGCGGCGTGGTCAGCGGTTCACGCCAGTCAGGCGCCACCGCAAACCGGCTCCAGTCATTGTAAGCAGTCCCCATGAATCGCGCCGCGAAGCGCTCGAAGAGGAGCGCTCCGCGACTGTCGTTGTCCGAACGCCGGTCCCACGCCTTCAACACGGCCGCGGCCGCTCGCGCTTCTGACGACGCATCGGTCTCCGCAGCCACGATCAGGTCATCGAGCACACGGTCCGCCAGCTCGAACCGGGTGGAGTGCTTGTACGCGAGCAGTTCGTCGAAGGTCACCCTCGGATCACCGTGCAGCATGCGCAACGAGTTCAACGTGCGCAGCGAGAACGGTC
>CAYOSX010000138.1:0-5796 GCA_964406745.1 uncultured Opitutus sp.
CAGCGCACGTCGGCGCCCAGCGCCTTCAGCGTCTCGATCAGCACGCCGGTCTGGATGGTCATGTGCAGCGAGCCCGCGATGCGCGCGCCCTTGAGCGGCTGCTTTTTGCCGAATTCCTCGCGCGTGGCCATCAGGCCGGGCATTTCGGTCTCGGCCATGTCCAGTTCCTTGCGGCCCCAGTCGGCCAGCCCGATATCCTTGACCATGTAATCCTTGGACATCCCGCCACTCCATGATGGTTTTTGCCGGCATGCGACCGGCTGCCGCAGGCTTATAGCCGCGCCCGGCGGCAGCGACAACCGCGCCTCTGCGGCAAACTTGCCGCACATAAGGCCCGCTTTATCCGCGATTCCCGGGGCGGGAACCCCGCCGGCCGTCTCAGAACAGGCGGCTCCAGGGATGCTGCGGCGGCCGGGCCTCGGGATGCTGGCGCAGGTAGTGGTGCAGCACGTGCAGCAGGGAGAGCACGCGCGGCCGGTCGCCGGCCTTCTGGGCGGCGCGAATGTCGTCGATGATCATCTTCCTGATCATCCGGGTGCCGTCGGCGCCGCGCAGCAGGTACTGCGCCAGCGCAGCCGCTTCGATCTGCGGCAGTTGTTCGTGTTCGGCAATGGCGAGGATCTGCTCTTCCGTCAGCCCGCACAGCGCCACGCAATCTTCGAGTGAAATCATGATCCAGCCCCTGAAGTTGGGATTCCGGGCCATAAGATCCGCAGCCCTTGACGAAATAAAGCGTAACGCGGATCGATCGGTTCCGGCTTGATCTGGCTCAAATGTCCTGCCGCCCGGCGCGGGGGCGCCCACGCCCTATTCGCCCTCGCCGAAGCGCGAGCAGATCAGGTCTTCTAGCGCCGTCAGCGCTTCGTCGGCCTGGCGGCCGGTGGCGCGTAGCACCACCTGGGTGCCGGGGCTGGCGGCCAGCATCATCAGCCCCATGATCGACAGCGCCGAAACTTCGTTGTCGGCATTGGCCACCGTCACCGCCGCATCGTACTGCGCGGCGAGGCGCACGAACTTGGCGGCGGCGCGGGCGTGCAGGCCGCGCTGGTTGACGATGGTGACCGTTCTGGATATTGCGCCCGCCTGGGCAGCTGCGCTCACGAGGCCTCCTTGGCGAGCAGCTTGGAGGCGACGTTGATGTATTTGCGGCCCGCTTCCTGGGCGGCGGCCACCGCCTGCACCAGCGGCATGCCGGCGCGCGCCGAGGCGAGCTTGATCAGCATCGGCAGGTTGACGCCGGCGATGACCTCGACCCGGGCGCGGTCCATTGTGGAAATGGCAAGGTTCGACGGCGTGCCGCCGAACATGTCGGTCAGCACCACGACGCCCTGGCCGCTGTCGCATTCGGCGATGCGGTCGAGAATCTCCTGACGGCGCTTTTCCATGTCGTCCTCGGGTCCGATGCAGACCGCGCCGACCTGGCGCTGCGGTCCGACAACATGTTCCAGCGCGGCGATAAATTCGATCGCCAGCCGGCCGTGCGTCACCAGCACCATGCCGATCATTCAACCACTCCCAAGGACCCTGCTTCGCTGTTCGGCATTTCGTCGTTCGACATGTTGGCGTTGGCCGTCCCAGATTCTGGCGCGAGATCCTCTGGCGCAAGATCGCGATGCGCCAGCGTAACGCTTTTTCCAAGCTGCGCCAGCCACCCCGCGAGCGCCTCGGCGACGTACACCGAGCGGTGACGACCGCCCGTGCAGCCGACCGCGACGGTGAGGTAGCTCTTGCCCTCTTTTTCGTATCGGGGCAAGAGCGGCCCCATCAACGATTTGATTCCATTGAGGAATGCCGGAAAGTCGGGGTCGGTTGCGACGAAATCCTGTACCGCACGGTCGCGTCCCGACAAAGGTTTAAGCGCCGGCACGTAATGCGGATTGGCGAGGAAGCGGGCGTCGAACACCAGGTCCGCCTCGCGCGGCAGGCCCTGGCGATAGGAGAACGACACCACCACGAGCCGCAGGCCCGGCGCATCCGCCAGCGCGAAGCGGATCGACAGCAGGCGCTTGAGATCGTGCGGTCCGAACTGCGAAGTGTCGATGGTATGGTCGGCGATGTCGCGCAGCGGCGCCAGGATGCGGCGCTCCTCGGCGATGCCGTCCGCTACCGGCCGGTCGATCGCCAGCGGATGACGGCGGCGGGTCTCGGTGTAGCGCCGCAGCAGCACGTCGCTGTCGCAATCGAGGAACACAAGCTCCGCTGCGATGTCGGCGCGCGCGCGCAGTCGCGCCAGTTCGGAAAGAAACGCTTCGCTGGCGAAGTCGCGCGTGCGCACGTCGAGCCCGAGCGCGAGATTCCTCGTGCGCGCCTTCGATTCGGGCCGCAGCAGATCGGCCAGCAGCGACAGCGGCAGATTGTCGACCGCCTCGAAACCGAGATCCTCCAGCGCCTTCAGCGCGGTGGCGCGGCCGGCGCCGGACAGGCCGGTGATCAGCACGACGCGTCGCGACGCAGGGGAGGCGACAGCCATCGCCGCCTATGCCACCGCGCCGCAGGCCAGCGCCAGCCGCAGCTTGGCCGGCGCCGAGGCCTCGAACGGCGCCAGACGGATCTGCGGCAAGGCGATGCCGAGGAATTCGCGGCTCGCCGGCTCGGGCAGCCGCTCGATGCGTTCGGGCGGCGCCAGTTCGACCGCTAGCGCCATCGGCATGCGCCGCCACAGCAGCGCGCCGTCAAGCGTCAGGATGCCTATGCCGCGCGCCTCGATGCGGCCGGCCAGGGTCGGCGGCGCGGTGGCGATCAGTCGGTCCTGCAGGCGGGTGAGGATCACCTGGTCGTCGGCGATCAGCCGGCCGCCGGCGTCGATCAGGCGCAGCGCCAGATCCGACTTGCCGCTGCCCGAGGGGCCCAGCAGCAGCACGCCGCGCCGCTCCACGGCGACGGCGGTGGCATGCACGAAGAGCTGTTGCTCGGGGCCGTCCGCGTCCGACATGGCGGCAGACTGATCTGCCCGCGTCCCGTCGTCAACGCGGGCCTGCCCCGATGCCGCCGCTGCTTGACACGTCCGGGGCGGGCGCGCTTTGTGGCGGCAATCGCCCCAACGCCTGCCGTCCGACGCAAATGGAAATCGTTTCCCAGCTTTTCGCCATCCTGGCGCCGGTCTTCATCCTGTCCGGCATCGGCTGGTACTGGGCGCGCTCGGGCCGTCCGTTCGATTCGGAAATGGTGATGGCGCTGGTCACCAACCTGGCGACGCCGTGCCTCATCTTCGCCACGCTGAGCCGGCTTACCGTCAGCCCCGCCGCCTTCGGCGAAGTGGCGCTGTCGGCCTTCCTTGCGGGTCTGGGTTTCGCGGTGCTGGGCCGACTGGTGCTGGCGGTGCTGAAGCTGCCGGTGCATTCCTACCTGCCGGCGCTGATGTTTCCCAACACCGGCAATCTCGGCCTGCCGCTGTGCCTGTTCGCCTTCGGCGAGGACGGGCTGGCGCTGGGCATCGCCGTGTTCACCGTCAACTCGGTCGGCCAGTTCACTTTGGGCGCTGCGCTGGCCGCGGGCGAATGGTCGATCCGCCGCCTGCTGCACACGCCGATCGTGTACGCGCTGATAGCCGGTCTCGCCTTCATGCTGAGCGGCACGCCATCGCCCGACTGGCTCTACAACACCACGAGCCTGATGGGCGGCGTCGCCATTCCGCTGATGGTCACTGCATTGGGCGTGTCGCTGGCGCAGCTGCGGGTCAACCGCCTGCCGCGCGCGCTCGGCCTGTCGCTGGTGCGGCTGGCCGGCGGCTTCGCGGTCGGACTGGGGATCGCCTGGGCGCTGGGGCTCGACGGCACCGCCCGCGGCGTGCTGATCATCCAGGCCAGCATGCCGACCGCCGTCTTCAACTATCTCTTCGCCCAGCGCTTCAAGCGCGAGCCGGCCGACGTCGCCGGCATGGTGGTCATCACCACCTTGCTTACCTTCGCCTTCCTGCCCCTGCTGCTGCTCTACGTACTGCCGGAAATCTGACGGCCGGGATTCCGGGGCTCAGCCGACCGGCAGCATGACGGTGAAACGCGCGCCGCAGACCTTGCCGCGCTCGTCGCGCCGATTGGCCGCGATGATGGTGCCGCGATAGGTCTCGACGATCTGCCGCGCGATCGACAGGCCGAGCCCGGAATGCATGCCGAAGCGCTCGCCCTCGGGCCGCTCGCTGTAGAAGCGGCTGAACACGGCCTCCAGCTTGTTGTCGGGAATGCCCGGCCCCTGGTCCTCGACCATGACGATGGCCGAGCCGCCGTCGCGCGACAGCGTCACCGTGATCGTGCCGCCTTGCGGGCTGAAGGAGATGGCGTTGTCGAGCAGGTTGCGGAACACCTGTCCCAGCCGCCCGTCATGGCCTTGCGCGCGGAACGGTCCCTTGCCCTGCACCACCAGCTCGGCCTTGACGTCGGCCTTCTGCAGTTGCGCGCCGCGATAGATGTCGATCATCTCCTCGAACATCCGCTGCAGGTCGACCGGCTGCAGATCGGCGCGCATCAGCTCGGCGTCGAGCCGCGAGGCGTCGGAGATGTCGCTGATCAGCCGGTTCAGCCGGTTGACGTCGTCCAGCACGATCGCCATCAGCTTGTCGCGCTGCTCGACGTTCTCGACCCTTGCCGCCGTCTCGACCGCCGAACGCAGGGAGGTCAGCGGGTTCTTCAGCTCGTGCGCCACGTCGGCGGCGAAGCGCTCGATGGCGTTCATGCGCTTCCACAACGCTTCCGTCATCTCGCGCAGCGCGCCCGAGAGATCGCCGATCTCGTCCTTGCGGTCGGACAGGTCGGGGATCGACGGCTTGTCGCCGTCGTTGGAGCGCACCCGCGCCGCCGCCGCCGCCAGCCGGCGCACCGGCTGGGTGATGGTGCCGGCGAGGTAGAGCGACAGCATGATGGTGGCAAGCAGCGAGATGCCGGCGACTTTCAGAATGTCGAGACGCACCTGGCGCAGGCTGGCGCCGACCTTGCTGTCGTCGTGCGACAGCATCAGCGCGCCCAGTACTTCCTTGTAGCGCTGCACCGGCACGGCGACGGACAGGATGCGCCGATCGCGGCGGTCGGTGCGGATGGCGCTGGTGGTGTTGCCGCGCAGCGCCAGCGTGACTTCCTGATAGTCGCGCGCGATCTGCACGGCCGATTCGCTGTAGGGCGGATAGGTGCGGCGATAGGCCAGCAGCTGGTCGAACCAGCCCGGAATCTCGTCGATGAAATCGGTCCAGTCGGGCTCGCGCGGCGGCGGCAGTTCGGCGGTTTCGATGCGCTGCGCTCCCAGCCCGGGCAGGGTCAGGGAATCTGCGACCAGCTCCCCGGTGGTGACGAACAGCCGCGCCCGAACGCCGGTCGGCTGCACCAGCCGCACCACCATCTGTCGCGCCAGTTCCGAATCGATGCGCTGGTCGTTGGCGGTGATGCCGCGCGTGGCGCCTTCGCCCAGGCCGGCCGCCACCATCTCGGCCTGCACGCGCAAGGCCGAGAGTTCGCCCTCGATCAGCTCGTCCTCGTACTGGCCGAGGAAAATCACGCCGCCGGCCAGCAGCGCCAGCGGCAGCATGTTGAGCGCCAGGATGCGGCGGGTGAGGGGGGAGAAGCGACGGCGGCTCCACCGCCGCGTCGTCCGGGCCGGGGCCGCTCTGGGGGCGGCCGGCGGCGCCGGATCAGGCGTCGCGGTAGCGGTAGCCGATGCCGTAGAGGGTCTCGATCTGGTCAAACTCGTCATCGACCTCGCGGAACTTCTTGCGCAGCCGCTTGATGTGGCTGTCGATGGTCCGGTCGTCCACATACACCGTCTCACCATACGCCGCATCCATCAACTGGTCGCGGTTCTTGACGTGGCCGG
>CAYOSX010000139.1:0-5449 GCA_964406745.1 uncultured Opitutus sp.
GTCTTCCGTCGCGCCGCGCCGGCGCGGGCGAGTAGTACGCCGGTGCGACGGCGTGGCGCAAAATGACAAGTCCAGAACGCCGCCGGTAGTGGCATTAAAGAGCCGCACGGCCGGACCGGGACGGTTGGCCGCAGGCTTTCGCGCGCGATGGAGGTCAGGAACATGGACGCAACGATGACGACGCTATGGGCCGGCCCCCGGCTGGTGGCGCTGGCGGTGGCCGGTCTGCTCGTTGCGACGCCGCTGCACCCGGCGGCGGCGCAGACCGTCGAGCAGCCGCCGCGGCTGGCGGCCTCGAAGATCCTGCCCGCCAATCTGCGACAGGGCCAGGACTTCAAGGTGCGCGAGCAGGTCGCCAATGACGGCTTGCTCAACACCTACGTCATCGATTCGACTTTCGGCAGCTTCACCGTGGTGACCACGGCCAGGCTTCGCGAGCGCGTCGGCGAGATCGTCGCCCTGCGCCACATGGAATCGATCCGCCGCTCCGATCTGTTCGCCCAGGCGATCGGCGGCTCGGTGCGCTCGACCGTCGGCGCCGTCGAGAATACGGTGCGCGATCCGGTCGGCACGGTGTCCAACGTGTTCTCCGGCGTCGGCAAGGCGTTCTCGCGCACCGGCGAATCGCTGTTCGGCAGCCGGCGCAGCGACGCCGAGGACGGCGCGGCGGCCTCGCTGCTCGGCGTCTCGGAGGCCAAGCGCAAATTCGCCGCCGATTTCGGCGTCGACGTCTATTCCGACAACCCGGTCCTGCAGGAGCGGCTCGACGAGCTGGCGCGGGCCACCGCCTTCGGCAAGCTCAGCTACTCGGCGGCGCTCTCGGTGGTTCCGGGCGCGGCCGGCGCGGTGGCGACGGCGAGCGGCGTGGTAACCACCACCGACGACATCTACCGCACGACTGCGCCGGCCGATCTGCGCATCCTGAATCGCAAGAAGCTGGCGGCGATGGGCGTGCGCGAGGATGCGGTTTCGGTGTTCCTCGACAATTCGCGCTTCACGCCGCGCGAGCAAACCGAGCTGGTGCAGGCGCTGGAGCGCATGCCGGGCAACAAGACGCGCGAGCTGTTCGTGCGCTTCGCGGCGCTGACCCACGACCACGACATGGCGCATTTCCGTGCCCGCCAGGCGCGGATGTACGCCGGCTACCATGCCAAGGTGGCGCCGCTTTCGTCCTTCGTCGCCTTCGGCGAGTTCGTCGCCGGGCGCACCGGCGCGGGCGGCGTGGTGTTCAACGTGCCGGTCGACTATCTGGTCTGGACGCAGTGGATGGCCGACGCGGTGACGCGTATCGACCAGGCCGCCGCCGCGCTGCCTGGTGTCAGCGAGAAGCGGCTGGTGGTGGTCGGCGGGGTGTCGCCCATGGCGCGCCGCGCGCTGGAGGCCAAGGGCTGGCAGATCACCGAGAACGCGGAAAACCTGATCTCGCCGTTGCGTTAAGCGTCTGTGAACAGAGCGACAGCAGGACAGTACGGGGGAGTTGTTATGGCTGGGTATAGATTGTCGTCGGTGTTCGTTCTGGCGCTGCTGCCGGGGCTGCTGCTGTCGGCCTGTTCGGGGCCGGAGCGGCTGTCGCCGGTGACGGCGGCGCAAACCGAACAGGCGCTGCCGCTGGGGCTGGCCAATGCGCGCTTCTTCCCCGACAACCCCGTCTCGGGCATGCAGCAGGAGGGCGAGGAATCGGTCAGGCGCGAGATGGCGGCCTGGCGTGCCGCCGGCAATTCAGGCCCGCTGCCGCCGTCGAATTTTCTCGCCATCTCGGGCGGCGGCGACAACGGCGCCTTCGGCTCGGGCGTCCTGGTCGGCTGGACCGCGGCGGGCACGCGGCCGCAGTTCAAGCTGGTGACCGGCGTCAGCACCGGTTCGCTGATCGCTCCCTTCGCCTTCCTGGGCCCGAGCTACGACAAGACGCTGGAGGCGGTCTACACCACGATCACGCCGACGCAGGTGTTCCGCTCGCGCGGCCTGGTATCGGGGATATTCTCCGACGCTCTGGCCGATACCAGCCCGCTGGCGGACCTGATCGTGCGCTACATGGACGAGAAGATGATGGTCGCCATCGCGCAGGAGTACCAGAAGGGACGCCTGCTGCTGATCGGCACCACCAATCTCGATGCGCAGCGGCCGGTGATCTGGAACATCGGCGCCATCGCCGCCAGCGGCCATCCCGGCGCGCTGGGCCTGGTGCGGCAGATCCTGCGCGCCTCGTCAGCGGTTCCCGGCGCCTTCCAGCCGGTGCTGATCGACGTCGAGCTCGACGGCAAGAAGCATCAGGAGATGCATGTCGACGGCGGCGCCATGGCGCAGCTCTTCCTCTATCCGCCGTCGCTGCATGTCGGGAACTATCCGCGCGGGCGCACCGCCTACATCATCCGCAACGCCCGGCTCGACCCGGAATGGGCCGAGACCGAGCCGCGCACCTTGAGCATCGCCGGCCGCGCGATCAGCACCATGCTGGCGTCGAGCGGCCACAACGACGTGCTGCGGGTCTATTTCATCACCCAGCGCGACAAGGTCGACTACAACCTCGCCTTCATCGGCCGCGACTTCGAGACGCCGCACAAGGAGGAGTTCGACCAGGTCTTCATGAAGGCGCTGTACCAGTATGGCTACGACAGGGCGCGCGCGGGCTACAGATGGCACAAGCAGCCGCCGATGCTGGAAACGTCGCAGGCGCGGTAGGCAACGGCTGAATGGCGAGAACGCGGCAGTCCGCGGACATAGAGGCACAAAAGGAGAAACACGATGCGTCGAATGGTAATGCTGGCGATTGCCGGCCTCGTGTCGCTGCCGTCGCTGGCGGTTGCCCAGCAGACGGGAACCTACAAGGCCCGGCTCGAGCCGGAGGCCAAGAACATCGGCGTGTGCATGCGGCTGGACACCGCGCTGCGCCGCGAACACACGCTGACGGTGACCGCAAAGGATGCCCTCGTGGTCGGCGCCGGCGGCGTCAAGGCGAAGATGAAGCCCGCCGGCGCCAAGGTCTACCAGAACGGCACGGTGCAGATCGGCGGCGACCAGTTCGTCATCGTCGCCGATCTTTCCCGCAAGCCCGGCACGCTGGTCGTCACCGACAGCCGGATGGGCTGCCGCTGGAGCGGCGAGCTGACGCAGTAGCCGGCACGTTTGCTCTCAGGCCGCCTGCGTTCCGTGGAGCAGCAGCCAGGGCAGGGTCAGGCTGAGGGCGATGTCGAGGCTGATATTGGCGAACACCAGCATGCCGGCCTGCGGCGGCGCGAATCCCATCATGTGGCGCAGCAGCCGGAAATGCAGCAGCGCGAACAGCACCAGCATCGTCAGCCCGACCAGCGGCCGCAGCGCGCTGGGCAGGATCGAGGCCAGCGCGATGGCGCCGACCGACAGGCCGTAGACGAGGATTTGCGCGTAGTTGAAGGCGGCGAGCCAGCCCGGGAATTCGCGCAGCTTGCCGGTGGCGGTGGCGACCCGCAGCACGATGACGGGAAAATAGAGCCAGCCGATCAGGTAGGCCAGCGCCAGCAGCACCAGCTCGCGCGTGCCGGCGCGCTCGACGCCCAGCATGTCGAGATGCATCAGCGACTGCACCGCGTCGACCGGCACCAGCAGCAGCATGACCCAGAAAGAGCGGCGCGCGGCGTCGAGCGAGCCTTCGAAATACTGCACGCCGCTGGCGTCGTTGCGCAGCAGCCGCCACGCGCCGACCATGCCCAGCGCCAGCTCGCGCGGCGACATCATGCGGCGAACGCCGAGCTGGGGGCGAAGAAGCGCTCCAGCGCCAGGCGGTAGACTTCCTGCAGGGCGGCGATGTCGGCAAGGGCGGCGCGTTCGTCGACCTTGTGCATGGTCTGGCCGACCAGGCCGAACTCGACCACCGGGCAGTAGCTGCGGATGAAGCGGGCGTCCGAAGTGCCGCCGGTGGTGGAAAGCTCGGGCTGCCGGCCGGTGACTTCGTTGACCGCGCCGGCCAGCAACGTCGAGAGCGGGCCGGGTGCGGTGAAGAAGGCCTCGCCGGAAACCGAGATTTCCAGATCGTAGCGGCCGCCGATCGCGTCGAGCTTCCGGCGGATGCCGGCCTCGAGGGAACTCGACGTGTGCAGGTCGTTGAAACGGATGTTGAACGAGGCCTTCGCCTGGGCCGGGATCAGGTTGTTGGTCGGGTTGCCGACATCGGCGGTGTAGAACTGCAGCGAGGAGGCCTCGAAGAATTCGGTGCCCTGGTCGAGCGGCGTCTCGATCAGCGCCGCCATCATGCGGGCCAGCCGGTGCACCGGGTTGTCGGCCAGATGCGGATAGGCGATATGGCCCTGCACGCCATGGACCGTCAGATGACCGGTCATCGAGCCGCGACGGCCGATCTTCATCATGTCGCCGAAGCGCGCCTTGTTGGTTGGCTCGCCCACCACGCAGGCGTCGAAGCGCACGCCTTCGCCCGCCAGCGCCTCGAGCATCTTCTTCGTGCCGTTGATGGCGGGACCTTCCTCGTCGCCGGTGATCAGCAGCGAGATCGTCCCCTTGCCGCCGTGCTGGGCACGGTACTGCGCCGCGGCGGCGACGAAGGCGGCGATGGCGGCCTTCATGTCGGCGGCGCCGCGGCCATAGAGCGTGCCGTCGACGATGTCGGCGGCGAAGGGATCGACCGTCCAGGCCTTGAGATCGCCCACCGGCACGACGTCGACATGGCCGGCGAAGCAGAAATGCGGGCTGCCGCTGCCGATGCTGGCGTAGAGATTGGCGATGTCCGGCGTGCCGGGCGCGGCGAAATCCATGCGGCGCGTGGCGAAGCCGGCACTTTCCAGCGCCTGCGCCAGCACGCCCAGCACGCCCGCTTCGTCGGGCGTCACGGACGGGCAGCGGATCATCGCCTGGGCGAGGGAGACGGCGTTCGGGCCGCCGGATTTGGCATGGTCGGGCATTTGCGCGGCACTATATAGAGGTTGGTGCGGAGGGGAAGTGCGAGCAACGGCGTAGTGTTCTTCACCTCTCCCCGCTTGCGGGGAGAGAGGGCGAGCGCACGCGAGCGGGTGAGGGGCGACGCAGCAGGCGATGCTGCCTCTCACCCTCCCACCGCTTGTGCGATGGGCCACACCTTCTCCCCGTTGCACGGGGAGAGGGAGACTTTGCTAATCCCGCAGCAGATCGTTGATCGAGGTCTTGGAGCGGGTGCGTTCGTCGACGGTCTTGACGATGACGGCGCAGTAGGTCGAGGGGCGGTCGGGGCCGCCGGGCAGGTTGCCGGGGACGACGACCGAATAGGCCGGCACGCGGCCGATATGGATCTGGCCGCTGTGGCGGTCGACGATCTTGGTGGTGGCGGAGATGAAGACGCCCATCGCCAGCACGGCGCCGGTTTCGACGATGACGCCCTCGACCACTTCCGAGCGCGCGCCGATGAAGCAGTTGTCCTCGATGATGGTGGGGTTGGCCTGCAGCGGCTCGAGCACGCCTCCGTTGCCGGGGCCGCCCGAGAGATGCA
>CAYOSX010000140.1:0-5430 GCA_964406745.1 uncultured Opitutus sp.
CGAAGTTTGCCTGATAACCGAACCATTGCCCTGCAAAAAAGAGCAGCGGGAGAAGCCGTCGTAGTGCGACGGGAAGAGCCGGGTTCTTCGTGGCGTCCGCGAGCACGAACCCGGCGGCGAACAACAGGAAGACGGCATTGGCGCAGAAGTAGTAGTCGTGGCGCCAATACAAATTGGCGAAGAACAGGGGGCCGGCGAGGAAGAGACCGAAGGTCAGGGCGGTCATCCAGCGTGTGGCGCGGGTGCAGCAGGCGAGCGCGACGGCGAGGGCGGTGAGGGAGGCGGGGCTGAAAACGTAGCCTTTGAGGCTGTGGGCGATCTCCGCCCAGAAGCCGGGATCGAAACGCTGATCCCAGGTGCCCCAGTTCCAGGGGGAAAGCGCCTCCGACGTCAGGAAGTCGGCGAACGGGTTGGCGCCCTTGAGCCGATCGGAGAACCCCACCCACCAAAGAGTCGCCACGAGCGCGGTCACGAAGGGAATCGCAATGAGAAGAAGGGTGGTTGCGCGCGCGGCGGGTGCGGCCTGTCGATCGCGCCACGAGGTGGCGCCGAACCACCAGATCGCCAGCCCAGCCGCGGGCACGAAGGCGAGGAACGTGGTGATTTTCGCGAGTGCGGCGCCCGTTGCACAAAGGGTGGCGAGGACCGCGTAGCCGGGATGACGCTCTCGCACCGTGCGCACGAGCCCGTACATGAACCAGACCGACAGGGACGCGGCTGTCGTCTCGATCATGACCGTGCGCCCGTAGAACAGATAGATGGGCGCGAGCAGCGTGGTGGCGACCGGCCAAAGACGATGGCGGCCTCGCAGGCCGAGTTGCCCTGCGAGCAGGAACACCGCGGGCAGCATGAGGAGGAGGAAAACGACGCTAACTCCGCGTCCCGCGGGTTCGAGCCCGGTGCCCAGCAACGACGAGACAGCGGCCACCAGCCCCTGGTAAACCGGGAACTCCATCGGGATCGACCAGGGCGGGCCAAAGAGCGGGGTTTCGTAGGCTGCCTGAAAGCCGGTCTCCTTCAGCCACTGGATGCTGAACGCCGTCTGGATCTGCCGGAAATCGTGCCGATCCATGATGGACGCTTCCCAGCCGCGGCTGAGCGTCCACAAGGCGAGGATCATCAGGAGTCCAAACCCGATGAGGGCGGGACGGCTTGAACCCGGGCGCGCGTCGTGCGGCTTCATTGGTCGCTCAATGACTCGCGTAACCGGCCGCGGCGCGGCGGATGCCTTCTTCCAGTGAGACCAGCGGACGCCAGCCCGACGCCTCTGCGAGACGGGTGCAATCCAGACGACTGTCGTGCACGTCCCAGCTGGGCGCCGGAGAGAGGCGGAGGTTGATGGAGGTTCCGGTCTGATTCTCGACCAGGCCGAGGACCTCACGCACCTGGTGGGATTCGCCGGCGCCGAGATTGAAGGTTCCAGTCAGACGCTGCTGCAACACCGCCGCGAGGCCCGAGAGGAAGTCGGTGTAGTAGAGGAAATCCTTGCGAGCGGTGCCGTCGCCCCAAAGTGAAAGCGGTTGTCCTTCGGTCGCGCATCGGAGCGCGTGCGGAATCAGCCCTTGGGCGCGGCTCTTGGGAACGGGATAACCGTACGGGTTGGCGATGCGCAGGATCGTGCAGGGCACTGCGTGTTCGCGGGCGAAACGCTCGACGATGAGCTCGGCCTCGCGTTTGGCGCGCCCGTAGCGGCCGATCGGCGCGCAGGGATCATTCTCGATATTTGGGCGCCCGGGGGCGTTTCCGTAGACGGTGCCGCCGGAGGAGAAAAAAACAAAGTGACGCGACTGGGCGCCGGGCGTCCGTGCGAGCGTGTCCAGCAGGTTTTCCAGATACGGGAGGTCGTGGCTCTGCTCGATGCCGGGGGTTTGTTCCGAAGTGGCCGGCAAAGAGCTCCAGGCGAGATGCAGAATGACATCCGTTTCAGCGAGGGCCTCAGGGCGTGCAAGGTCCTCCAGGGCACGGAATCCCTGGCCGGGTGTTCGCGAGAACAACATCAGGCGGTGGGAGGGAGGAGCGAGGTAATCGGCGATGAGCGAGGCGAGACGGCCCCGTCCGCCGGTCACGGCGATGCGCTGCATGGATCCAAGCATGGAATCAGCACCGTGTCAGGCGCTCGTAGAAGTTGGCAAGCGTCGCGGCACTCTGGCGCCAGCTGAGACGATCATTCGCAAAGGCCGCCGCCCGCGCCCCCAGCCGGGCGGCAAGCGCAGGGTCATTGCGCAAGGCGCGGACGGCGTTCGCAATCCCGTCGGCGTCGGCGCGGTCGACGACATAAGCGTCCTCCCCGTGAACGAGGGCTGACCCGAGGTTGGCGCGGGGAAGGACGACGGGTCGCCCGATCGAAAAGAACTCGGGGAGCTTGGAAGGGAAACGGTAGTTGTTGAAGGCGTCGGCCTCCCCGGGTTGCACGAAGATGTCGGCGAGGGCCATGAGCGGGGGGAGATGGCGGTGGTTGAGGATCTGGCCGAGGTTGAGCACGTGCGGCTTCACCTCGGTGGCGAGGGCGGGCTCCAGTAAGGAAACCTGATCGACCCCGGCACGGATCAGGCAGACCGGAACGCCGTCCGCATTCAGCCGGGCGACCGCGGCGTAGAGTTCCCGCATCTCGGAGGCGTTGGCCGCGTGAACGTTGCCGTGGTAGAAGAGAAACGTGGTCTCAGGAGCGAAGGCCAGCAACGCGCGGAACTCGGCAGGAACGGGTCGTGGGAAAAAATAACGAGCATCGGCAGCCGGCCAGAGGGTCACGCACGGCTTGTCGGGCGGAACAAACTCCCGCAGCCGGTCAACGATCACCGTGACGCCGTCCGCCGCCGCGAGAAAATCGGCGCTGTGGCGCGGGTGCGAAAGCTCGGGCGTCACGATGTCGGTCAGCGCGGGATCCGAGAGCCCGGCGAGTTCTTCGTAGGCGCGGCCGGCCGCGTGGGCCAGGATGGCGTGCTCGTTGTCCTCGAGTTGGATGCAAAGGCGGCCGCCGTGACGTTCCCGGATATCAGTCACCACCGAACGAATACGCTCGCGCGTGGTCCAGGCGTGGATGACGTCAGGACCCTGTCCGTCGGCAAAACCGCCGCCATGCCGGATCGCCTCGTCGTGAAGGCAGGCGCGGAACCGGGGGGAAGCCTGATGGCGGAGCGTCTCGACGTCACGTGGGACGGCAATCACGCACGCGTGGCCGGCGTCGGCGAGCTCGTTAGCCAGGGCGCAGGCCTGGAGCGTGCTGTTGGCGGTGAAATCGCCATGCAGGACAAAGAGCACCTTGAGCGGCGAATCCGCGTGTGCCGCAGGTGTCGGCGCGCGGCGTTCGTAGCCGGGGAGCGGAATGCGACCGGCGTGGAGATTGAGCGACGCCTCGTGGTTTTCGTCGCACTCGATCTCGATCTGAACGTCGGTGCGCGCGATGGCAACGGAGCCGTCGGCGAAACGGGCTTTGATGCGGAGCGGGCCCATCCCGGCGGAGAGGATCGTCGACGAGCGAAAGCCGGAGCGAACGGCGTGAGGCGTGTCTGGAAACATCGCCGGCACGTCGTCCCGCATCAGTCCGTGTTCGCAAGCGATCTCCTGATGTCCGTACCGCAAGGAAATCCCCGACGCCTCCCGTGCAGGATCGATGGCCCAGCCTTCCACGTGAAGCCGCTCGCTCACGGTGCCGGTTGAAACCGGAGACTCGACCGCCGCGGCGAAGGGGCGTTCTTCAACGGCCAGGGTGAAGGATTTGAAGATTCGCCACGAGCCCTCGCCTCCTTGTGCCTCGAGATGGGCAAGATGAACACCGGCCGGAAGGCGTCCCTTGATTTCAAACCCGCATTGATGGGACGCGCTGGCCTGGGGGAAAAGGAGGGGAACATCCGTCCGCTCCGAACGGGTAGTCTGCGGAAGAATGCCAACCTCCGTGCGCAGGCGCATGGACGGCGGAAGGATTGCGTCCTCATCGAGGCACCAACCGACGAGGTGGACGTTGCCCGCGTGCGCTCGCAGGGGCCGGGGCGACTCGAGTTCGCCGTGGAGGCGTGAGGCGAGGGGCCGGGTCACGGCGAGCGGCGGAATGCGCGTTCGAGGGAGCGCAGCCATGCCGTCCAGCGCCAGCTGCGGGATGACTTCATGGCGCGCAGTTCGGCGTCGAGTTGACGGATGCGTTCGGCGCGTTGGACGGAAACCTCGCGGGAGTCGGCCAGCTGTCGATCGAGTTCCCGGGTGCGTGCTTCGAGGGAGGAAACGGTCGCGGTGAGCGCATCGCATTGGGCGCGGAGGGCACCCGAGACCTGGCGTTCCTGAGCGAGGGTTCCCTCGGCGGAGGTAGCGCGTTCGCGGGCGGTTTCCAGGGCATTGTTCGTCACATGCTGCACATGGCGCAGGTGCTGCAGCTGCGCCTGGAGGTCGTCGCGCACGGCGGCGAGGTGGGCCGCCTCGTCCAGCTTTTGGTCGGCAAGCGTTTGGGCGGCGGAGAGCAGAGCTTCGACTTGGGCGAGCCGGGGAGTCAGCTCGTCGCGGACGTCCTCGAGTTCCATGATGCGCACTTGAGCCAGGATAAGTTGCTGGCGTACGCGTTGAAGGAGCTCAGCCGATTCCGGATGATCGGACGTCATGGGCGTTTTCGATCAAGACGCCGGCCGAAACGATGTGAAGCCAATTGTCCGCGACCGATCTTTGCCGCAAAGGAACGGCGGCACTTCTGCCGCCGTTACGCGTACGCAAGCCGCCCTGCCACCCAACCCAGCGAGCAAGAACCTAAACTGCGGCCAAGGGATCACCGTCCCTTTCACCACCAACGCTTCTTGGCGGTGGCCTCGACGCCTCGCTTCCCCAACATCGCCTCCGGCCCATCGAGAATCGGCTCAAAATGCCCTGCTTTCTTGTAGAGAATAACCACGTCCTGCATGCCCCAGGCCTCCTCGAGGTAGGCGCGGATGATGACATCGGGATGGCGTTGTACGGCGCGCATGACCCAATCCGGCGAGGTGAGGGCAAGGCCGTAGTCTTCCTCAAGCGGGCATTCGAAGTACCGTTGGTAAGCGAAGCCCTCTTTGGCGTATTCGGCCAGCAGGGTGGCCTTGTCGATATTCTCGGCGACGTTGCGGCGACCGCGGGCAAGGAGACTGGAGACGGTGCGCCCTTGGGTGGTGAACACGATGACCCCGCACTCACGGGTCCACTTGATCAGGCAATCGAGCGTCGCGAGCCAACGCTCGCGGCTGAGGTGGGTGACGAGCGAGCCAACCCAGATGAGGTCAAACTGGGCCTTGAACGGCAGCGCGCCGAGGTCGGGTAGGGAGTAGACGGGGGTGGCGTTGAATTGCTTCGCACAAAAGTCGACCCCGTCCCGATCTAGATCGCACGCGGTGATATGCGCGTACCCGTAATGAGCGCGCAACCAGCGCATCACCCGCCCATGCCCGCAGGGCAGGTCCAGAATCTCCGGGTAATGGGGCT
>CAYOSX010000141.1:0-5278 GCA_964406745.1 uncultured Opitutus sp.
AGATCCGACTCCGGCCGCTGCCCGAAGTCCTCGCTAGCCGCCGCATCTGCGCTGAGCGGAGGCACGGCGCGCGGCCAGCGCAGGTTTGCCCACCACGCATAGCCAATGCCGACGGAGGTCGTGAGGATGCCGAGCAACAAGCCGCCGATCATCATCTGGCCGAGGTCGACCTTGAGGGCGTTGGCGACAAACAACGGTCCGGGGGTGGGCGGAACGAGCGAGTGCGTCATCGTTGTCCCCGCGGCGATGCAGAGCACGTAGAGAAAATAGTTTTTCCCCGTGCGCACCGCCATCGCACGCGCGATGGGGATGAGCAGGAGGAAGACGGTGTCGAAGAAGATGGGGATGCCCAGGATGAAGCCGCTCAACCCGAAGACGAGCGGGGCACGGGCTTCGCCAAAAAGGTTGAGGGCGGTGCGCACGATGCGCTCGGCCCCGCCGCTGGCCATGAGGCTCACGCCGATGATCGACGCCATCGCAATGAGAATGCCGAGCTGGGTGGCGGTGTTCCCGAACTTGGCGGCGAGCCGCGGTCCCAGCGACTCCTCGGAGCGCGCCTTGGCGGCGGCCGGGGTGGCGCCTTGGGAAAGCGCGTGACGCTCGATATTCTCGGACGGCGTCAGGATGGCCACGGCGAGGCCGCCCGCAAAGAGGGCGACAAAGGCGTTCAGGCGCAGCCAGACGATGCCGGCGATGACAATGGCCATGCCGAGGAACAGGAGGATGAACGGATCCATGGGGGGCGGGGTCGCGCCCCGGGGGAACGGGGCAGGGGGCAGAGGAGGGGTGACGAACGCCCCAGACCCGAACCGACCCGCGGCGGGATTTCAATCCCGGAGGTGTTTACGTCGTTGGAACCCGCCCGCGATCACCGCGTCAGGTCGTACAGCGCGTAGCCGGCGAGGAGATTCGGCAGGGTGGAAATCTGCGTCCTCCAATCGCCACGCAGGTGGGTGCACCGGCGAATGACGAGGCCGCGCAGCGCGCAGAAGTGTTCGAAGTCGGCAATGCTCACCGGATTCGTCGGGTGACTCTCATACCACTCCGTCGTGTAGACTTCGTTGCGCGGTTTCCTTCCGTGGAGGAAGGTGGTGAGCCGGTTTTTCCAGAAGGCGTGGTTCACGAAGCCGACCGTCAGGGCTTTGCCGACGCGCAGCGCCTCGGCAATGATTTCGCCGGGATTGGGCACCTCCTCAAGGGTGCGCGAGCAGATTACCCGGTCGAAATGCCCGTCGGGGAAGGCGCGCATGAAGGCGGCCATGTCTCCCTGGTAGGCCGTGATCCCGCGACGCACGCAGGCCGAAATCTTGTCGAAATCCAGATCGACGCCGACGGCCTGAATGTCCTTCGACTGCACGAGCGCCTCCAGCAAAATGCCCCGGCCGCACCCGAGGTCGAGCACGCGCGAGCGCGGCTCCACCCAATCGGTGATGATTTGCATGTCGACGGTGCGTTTGATGGCGGCGCGAGCCATGGTGGCGGTAAACGATACACGCGGCTGCGGCCAATGTCGTCAAGCGCGGCTCGGAGTCGGGGAGAGCGGTCGGCCGTGATTTGTCCCTTGGCGGCGAGGCGCCTCCTGTGTTGACTCCCCGCCATGGCAGAAGCGGAGAAACCTTTGGTGTACATCGTCCTTGGCGTGGCCGGATCCGGCCGGCGCGAGGTGCTGGCGGACCTGTTGGAAGGCGGTCTGGCGGAGGGTGATCGCGCGGTGGTCTTTCTCGCGGAACGCGAGACGGCCGACCCGGCGGATGCGCGTCTTGGCGAGATCCAGCGGTGGTCCTGGACGGACGGAGCCGTCGCGGGCGCAGTGCCGACCGGCGTGACGCATGTGTTCTTCGTGACGGACGGCCGGGGTAATCCCGTGGACCAGATCGAGGCGCTCAAGCCCTGGATCGAGGGCAACGGGGCCGAGCTCGGCCGCGTCCTCACCGTCATCCACTGCTCCTTCGCCGAGCAGCATCATGAGATGCTGGCCTGGTACGACGCGTGTATCCATTTTTCGGATGTCGCGTTGCTCAACCGTCGCGACGGCGTGGCCAACAAGTGGCTGTCCGAGTTTCGCCGGCGTTATGAGGACACGTTCACGCCCTGCCTGTTCGAGTTCGTGAAGGGGGGGCGTGTGAAGAACCCGGCACTCGTGCTCGAGCCGCAACCGCGGCGCATGTCGCACTATTTCGACGAGGAGACCGACTGGGTGGTCACGGGGATTGAGAGCGGCAGCGAGGACGAGGACGACGCCCTCGACAACGTCGACGAGGAGGTCGAAGTGTCCGCCGCCGTGGATCCTTACTTCGCGCTCGATGCAGCGGGCCGCCGCGCCAAGCGCATCGTCGACGTGGCCAAACTGCTCCCGGCGGACCGGCCTGCGTAGAGCGAAAGAAGAAAGGAGGCGCGTGCCGCTCGCGGCGCTATCGAGCGGCCGCGACCGCGGCGACGAAGGCCTTGGCCTTGGCCGTGACTGCCGCCCAGTTCTTCTCCTTGAGCGCCTTGGCCTCGACGAGCGAGCTGCCTGCGGCGGTGGCGAAGGCGCCGGCTTTGATAAAGTCGCCGACATTCTCGGGGTTCACACCGCCGGTTGGCACCATCTCGACGTGAGGGAGTGGGGCCTTGACGGACTTGATGTAAGCGGGGCCGAAAAACTCGGCAGGGAAGATTTTGGCGGCGTCGGCGCCGGCCTCCCAGGCCCCGATGATCTCGGTCGGCGTGAGGGCGCCGCTGAAAACCGGTACGCTGTAGCGTTTGCACAGGGTGATCACGTCCGGGCGCAACGCGGGGGTGACGATGAACTTCGCGCCCGCGAGAATGCCGGCCCGGGCGGTCTCGGCATCGAGCACGGTGCCGAGGCCGAAGAGAAAATCAGGAAGCTCGGCGGTCGCCTTCTCCAGCATGCGAATCGCTCCGGGGGTCGTCATCGTGAGCTCGATGCTCGTCAGGCCGCCCTCGGCCAGGGCCTTGGCGCAATCAAGCAGGCCGTCCGGATTGTCGGCGCGGATCAGGGCAATGACCTTCTCCGTTTTGATCTTGTTGAGAATGGCGTCTTTTTTCATGGGCGTCCCGAGGTCTAGGTGACGGTTTTGCACGAGGCGAGTTCAACGTTTTCCCACGGCTGCTTCGCCCATGGGGTGACGCCGGCATTCCTGCCGGAGGGCGGCGCGAAGGGCCGCCAATGGGTGCGGTGCCCGGAAACGCAGCGACGGACAAGTTACACTTCTGCCTTTCAGCGGGTGGAACCTTGGGACATTGGTTCCGTCCATGCCGTCGTATTGGCAACTTCTTCTCCTGATCCTCCCGGTCTTTGCGTTGATCGGCATCGGCGCGGCCCTGAGGCGGGCCCGCTGGCTGAACGCGGAGGCGGACGAGAGCTTGTTGAAGACGGTGGTCAACTTCCTGTACCCCTGCCTCATTTTCGACAACGTGGTGGGCAACGCCGCCCTGCGCGATCCGGCCAACCTCGTCCTCGCGCCGGTGGTCGGGTTCGTGACGATGGCGGTGGGCATCGGGGTGGCCTATTACGCGGCGCGCCTCATCGGCCTCAAGGCGGGCAAGGGCCTGCGGACGTTCGCCTTCGCAGTCGGCATTTATAACTACGGTTACATCCCGATTCCGCTGATGACCGCGCTGTTTGGTCCGGAAAGCGTCGGTGTGCTTCTGGTGCATAACGTCGGGTGTGAGGCGGCGATCTGGACGGTGGGGATTCTCGTCCTCGCGGGAGTGCCGTTCCGGGAGGGCTGGCGGAAGTTGGTCAACGCGCCCGTCGTGGCACTTTTCCTGGCCGTGATCATCAATGCGACCGGTCTGAGCGAGCGGTTGCCTGCCGTGGTGCTGGAAGTCGTGCGGTTGAGTGCGGCCTGCGCGATCCCGCTCGGTTTGATGCTCATCGGGGCGACCCTCGTCGAATACCTCGGGCGCCCGCGGGAGTTGGTCGATGCGCGGGTGACGATCTCGTCGAATCTCCTTCGTCTCGGCCTCCTGCCGGTCGCCTTTCTCCTGCTCGCGAAATTTCTTCCGTGTCCGGTCGACTTGAAGCGGGTGATCGTGATGCAGGCGGCGATGCCGGCGGGCATCCTGCCGATCGTCATTGCCCGCCACTACGGCGGCCAGCCGTTGACGGCGGTGCAGGTCGTGGTGGGCACAACGCTGGTCGGATTGGTGGCGATCCCCCTGTGGCTGCGGGTGGGAATCGCTTGGGTGGGACTTTGAACGAGACGCGGCCTCCCCATTCTTCCTCCATGGCTGCTTTTCCTTCTCCCTCGGGTTCGGGCCTCGGCAAACGCAAGGTGGCGGGCGGCGTGTTGTTGCTCATTGCCGGCTGGGCCTTGCTCGATCGGTACACGACGTTCAACGCCCAACTCGCCGTGCCTCTCCTGCTGGGGGTGATCTTCACCGGATGGTCGATTCTTGTGCGCGAGTGGGGGTTGCTCGTGCCCGGCGGAATTCTGAGTGGATTGGGTCTGGGCATGGTGCTGCAACGGTCCACGGACCTCAGCCGGGCCGCGGAATCGGGCGTGTTTCTTCTGTCGTTCGCCGGGGGCTGGTTGCTGATCACCGTGCTGTCGTCCACGGTGTTCAAGCGTCGCGTGCTCTGGCCTTTAATTCCTGCAGTCGTCTTATCCCTGCTCGCGGGCGCGCAGATCGCCGGCACGGGCTTTCGTCAGGGCGTCCGGGTCGCTCAGGACTACTGGCCGTGGGCGCTGCTGGTGCTCGCGGCGTGGTTGTTGTTCACCCGGCCGCGACGGTGAGCTGGGTTCGAGCGAACGAAACCGCGAATAGACGCGAACAGCCGTCAGGCAACGGATGGCCCTTGTCGCATTCCCATGGATACAAAAGGAGCGGCGACACTCTTGTCGCCGGGTTTGGGTGCGGGACAGGCGAGCGCACGCCGTCCGCGTACGGGTTCGGCGACAGGAGTGTCGCCGCTCCTTATTCAGCAGCGCGTTTATTCGCGGCTGAAATAAGAGGCTGGCCGAGCCGGCGGCGGAGCAACGCGACGGCTAGTCCGAGGCATTGATGGGCGAGCTCGGCGTCGTAGCGATGCCCTTCGTCGCGCAGAAATGCGTGTGCTCCGTTGACCTCGTGCCAGGTGAAGAGGTTGCCTGCGGCTGTCAGGGCATCGTGGATACACTTGCGTCCCTCGAGCGGCACATGCGGATCCTGGCGTCCCCAGATCAGCAGCAGTTCCGCCTTTGCCTCCACACACCGTGCGAGGGTATCGTCGTTCGCGCCGTGGCCGAGGCTGCGCGTGTGAAGATCCGTCGCGTAGAAGCAGACGGCGGCG
>CAYOSX010000142.1:0-5193 GCA_964406745.1 uncultured Opitutus sp.
AGGTGGCCTGATCGAAGCTAAAGGTGATTTTGCGTTCGAGGCGCCGGAAGACGGTTATGCAGAAAGCGTCGAATTAGGGGAAACGGCGGATCAATCTCGTTGGCTTGGTGATGCGGAGCGGCAGTTCTTTGTGCGGCTGCCCGACGGCCGCCACGCACGCATTAAGTTTAGGATGATTGCTGCGGGAGAGCACTTTTTTCTGATCGAAAGTGCGCTCAATCCCGAACCTGGAAGTCGCAACCTTGAAGCCTTACCGAAAGCCGACCCGGCAAGGATGGCACCAAACCGTTAAAGAGGACAGGGAGCCTGCGATCGAATGCGCGAAAGGGCTGGGGCGCCTCTTCGGCGAGTTGCCGCGGGCCCGGCTGCTGGTCTTCGGGACAAGAATTAGACGATCTGTCTCTGCGGTTCTCTGCGCCCTCCTGTTCAAAGTCTTGTTGGGCGCTGACAGGGCGACGAGAGGCGGGTAGGCCTTTGTGTGGACGTGTGTCCGGTAGTTTCTTGTCCCGATGTGAATATCGTTCGCTGCGTTGGGCCGGAAAGGACGGACAGGAGTGTCCGTCGTCCCAGAGGGGGCGACGCGTCGCGGCACTCCAGGCTCACTGTCAGGCGCGGAGGTGGGCGAGGAGGGTTTCGGCGCAAAGGCGCGCGAACTCGGGCGCGTTGATGGCTTCGGGGCGGGTGATGAACGGGATACCCGGGCGAAGGTGGGACTGCCACGACGCGCAAAGGGCGTCGTCGGCCTCCAGATCGTGAAACGCCCCGCCCAAGGCGCCGATCTGGCTGAGGCCGCCGCGCGGGAATAGCACGGTCACCGGGGCGGTGTAACGATTCAGCTTCTCCGCAAGAATGCGGCCGATGGCGCGGTTCTCCTCGGGGTTCGTGCGCATCAGCGTCACCTGGGGGTTGTGAGCATAGAAGCGGCGTCCGGTGAATTTTGCCGGGACGGTCGTGGGCTCACCAAAATTCACCATGTCGAGGCAACCGGGAGCGATGACCGCTGGCACACCCGCCTTCGCGGCGGCGTCGAGGCGGTCAGGTCCGGCGGTGAGTACGCCGCCGACAAATTCGTCGGCCCACTCCGTGGTCGTGAGGTCGAGCACGCCGGCAACGAGGCCGCTGGCGATGAGGGATTCCATCGTGCGGCCGCCGTTGCCCGTCGCGGCGAACACGAGTACTTCGTAGCCGGCTTCCTCGAGCACGCGCTTCGCCTCGGTGACGCAGGGCGTCGTGTTGCCGAACATGCTGGCGACGATGAGTGGCTTTTCGTTTGCGTCCGGCGGGACGGCGCGGCGGGCCCCGGCGACGGTGACCATGCCGCAGATCGCGCCGGCGGCGTTGTCGTAGAGGACGCGCGAGAGGCGGTTGAGTCCGGACACATCGACGATCGCCGGCATCATCACGATGTCGGTGGTGCCGACGTAGGGCGCGGTCTGGCCGCTCGCGAGCGTCGAGACCATCAACTTGGGGAAACCGAGCGGCAGCGCACGCATCGCGGCGGTGGCGATGGCGGTGCCGCCGCCGCCGCCGAGCGAGACGATGCCGTGGATGCGACCCTCGCCCGCGAGGCGCGCGACGAGCTTCGCCGCGGCCCGTCCCATGAAGGCCACGCACTCCCCGCGATCCCGGCGCGCGAGCAGCGCTTCGTGGTCGGGTTCGTTCGCGGCGGCGGCGACGGTCTCCGCAGCGATGTCGGGAACGATCGCCGGCTCGCCCAATGTGCCCACGTTGATCAGCAACGCGTCGAAACCCTGACGCCGGATCACGTCGGCGACGAAGGCGTGTTCGGGGCCTTTGGTGTCGAAGGTGCCGAGGATGGCGATCGTGGGCATGAGTATGGACAGCGGAAGGACGTGTTCTCAGGGTGTCGGATTTCGAGGACTTTAGAGGAGGACGAACTCAATCAAGGCGGGTTTCACAGAGTACACAGAGCTCTGACACAGAGGCGGCGGGAGGCCACACGGTGTGCGGGAAATTTACGGCGGATGACAATCGAGCCAACTGCATATGGGATAGTTCGGGTTGGAGGATTTCTCCTCTGTGTCGGAGCCGTTTCGACAGGCTCAAGGCCCCGAGCGAGTCGAGGGGCTCCGTGTCCTCTGTGAAACATATTACTCCTCCCGCCCTTGAAGAGAGACACGCGAGCCGGCGGCCCAAGTGACGGCGTTGATGAGGAGGGTTTGGAAGGCCGGGAGATCGTGAACGCGTTCGTCGTGGCCGATGGTCAGGCCGACGATGCGGGCGGTCGGGTGGTCGGTGATCCAGACGACCGGGTGCGGGACCTTGTATTTGACGGATGGAGACGATTCCGCGAGCAAGGTGATGCGCGCCGTGCCCGGCGGGATCTTGTCGGGCTCGGCGTTCACATAGTACAACTCGTCCTCAACGGTGAAGCTGGCGGGCACGCCGCGCATGACGGGGTGGTCCGGGATCAGGGTGTTCACGGAATACGGTGCGATGCGGTCGTGACCGCGTGAGCCCCCGCCGACGATCTGGGCGTTGAGCTCGGGCCATTCGGGGTAGGCGTACCAGGTGCCCGGGTGGTGCATGACGATGCCCTTGCCGGCGGCGGCGAAGGCCATGAGGGCCTGGCGGTAGGCGGGCTCGTCGAAGAACTTCCGGTTGACGCTGATGATGGCCACGTCGGCTTCCGCGAGCGCGGCGGCGGCCTGGTCGCGGTCCTCCGTGTAATTCACACTGAAGCCGGCCTTGAGCAGGGTCTGGCGGTCGGTACCGCCGTAAAACTCGGCGAACTTGTGCGAGCTGCCGCCGCTGATGAGAAGGACGCGGGTCTTGCCCGGTTCCCAGACGATCGGCGTGGGCTCGGGCAGCGGGAAGTCGCCCCGGCCGCCGCCCTTCGGACGAAGATTGGGTGCGACGGGGGCGGCAGCCGGAACTGCGGGTGTGACGGCGGTCGATGAGGTCGCAGGTCCGGCTTGGGAGGCGAGGTAGGCGATCAGGTTGCGCAGGCTCTCGGCGCCGAGGCCCTCGTAGCCCTCGGGCATGAGCGAGCGCCGGGTGTTCTCGCGCTTTGCAATGTCGGCGACGCGAAGCTCTGTATCGCCCGCTTGGTTACGGAGGGTCAGCGAGGTGGCGCTTTCGCCGACGATGACGCCCGAGGCCAGCTCGCCGTTCTTGAGGGTGACGTTCCACTGCCAGTAGTTGGGTTCCACCTGGCGGTTGGGATCGACGATGTGCGCGAGCAGTTCGGCGGGATCGTGCGAGCCGATGCCGGCGAGAGGGGGGCCGACATCACGCACGCCAACATCGCCGAGCTTGTGGCACACAGCGCAGGCACCGGCAAACAACGCGCGACCGGCGGCGACATCGCCCGGCTTGCGGACCTCGGCGATCAGCGACGCGATCAGTTCGTTCTTGGGAGCGGCCGAAGTCACGGAGGCGAAGAGCTCGGCGGCGTCCGTGGCGATGCGCTGATCGGCGTGATTGCGCAGGCGGGCAATGTCCGCCGGACCGAAGACCGACGTATCGATCCGTCCCTCGCGCAGGGCGGTGAGCAGCGCTCGGGAGGTTGCGGTGGTCTTGAGCAGGTGATCAAACAGCTGCGGCTGCTTCGAGGCGACGAAGGCGTTGACGAGCGGGCCGGTGGTTTCGGCCGGCGGGAGGCCCGCGAGGGACGAAAGGAGCCGGGCGCGCACGGGCCCGGGGGTGGCGTTGTCGACCAGCAGCGTCTGCGCGCGGGTGAGGGCGTCGGATCGATGGGCGGGCAACGCGAGCAGGGAACGCACGGTTTCGGCGCGGCGCTCGACGGAGGTGCCGGGTTGGTCGTAGTCGGACAGCAGGCGCGCGACGGCCTGGCTCATGGCGTCGGTGAGTTCACCGCCGCCGGTGCGGGCGGCGAGCAGCAAGGCGGGAGCTCCGGTCGCGGGCGCGGCGACCAAGCGCTGGAGTGCCTCGGACGTGGTGTCGTCGAACGCGGGTGGAGCCTCCGGTCGTTCGAAGAGCGTGCGCAGCAGCGCGGCACCGAGGGCGTTGGGTGAGGCGGCGGCCGCGCGGACCACCCCCGGCACAGCGCCGGCGGGTACGTTGAGCGCGAGGCCCGTGACGAAGGTTTCGAGGGCGTCCTGTTCCGGACGACGGAGCGCGTCGACGAGAAAGTCGGCGGCGTGCTCGCTCGCCCCGGCGATCAACGCGGAACGCGTCCAGTCGTCGGTCGCGCCAATGTAGGCGGCGAGGACGTCGGAGCGCGCGCTTGCGGACGTCGCGGCGCGGGCTTGGTCATGGCGGGCGAGCGCCGGGCTGCCCAAGGGCGTCGAGTAGCGGGCGAGCTCGGGGGCGTTGGGGAAAGATTCCTGGGCGAGACGCAGGGCGGTGAAGCGCACGTGGGCGTTCGGGTGCGTGGTGATCGTGCGGAGGAGGCCGGGCAGGTCACTCCGGTCGTGCTGGACGGCGGGCAACGCGACGGCCTGCTTGTGCTGGACCTTCCAGATGCGGGCGAAGTGGTGGTCGCGGTCGGGGCGCACGGCGGCGTTGGCGGGACCGTGCTGCGGGCCGCGCGTGTCGTTGTGGATGACGGCCTGGTTGTAGAAATCGACGAGGTAGAGCGCGCCGTCGGGACCCACGCGATTCTCGATCGGGCGGAACCAGAGGTCGGTGCTGCGAATGAATTCGGTTTCTTCGCGGCCCGGCTCCTTCGCGACGGTGTAGGTGACGCCGTTGGGGCGGACGAACTGGTGATGGACGATGTTGAGCGTGGGCTCCGTGGTGAAGTAGCTCCGGTTCCATTTTGCGGGCCAGGCGCCTCCGTCGTAGATGGCGGTGCCGGCCGCGGCGGTGAAGCGCCCGACCTGGTCGATCTGTACGTAGGCCTGCTCGGGCCAGGTCATGGCGGGGAACGTGCGCTGGTTGACGATCATGCCGTTCCAGGACGTGGTGCCGGGTACCTTGCCACGCGCGAGAATCGCCTCGGGAAGGACGGTGTGGAAAAACACGGTGCCGCTCGTCGGCTGGGTCCAGAAAACCTGTCCATCCCACGTGAGATCGAGGCCCCACGTATTGCCGTTGCGGCTGCTGTACTGCTCGAAGGCGGAGCCGTCGGGACGGAAGCGGACGACGCCGCTGCCGATGCCGGGGAACGTCTTCGTGCCGTCGGCGGAGGTGACCTCCCCGCGCGAGTAGCCATGCGTGGCGTAGATCCAGCCATCGCGACCCCAGCGCAGGTTGTTGATGACGGCG
>CAYOSX010000143.1:0-5138 GCA_964406745.1 uncultured Opitutus sp.
GCATAAAGCCGCTCCTACATCCGCAAACGTTCACCCCTTCACCGCTCCGCTCGTCAGCCCGGAGATGAACTCTTTCTGCAGCAGCAAAAAGAGGCACATCACCGGCGCGATGGAGACGATCGTGCCCGACATGATCAGGCCGTAGTCGGCGCCGTAGATGCCGCGCAGGTTGTTGATCGCGACAGAGAGGGGAAAGCGTTCCGGCGACTGCATGACCACCTGCGGGGCGACGAAGTTGTTCCACACGCCTAGGAAGGTGATCATGAGGAATGCGCCGATCATCGGACGAATCAGCGGCACAACGAGGCTGAAGAAAATCCGGATCTCCCCCGCCCCGTCGATGCGCGCGGCTTCGATGAGCTCGTGGGGCACCGAATTGATCAGCGCCTGCCGAAACAGGAACACGCCGAAGGCCGGTGCCAGCGCGGGCAAGATCAGGCCGGCATAGGTGTCGAGCAGGCCGAGGTTGTAGAGCAACTGGTACCCGGGCGCGAGCAGCAGCGGCGCCGGGATGATCAGCGCCGAAAGCACGAGGTGCGTGAGCGGCTCGCGAGAGCGGAAGGAAAACTTGCTCAACGCGTACCCGCCCATCGCGGCGCACAGCGTGGCGAGCAGGCTCGTGACCGACGCGAGGAACACCGAATTGAGCACCGCGCGGGCGATGTTGTGCTCGGCAAAGAGGCGCCAGTAATTCTCGAGCGTGAGCCGATCCCACGCGATGCCGAGGAATCCGTCGCCCCGTGGCAGGAACAACGATTCGAAGAAATCTTTGCTGCTCTTGAGCGACGACGCGACCATCCACGCAAACGGGATCAGCGTGACCGCGGCGAAAACAATGAGCAGCGCGTAAACGAAAACGAGGGCAAGGCGCGAGGTGTGCATGGCCGGTCAGGACTCCTCGCTGCGCCGGCTGAGACGGCGGTGAACGAGGGCGATGCTCGCAAGTGTCAGCGCCAGCACCCAGCCGACCGCGCTCGCATAGCCAAGATCACCGGTGAGGAAGCCGGTTTGATACAGGTACATGACAATCGTCAGGCCGCGCTGGTCGGGCCCAGCCGAGTTGTTGAGCAACACCCACGGCAACTCGAACAACTGGAAACTCCCGATGATCGACATGAGGACCACCAGACCTGCGATCGGTGCAATCTGCGGCACGATGACATGGCGGAACCGTTGCCACGCGTTCGCGCCGTCGATGCTCGCGGCCTCGAGCAGATCGCGCGAAACGTTCTGCAACGCGGCGAGAAAATACACCATGTTGAAGCCCACGTAGAGCCAGAGCGCGGCAATGATCAGCGCCGGCATCACGTAGGTCTGCAACCACGCAAACTCCGGGTCGAAAGCCGGGAAGAGCGCGTGCAGCGACGCGTTCATGAGCCCGGTCCGTTTCTCGAATACAAGGGCGAAGATCACGCCAACGAATACGAGCCCGACGAGCGACGGGGAGAAGAACACCAGCCGGAAGAAACTGCGGCCACGCAGCCCCGGACGATTGAGCAACAACGCCAGCCCGAGCGAAAGGGGCAGCTGCAAAAACACCGAGCCCGCGGCGAAGATCGCCGTGTTGCGGACCGCCTTCCAGAAGAAGGGATCCTGCATCATGAAGGTGAAGTTGTCGAAGCCGACAAAGCGCGTCGCGCCCGGCCCGTAGGTCTGCTGCGCGGAGAGCACGAGCGAAGAGAGCAACGGCCAGACGGTGAACGTCGCAAAGACGAGCAGGAAGGGCGCGATGAAGAACCAGGGTGCCCACGCGGGGAAGGGCCGGATCGAGGCGACCGTGGGGGAAGCGGGCGGGCGGCTCATTGGGAGAGGAAAGGGTTGCGGGCAACGCGGGCTTCGATGTCGCGTTGCGCGCTGTCGAGCAGGCGTCGCGCTTCCGGCAACAGTTCGTCCACCGTGTATTTGCGCTCGCGGTCGGCGTAGGCGTGCAGCGACGTCATCACGCCCGTGAGACGCTCGATGGCAAAGGCTCCAAAGGGCGACGACGAGCGACGCGGCACATGCGGGGCTTGTTCGATGAGCATGGTGCCGAGCGGTTGGCCGGAAAAATAGGGATCAGGCTGGTGAAAGATGGGACGGCTCCAGTGCTTCTTCACCGGGGTGAGGATGCTCACGCCCGTGAAGAGTTCGTCGGCCAGTTCGGGCGCGAGGTAGAGTTCCTTCGCGAAGGCCCAGGCAGCCTCGGGGTCTTTCGCGGTCTTCGCCACGCCGAGCATGGTGCCGCCCCACACAGACGTGCGGCGGCCACCGCGCTCCCAGGCCGGCAGAGGCATGAGCTTCAACTTGCCTCCGAGGCCGGGCACATCCTGCTTCCACGCACCGGCCATCCAGTCCGGTATCGGCGTGGCCACGACAACCCCCGAGAGCCGCGCGCTGTGGCCTGCGGCGGTCAGCTCCGCCACCTCCGTGCACATGCGGTCGGGACCGGTGAACCAGGTGGCGAGCGTCGCGAGCACGAAGGCGTTGCGCGGATGACTCAACGCCGGGCGGTCCTTCTCGTCGAAGAGCAGGCCGTCGGCCTGCAGGATCATCATCTCGACAAAGTGCTGCGTGGACGACCAACCCGACAGGAGGTAACGGTCGGGCCGCCCATCACCGTCGGCGTCGCGCATCAACGGTCGCATCACGCGAGAGAAGTCCTCCCACGTTTCGATCTCCGTCACATCGATCCCCTCCGCCTCGACGAGGTCCGCGCGGTAGGCGAGCAGGATGGGATGGACGTCGTGGGGAATTCCAAAAATGCGCCCACGGCTGGTCCACGGCGCAAAGGACGGAGCGTTGATGATGTCCATCAAGCCCTCGTCACGCAGCCGGTCGGTCACATCGATGAATCCGACCTTGTCGAGCGGTCCGGTGAAACTGCGCGATGCCATCAGGCGTTCGGCCTCGATGACATCGGCCACGGGGGTGCCCGACATGAACCCGGAAAGCATGCGCCGTTCAAGCGCGAGGGTCTGCAGAAGCAGCATGTCCACCCGCCGCTCAGGATTCTGTTCGTTCCAGCGATCGATGATGGGGCGGTAAGTGACGTAGTGGTGCCGCGAAAACAGCCAGAAAGGCATGCCGTCGCGTTCGGTTTCGTTGCGCGTCGCGACGAGCACGGTCGAGCCCACGGCAAGCAGCAGGATCAACCAGCCACCCGGGGAAAGGTGGCCTAACCATTGGGACAACTTTGACCTCATGGGCGGGGCGCGGGGACTGAACGCGCGCCCTCCTCGCAAGGCAAGGCGTTACGGCGGATTAGCGGACGGGAATTCTTTGAAATCGTATAACCGCGAATCTTTAGTCCGCCAATTGTAGGAGCGGCTTTACGCCGCGATGATCGGGCACAGTACACCGCGTGCCCAAGCCCTGCGCCCCAAGGCAATCGCGGCGTAAAGCCGCTCCTACCGCCAGCAAGCGGGGACAGATCCTCACGCGCACGCCGGGCTGGCGTAGATTTACGCCACTCAAAGAACTTGGCCCGCCGGGCGTACAACGATTTGGTTGGAGCACCCCATGACTTCTTCGTCCCCGTCCGAACCACCCGGCGAAGCAGGCTCCGCCGTGACCCGCGCGATCCGCGAACCTGCCCGCTACGGCTTGCGTCACTGGTCGGGCTGGGTCCTCGGGCCGGGAGCGTTGCTTGTCACGTTGCTCGTGCCGCCCCCTGACGGATTGAGTCCGGAGGGCTGGCGGACCGCCGGGGTGGCGTTCCTGATGGCGGCCTTGTGGATTTGCGAATCCGTGCCGATCCCGGTCACGGCGCTTTCACCGCTCGTGTTGTTTCCCGCGCTCGGCCTCGGAACGATCCAGGCCACGGCGGCCCCGTTCGCGAGTCCGATCATCTACCTGTTCTTCGGCGGTTTCCTCATCGCCCTCGCCATGCAGCGCTGGAACCTGCACCGGCGCGTCGCCCTCAACCTGATCGCGGTCATGGGCACGCGACCGACACGGATCATCGCGGGCTTCCTCCTCTCCTCCGCGCTCGTCAGCATGTGGGTGAGCAACACGGCGACGGCGCTGATGATGCTTCCGATCGCGCTCTCGGTCGTGCAGATCCTTCCCGCCAACACCACGCCCGTCCTGCGCGGCTTTGGCACGGCGCTTCTGCTGGCCGTCGCCTACGGCGCCACCACGGGCGGCATGGCGACGTTGATCGGCACGCCCCCCAATGCCCTCCTCGCCGCCTACGTGGGCGAGGTGTATGGTTTCACCCTCGGCTTCGGGCAATGGATGCTGCTCGGTGTGCCGGTGATGCTGGTGGCGTTGCCCATCGTCTGGGTGGTGCTCACCCGCATCTCGTTCCGCCTGGATCATCGCGAAGTCGCCGGTATGGCCGGGCTCATCCGCACGGAGAAGGCCAAACTCGGCACCTGGTCGTACGGCGAACGCATCGTGCTGATCGTCTTCATCCTGACCGCGCTAGGTTGGGTTACCCAACCCTTCCTCGCGCGCATTTTCCCCTTGGTGTCGGACACCACGATCGCGATGACCGGCGGTCTGCTGCTCTTTCTCATCCCGGTGAACCTGCGCCGCGGCGAGTTCGTGATGAATTGGGAGGCGACCAAGGGCATGCCATGGGATGTCCTCCTGCTCTTCGGCGGCGGCCTCAGCCTTGCGGGAAACATCGAACGGCATGGCCTCGCCCGCTACCTGGGCGACCTTTGCGCCGGTCTCGACAACGTGCCCCTGCTGGTGACGTTGGTCATCCTCTGCTTCGGCCTGCTCATGCTCACGGAACTGACGAGCAACACCGCGACGGCCGCGACCTTCCTGCCGATCGTCGCCGCGCTTGCCCTCAGCCTTGGGGAGAACCCGCTGCTCTTCCTCATTCCGTGTGCGCTCGCGGCCAACTGTTCGTACATGATGCCGGTCGGCACGCCGCCCAACGCAATCGTGTTCGGCAGCGGTTACGTGAGCCTGCCCCAGATGGCCAAGGCGGGCATGCTGCTGAATATCCTGCTGGTACCCGTGATCCTCGGCCTGGTCTGGCTGCTCGGCGGCCTGATCTTCGACCTCGAGATCGGCGTCGTGCCCCCGTGGGCGCAGCCACCCGCCGGCGGGTAGGAGCGGCTTTACGCCGCGATTGATCGGGCGAAACAAGCATTCGCCTGTTAGTTTCTCAGACCGTGAGCCCGGAACCCAAACGCACAGAC
>CAYOSX010000144.1:0-5012 GCA_964406745.1 uncultured Opitutus sp.
TGCGCGCCACCTGCACGCCCTTGGTCTTCATCGGCACGGCGATCAGCGTCTTGTTGCGGTGCGTCTGGCCGTCGCCTGTATTGGCGAGGAGGCAGATCCAGTCGGCCTGCGTGCCGTTGGTGGTCCACATCTTGCCGCCGTTGATGACGTAGTCGTCGCCGACGCGGCGCGCCGTCGTCTTGATCGAGGCCACGTCGGAGCCGGCGCCGACTTCGGAAACGCCGAGGCAGGCGACGTAATCGCCGCTGATCGAGGGCGCCAGGAACTCCTTGCGCACGGTGTCGGAACCGAAGCGGGCGAGGGCGGGCGTGGCCATGTCGGTCTGGACGCCGATCGCCATAGGCACGCCGCCGCAGTTGATGTGGCCCAGTTCCTCGGCCATCACCATCGAATAGGAATAGTCAAGTCCCAGCCCGCCGAATTCGACCGGCTTGCTGATGCCAAGCAACCCGGCGTCGCCGAACTTCTTGAACACCTGATGGGCGGGGAAGATGTCGTTCTTCTCCCATTCGTCGACGTAGGGGTTCACTTCACGGTCGATGATGGCGCGCGTCGTGCGGCGAATTTCCTCGTGTTCCTGGGTGAATTGCATGGTTCCCTCCTGAATTCCCGCACGCGGCTAGTTGCGTTCCGGCCGAGGCAAGGTGCCCATCAGCTTGGAGATTATGGTCAGCATCACCTCGTCGGCGCCGCCGCCGATCGAGCCGAGCCGCCCGTCGCGGAACGACCGTGAGACCGAACTCTCGGTCATGTAGCCCATGCCGCCCCAGTACTGCAGGCACGAATCCGAAACGGTGCGCCGCAGCCGGCCGGCGATCAGCTTGCCCATGGAGGCCAGCATGGTGACATCCTTGCCGGCGAGATAGTCCTCGCAGGCGCGATAGGTCAGAGAGCGCAACGCTTCGATCTCGGTCAGCAATTCGGCCAGCCTGAAATGCACGACCTGGTTGTCGAGGATCGATTTGCCGAAGATCTTGCGCTGGCGCGTGTATTCGATGGTGTCGTTGATGGTCCGCTCGCAGCCCTTGAGCGAGCCGGCGCAGGCCCACAGGCGCTCCTCCTGGAACTGTTTCATCTGGTAGATGAAGCCCATGCCTTCCTCGCCGATGCGGTTTCGCACTGGAACACGCACGTCATCGAAGAATATCTGCGCCGTATCGGAGGCGCGCATGCCCAACTTGTCGAGTTTGCGCGCGATCTGGACGCCCTTGGTCTTCATCGGCAGGCAGATCAGCGTCTTGTTGGCGTGGGTCGGGCCTTCCCCGGTATTGGCCAGCAGGCACATCCAGTCGGCCTGCGTGCCGTTGGTGGTCCACATCTTTCCGCCATTGATGACGTAGTCGTCGCCGTCGCGGCGCGCCGTCGTCTTGATCGAGGCCACGTCGGAACCGGCGCCGATTTCGGAAACGCCGAGGCAGGCGACGTAATCGCCGCTGATCGAGGGCGCCAGGAATTCCTTGCGGACCTCGTCAGACCCGAAGCGGGCGAGCGCAGGGGTCGCCATCGCCATCTGGACGCCGACCGCCATCGGCACGGAGCCGCCATGCACCAGCCCGAGTTCTTCGGCCGAAACCATGACATAGGAGAAGTCGAGGCCGGAGCCGCCGAATTCGACCGGCTTGTCGACACCGAGCAGTCCGGCGTTGCCCAGTTTCTTGAACACCTCATGGGCCGGGAAAATGCCTTCCTTCTCCCAATCGTCCATAAAGGGGTTGATGTCGCGCTCGATAACGGCGCGCCAGGTGCGGCGCAGCTCCTCGTGTTCCGGGGTGAATTGCATGGCGGCCTCCTAGAGCCTGGCAACGCCGAACGTATTGCCGCGCAGGGGCCGGGTGTCGGCCTCGCGCACGATCGACAGACAGTAGGCCAGCACCTTGCGCGTGTCGCGGGGGTCGATCAGGCCGTCGTCCCACAGATGGGCGGTGGAATAGAGCGCCGTCGATTCCCTGTTGAACTGGTCGATGACCTTCTGCTCCATCACGGCAAGCGCGTCGTAGTCGACAGGCTTGCCTTCGCGCTTGTTCTTTTCCTCGCTGACGATCGACAGCACCTTGGCCGCCTGCTCGCCGCCCATGACGGCGGTTCGGGTATTGGGCCAGCCGAAGATGAAGCGCGGATCGTAGGCCCGGCCGCACATGCCGTAGTTGCCGGCGCCGAAGCTGCCGCCGATGACGATGGTGATCTGCGGCACGGTCGCATTGGCGACCGCCTGGATCATCTTCGAGCCGTGCTTGACGATGCCGCCACGCTCGCTTTCGGTCCCGACCATGTAGCCGGTGGTGTTGTGCAGGTAGACGATTGGCGTGCCGGCCTGACAGCAGAGCTGGATGAACTGGCCGGCCTTGACGGCGCCGCGCGTGGTGATTGGCCCGTTGTTGCCGATGATGCCGATGCTGTGGCCGGCGATGCTGGCCCAGCCGCAGATCGTCTGCATGTCGAACAGCGCCTTGAAATCGAGGAAATCCGAGCTGTCGACCAGCCGGGCGATGACTTCGCGCACGTCGTAAGGCTTGCGATAGTCGGGCGGCACAACGCCCACCAGTTCCTCGATGTCGTAGAGGGGTTCGGCGAATGACTTGGTTGGCACTGGTGGGCAGGACTCGTTCCACGGAAGCTTGCGAAGGATCTCCCGGGCCATTCGGATGCCATCTGCATCGTCCTCGGCCATGAATTCGGCAACGCCGGAAACTGTCGCATGCATTTCCGCACCACCGAGATCTTCGTCGGTGGCGATCTCACCTGTCGCTGCCTTGAGCAGCGGCGGGCCGGCGAGGAACACCTTTGCCTTCTTCCGCACCATCACGACATAGTCGCTGAGTCCGGGCAGGTAGGCGCCACCGGCGGTCGACGAGCCATGCACGACGGTAATCTGCGGGATGCCGCGGGCGGACATGCGCGCCTGGTTGGCGAACCCGCGCCCGCCTTCGACGAAAATTTCGGCCTGGTACAGCAGATTGGCGCCGCCGGACTCGACCAGATTGACCACGGGCAGCTTGTTTTCCATCACTACCTGCTGCATGCGCCGGTTCTTGCGCAGGCCGGCCGGCGAAATCGTGCCGCCCTTCACGGCGCTGTTCGAGGCCGAGATCATGCAGCGAACGCCTTCGACATAGCCGATGCCGACAATGCCGCCGCCGCCAGCGCCGGAGCCGTCCCTGTCGTCGTGCATGCGGTAGCCCGCCAGCGACATCAGCTCGAGGAACGGCGCGCCGCGGTCGACCAGCAGTTCGACGCGTTCGCGGGGCATCAGCTGACCGCGCTTGCGAAAGCGCTCGCGGGCCTTTTCCGCCGTGGCGCGAACGGCCCCCTCGGCATCCCTGAATGTCTTGATCGCTTCCAGCATGTCGGCGCGGTTGCGCTGGAATTCTTCCGAATTGCGATCGATCTGGCTTTCGATGACTGGCATTCGCTGTCCTACACTCCGGGTCGATGCGATCATTCTGCGAGGGCAGGGGCGATCGCCCTTTCGTTCATGCGCCATTCGGAACGGTATTCGCCCGGCGCTTCCAAGCTCTATAAACAAGCGTTCAGGCGTTGGCGAGGCCGGTCTGCGACCCGTTCCGACATGCGGGTTGACGTTTACGTTAAGGGCAAGTACCTTCCGCCATCGCCGGGTCGGTTGCAAGCCCCACCGGGCGCCAGATAGAGACCAGAATTCGGAGGATGACCGACCATGAGCCTTGAAGATGTCACCAAAGGCATGACCGAGAACGCCGGCAACAAGCCCGCATTCGGCAACAGCGTCAAGTTCCAGTTCGCCGAGGGCGTGATCCACGTCGATGGCACGGGTTCGGGCAACAATGTCGTCACCAACAACGACGCGCCGGCCCAGTGCACGATCAAGATGACCCTGGACGATTTCAAGGCGATGGCCGCTGGTCAGCTCGACGGCATGACCGCCTTCATGACGGGCAAGCTCAAGATCGAAGGCGACATGGGCGTCGCCATGAAATTGCAGGGGCTTCTGCGCGGCTGATTTTGCGCATTCCTGCTGACGAAAAAGGGGGCCATTCGGCCCCCTTTGCTTTTGGCGCACTCAACTACGCTATTGCGCCGCCCTGGCCTTGGCTTTTTCCGCCTCCTCGGCCTTGAGTTCCTTCTTCGACAGCTTGCCGACCGGAGTCTTTGGCAATTCGGCCCGGATCTCCATCGCCACCGGCATCTCGTGCTTGCCGACCTTGTCCTCCAGATGCTGCTTCAGCTCGTCGAATGTCAGCGTCTTTCCCGGCTTGAGCTTGATGAAGACTTTCGGTGCCTCGCCGCGATACTGATCAGGGATACCGATGCAGATCACCTCATCCACGGACGGATGCTCGTAGGTCGCTTCCTCGATGACGCGAGGATAGATGTTGAAGCCCGACGAGATGATCAGGTCTTTCTTGCGATCGACCAGATAGACCCAGCCATCGTGGTCCATGTAGCCGGTGTCGCCCGTGCGCAAACCCATCCAGTTGCTGCCGGGTGACGGGTAGAGCACCTGCGCCGTTTCCTCGGGCTTCTTCCAATAGCCTTTCATTACCTGCGGGCCGATGATGCAGACCTCGCCGATGTTTTCCTTGCCCATCGGCAGCACCTTGGTCGGATCCTCGAGATCGCGGACTTCGACCACGGTGCCCGGCATCGGTACGCCGCATGAACCGACGCGGCGCACGGTCTTGTCGACCGGGCAGATGCAGCCGGTCGGGGAAGTCTCAGTCAGGCCGTATCCTTCAATGAGCGTGGCGCCCGTCAGCTTCTCGAACTTTTGCTGCACTTCGACCGGCAGCGGCGCGCCGCCCGACATGCAGATCTTCAGTGACGAAAGGTCGAGCTCCTTGGCCTTCGGATGGTTGTTGATCGCCGTATAGAGCGTCGGCACTCCAGGCAGGAACGTTGGCTTCTTCTTCTCGAGATCCCTGATCAGCATGTCGATGTCGGGGCGCGGATAGAGAATCAGCTTGTTGCCGTTGCGTACGGCGCCAAGCATGATTCCCGACAGCGCATAGATGTGGAACAGCGGCAGCACGCAGACC
>CAYOSX010000145.1:0-230 GCA_964406745.1 uncultured Opitutus sp.
TCCACTATCCTCTATCCACTATCCTCGGCCTTACTTCCTCCTTCTTCCTTCCTCCTTCATAATTCATCCTTCCCCGCCCATGCCTCCCCTCACCTTCGGCGTCATCATCGGCAACCGCGACTTCTTCCCCGACAAGCTCGTCGCCGAAGCCCGGGCCGACCTCGTCGCCCTCTTCTCCGAACTCGGCCTGAAGGCTGTCATGCTCACGCCCGAGGATTCCAAGCTCGGCG
>CAYOSX010000145.1:240-4870 GCA_964406745.1 uncultured Opitutus sp.
CGAGACGCACACGGAGGCCCGCACATGCGCTGAACTTTTCCGCAAGCATCGCGACGAGATCGCCGGCGTACTCGTCTGTCTGCCCAACTTCGGCGACGAGAAGGGCGTGGCCGACACGCTCAAGCTCGCCGGCCTCAACGTGCCGGTGCTCGTCCAGGGTTACCCTGACGACCTCGACCGCCTCGACGTCATCCGCCGCCGCGATGCCTTCTGCGGCAAGATCTCCGTCTGCAACAATCTCCGCCAGGCAGGCATCCCCTACTCGCTCACGACCAAACACGTCGTCCACCCGCAGGACCCGTCGTTCCGTGCCGACCTCGCCCGCTTCATCGCCGTCTGCCGCGTCGTCCGCGGCGTCCGCAGCGCGCGCATCGGTGCCGTCGGTGCGCGTCCGGGCGCCTTCAACACCGTTCGCTACAGCGAGAAGATTCTCGAGCGCGCCGGCATCAGCGTCACCACCGTCGATCTTTCCGAGATCCTCGGCCAGGCCGCCAAGCTCGCCGAAACCGATCCGCGCATTGTCGCCGAATGCGCGCGCATCAACGCCTACGCGAGCACCGCCGCCGTGCCGCCCGCCAAACTCATCCAGATGGCCCGCCTCGGCGTCGTCCTCGCCGACTTCGTCTCCGCCCAGCACCTCGACGCCACCGCCATCCAGTGCTGGACCTCCGTCCAGCAGAACCACGGCTGCAATGTCTGCACGAGCATGAGCATGATGAGCGAGTCCATGCTCCCGAGCGCCTGCGAGGTCGACGTCACCGGCGTGCTCACCATGTACGCCATGCAACTCGCCTCCGACTCCCCAAGCGCGCTCGTCGATTGGAACAACAACTACGGCGCCGAGGACGACAAATGCGTGCTCTTCCATTGCGGCAACTGGGCCAAGTCCTTCCTGCCCGACATCAAGATCAGCACCGCCCCGATCCTCGGTTCCACCCTGGGTGTCAAGAACACCTGGGGCGCCCTCGACGGCCGCACCACCGCCGGCCCGCTCACCTACGGGCGTATCACGACGGATGATACATCTGGACGCATCCGCATGTACGTGGGCGAGGGCAATCTCACCAACGACGCCCTCAAGACCTTCGGCAACCGCGCCGTCGCCCACGTGCCCAAGCTCCAGAAGCTGCTCCGCCACATCTGCAACGAGGGCTTCGAGCACCACGTCGTCATGAACGGCTCCCACACCGCCGCCGTGCTCGCCGAGGCCTGCGGCCGTTACCTCGGCTGGGAGGTCTATCACCACGAGGCCCCGTCCGAATGAACACCGTCACCGATCGCGACCTCGAACGGCTCGCCTGGCGCCACCGCCGCAAGCTGCTCGAGATCATCAAACACGCCGGCGCCGGTCACACCGGCGGCAGCCTGTCGTGCCTCGACATCCTCACGGTGCTCTACCACCGCGTGATGAAGATCTCGCCGGCAACCCGCCTCGACCCCGCCCGCGACCGCTACGTGCAGAGCAAGGGCCATTCCGTCGAGGCCCTCTTCGTCGTCCTCGCCGCGCGCGGCTTTTTCCCAGAGGCGGAGCTCGACACCCTCTGCCAGTACCAGTCGCACTTTGTCGGCCACCCGACGCGCAAAGTCCCAGGCGTCGAGCAAAACACCGGCGCCCTCGGCCACGGGCTGCCCATCTGCGTGGGCGCCGCCATCGGCGGAAAACTCGACGGCGCCGCCTTTCGCGTCTTCACGCTGCTCGGCGACGGCGAACTCGCCGAGGGTTCCAACTGGGAGGCCGCGATGGCTGCGTCCCACTACAACTTGGACAACCTCACCGCCATTCTCGACTGCAACACGCTGCAGATCACCGGACACACCCGCGACGTCATGAACAGCGAACCGGTCGCGGAAAAATTCGCCGCCTTCGGCTGGGCAGTGCGCACGGTCGACGGACACAACTTCGCCGAACTCACTGCCGCCCTCGAGAAACCGCTCGAGCCCGGCAAACCCAGCGTCGTCATCGCCCGCACCACCAAGGGCCGCGGCATCAGCTTCATGGAGAACGTCGGCAAGTGGCACCACGGTGTGCCCAACGACGACGAATACACCCGCGCCCTCGCCGAAATCGACGCGCAGCTCGCCCACCTCGAGGAGGTCCCCGCATGAGCGCCCCCGCCCCGTCCATGTACAGCACCGCCGCCAAGGACACCGCCGCGCGCCTCGGCCTCACGATGGGCCGCGCCAACCTCGATGTCTTCGCCGAGACGTTGCTCGAGCTCGCCCGCGCCGATCGCAATGTCGTCGCCGTCACCAGCGACTCGCGCGGCTCCGGCAAGCTCAAGCCTTTCGGGGACGCGTTGCCCAAGCAGATCGTCGAGGTCGGCATCGCCGAGCAAAACCTCGTCGGCGTCGCCGCCGGCCTCGCGTCCGTCGGCAAGCGCGTCTTCGCCGTCTCGCCGGCCTGCTTCCTCACCGCCCGCTCGCTCGAACAGATCAAGAACGACGTCGCCTACTCCGACAACCCCGTCGTCCTCGTCGGCATCAGCGCCGGCGTGAGCTACGGCGCCCTCGGCACGACCCATCACTCGCTCCACGACTTCGCCGCCCTGCGCGCCATCAACAACCTCACGATCATCGCCCCCGCCGACAACCAGGAGACGCGCGAAGCCGTGAAAGCCGCCGCCCTCGCGCCGCATCCCGTTTACCTGCGCTTCGGCAAGGCCCCGTTGTACGATCTGCCCGCCGCGGCGCCCTTCGCTACCGGCAAAGCGCGCATCCTGCGCGAGGGCACCGACCTCGCCTTCCTTGCCACGGGCGAGACGGTCATCCACGCGCTGCTCGCCGCCGCCCACCTCGAAGCGCGCGACGGCCTGCGTTGCCGCGTGGTCAGCCTGCCCACGGTCAAGCCGCTCGATACCGAAGCCGTGCTCGCCGCCGCCCGCGACTGCGGCGCAGTCATCACGGTCGAGGAGCACATGATCCACGGCGGCCTCGGCGAGGCCTGCGCCTCGCTCCTGCTCGAAGCCGGCGCCCACCCGCGCTTCCGCATGGCCGGCCTCCCTGACGAATACACCGTCACCGGCAGCCAGGCCGACATCTTCCGCCACTACGGTCTGTCGATGGAAGGCCTGTCCGACCTCGCGCGCACTGTGCTCGCGCGCGAGCACAAGCCATAGGCCCTATAGGCCCCATAAGCCCTATAGGGCCTATAACGCCCGCCCCCCGCATGCCCACCTACCTCGCGCTCGACCAAAGCACCTCCGCCACCAAAGCCCTCCTCTTCAACGACGAAGGCCGCGTGCTCGACCGCGAATCGCGCCCGCACCAGCAACACTACCCGCAACCGGGCTGGGTCGAGCACGATGCCGAGGAGATCTGGCGCAACACCCTCGACGTCCTGCGCACCGTCGCCACCCGCGCGGCCACCGCCGGCCGCCCGCCTTCGCTGCTCAGCCTCACCAACCAGCGCGAGACGATCGTCGTCTTCGCCCGCGCCGACGGGCGCCCCCTGCATCGCGCGCTCGTCTGGCAGGACCGCCGCGGTGACCCGCTCTGCGCCGAGCAGGCCGCCGCCGGGCGTGGCGACGCCCTCCACGCGCGCACCGGCCTCCGCCTCGACGCCTACTTCTCCGGCTCGAAACTCCAGTGGCTCGTCCGCGAACGCCCCGACCTCGCCGAAAAACTCCGCTCCGGCGAAGCCTGTATTGGCACGATCGATACCTACCTGATCTATCGCCTCACCCGCGGCGCCGTCTTCGCCACCGACCCGACCAACGCCAGCCGCACGCTTCTCTTCGACATCGGACGCCTCCGCTGGGACGCCGAACTTTGCACCTGGTGGCAGGTCCCGTCGTCCGCCTTGCCGGAAGTCCGCGCCAGCACCGCCGCCTTCGGCGAGACCACCCTCGACGGCGCCCTCGCCGCGCCACTTCCCATCCGCGGCGTCATGGGCGACTCGCAGGCGTCGTTGTTCGCCCAACGCTGCTTCACGCCCGGCTCGGCCAAGGTCACCTTCGGCACTGGCTCGTCGATCTTGCTTAACACCGGCTCGTCGCTGCGCCTCTCGAAGCAAGGCGTGGTCACCGCCCTCGGCTGGGTGCACGACGGCCAGCCCACCTACACGCTCGAAGGCATCATCATCAGCTCCGCCGCCACGCTCACCTGGCTCTGCGACCAGTTGGGCATCGCGAAAGACGCAAAGGAACTCGAAGCGCTCGCGCGCTCGGTGACCGACACCAACGGCGTCTATTTGGTACCCGCGTTTTCCGGACTCGGCCTGCCCCATTGGCGTCCGGATGTCCGCGCCCTCCTCACCGGCCTGACCGCCCACAGCGACCGCCGCCACGTCGCGCGCGCCGCACTCGAGTCGATGGCTTACCAGCTGCGCGACGCGCTCGACGCGATGCAGCAGGACGGCGACGTCCGCCTCACCAGCCTGCACGCCGATGGCGGCCCGACCGCGAACACGTTGCTCATGCAATTCGCCGCCGACCTCACCGGTGTGGAGCTCCGCGTGGCGACGTCCCCCGACTGCTCCCCCCTCGGCGCCACCCTCGCCGGCCTGCTCGGCGCCGGCGTCCACCCCACGCTCGACACGCTCGCCACCCTCCCCCGCGAAGAACGCCTCTACCACCCCACGATGCCCGCCGCCCGCGTCGCCGCCCTCCACACCGCCTGGCGCCACGCCGTC
>CAYOSX010000146.1:0-4836 GCA_964406745.1 uncultured Opitutus sp.
CCGTCGATGCCGAGTTGCCGGATTAACGCGTCCGAGAACAGCCGCACCACGCGTCCGTTGCCGTCGCGGAAAGGGTGAATCCAGGCGAGGCGGTGGTGGCTCGCGCCGATGGCAATGATGCGCTGGATGCGGGACCAATCTGCCGACTCGTAGCGCCATTGAAAATGGCTGAGCAACTCAGGGACGAGCTCGTGCGGTGGTCCGATGTGCGTTCCAACCTCCACGTCGCGGTCCCGCAGCGCACCGGGGGTGAGCGGCGTTTCTCCACCTTTGGACGTGGTGGCAAGGCGCAGGGATTCGGGAAGCTGCGCGTAGAACCGGTGGTGCAGTTCGCGGATGAAATCGGCGACGAAGGGCGATCCGGTCTGGCCTGAAGCCCACCGCTGGACCTCCAGATGCGCCAGCGAGAGCTGTTGCAGATCGCGTTTTTTAGGCTCGGCCGCGAAGTCTTTCTTGAGTGCCGCCTCGATGTCCCGGATGCGCGTTTGTTGGCCCTCGATCAGATTCGAGTAGTAACAGTGCATCCATCGGGTCAGCTCGGCGGGTTGAACCCGCAAAGGCTCCCGCAGCTTGGCCGAAAGCCGGGCAGACCGTTCGACAATCGTGCACGCCAACTCTTCCAGAGGCCGGAGCTTCTGTACGGGTATGACGGGTTCGATCGCCGTTCTTGTAAGCATTGTTGCCGATCTTTGAACAGAAATTATGCGCATTTCGATGCATATCAGACAGGGAGTTAAAGAATAATCGCTATCGTCTTAATCAGCATTATTGCCGATCTTTTTGCCGATCGCCCAAGTTAGCAGTGCCAGCCAAGTTCCGTGTCCAAGAGCACCCTTGCGCGTCCTTATCCCGTCAGAGGGCGGAGTTGCTAAGAGCATCGAGGAGCTCGCAGACATGGCCCCCGCGTGGTTTGAGGCCGATGCCGGTAACGGCAGCTTTAACGTTGCAGGACCCGGCAAATTGCCGGATGGTGCCTGCATGGCCACTTTAGCGGCAAAATCTCGTTCCCGTGTCCCCGCCACCGCGCGGCTGGAGGCGAGGATTCCCCGCGATTTCAAGGAGACCTTGGAACAGGCCGCTGCCGTGACCGGGCATCCCACGGTCACGAGCTTTGTTCTCTCCGCCCTCCAGGCCAGCGCCCGCAAGGCCATCGAGGAGCATCAACAGGCCAAGCTTTCGGAGGAGGAATCGACCCATTTCGTTAAGGCATTGCTAGCGCCCGCCGCTCCGAATGCGGCGCTACGGGGGGCTTTTAAGCGTTATCGTGAAGCCAGCGCCTGATGGCCTATCGTTTTGAGCCGCTGACCAAGCAGCACGACCGGGCTGCGTTTCGTTGCGCCAGCGCGCCGCTCACTACCTATCTCCAGCAGATCGCCCGGAAAGACGCCGAGCGCCATGTGGCCGCTGCGTTCGTCATGGTGGATGACGCCGCCCCGGCCACCATTGTCGGCTATTACACGCTTTCGGCCTTCGCCGTGGACGTGACGGAGCTTCCGGAAGCCATGCAAAAGAAGCTGCCCCGGTATCCGCGACTGCCCGCAACCCTGCTCGGACGGCTGGCGCGGGATGAGCGTTACCAGGGCGCGGGATCGCTGCTTTTGATGGATGCGCTCGTCCGTGCGCATCAGAAATCGGCGGAGATTGCTTCGCTCGCCGTGGTCGCGGACGCGAAGGACGAGGCGGCTTTGACGTTCTATCGGAAGTTCGGATTTGCCCAACTGGGTAGCGATCCGAACCGGGTTTTTCTGCCGATGGGCACCATCGCGGAGCTGGTTGGGAAGCCGGGTTAGCGACCTATCCGGGCGAAACGCAGGCTGCGAAACCGGAAAACGCACGGGTGTGGGACCTACCGCGAATGCGGTATCCTCGCTGAGTCGATGAGCACCTTGAGGTTCTCGCGGACGTGCAGGGCGGGGGAGTCGGGCGTTTTCATTCAGTTGGGGGATGGTGATCAGACGCTGACACGCTGATCTCTGACCGCGCTTCATTGGGCGGAGACGAAATCCGAACCGCCGGTGAAGAAAGGGGGAAGGCCGGATTGATCTGAGGGAGATCGAGGCGAGAAAGTGGCCAAGAGAAAATTCAGGCCTTCAACAAATGCCCAGAGAAAACCACGTAAGCCTCTCTGGCGCAAATGGCTGCCCGGGCTGGGATCGAACCAGCGACCAAGTGATTAACAGTCACCTGCTCTGCCACTGAGCTACCGGGCAACGTGGCTCTCGAAAGAGGGCTGGAAAAACAGTCCGCCAACCGTGGTTGTCAACGACTCTTTTCCAAGAAACTCCACAAAAAGATATCCTTGGCAAAGATTTGGTTGCTTTTGGAAGGCCCGATCCTATCTCCTCACACCCTTTTCCATTACGCCTGCCTTCAATTCCGGAGCGACAGGGGGAACGAAATCCATGAGTAATCAAATCAGTCTTAACGTCGCAGCGCGCACCCAAACCGGCCGTTCGGCCTCCCGTCGTCTGCGCAAGGTGAATCAGATCCCGGCGATCCTCTACGGAAAGCACACAAGCCCCGAGAAGCTCGCCGTCGATGCGCCCGAACTCGCACGCATGCTCAAGGTGGTGGGCGGCCGTTCGCTCATCATTGAGCTCCTTCGCAAGGACAAGGACGAGAAGGCATTGTCCTTCCTCCAGGAGGTCCAGCGCGATCCGATCACAGACCGGTATGTGCACATCGACCTTCGCGAAGTGAAGGCCGATGAGAAGTTCGAGATCCGCGTGCCTATCCAGATTCTCGGCGAGGCTTACGGTGTGAAGCAGCAGAGCGGCGTGCTCGAGGTTGCGGCGCACCAAGTGCGCATTCGCTGCCTTCCGAAGGATCTTCCCGAGGCGATCGTCGTCGATGTCAACGAGCTGAAAGTCGGCGAAACGATCAAGATCGGCCAGTTGAAGGCGCCTGCCGGCGTTGAATTCCGCGATCCTGTTGGGCAGCCGGTGGTGGGTTGCGTCGAAGTCGCTGCAGAAGAAGCGAGCTCGACCCCCGCCGCGACCCCGGCCGCGGGTGCTGCCGCCGCTCCTGCCGCGGGTGCTGCCGCCGCCCCGGCTGCTGCGGGCGACAAGAAGGCTGCCGCTCCGGCCGCCGCCGCTCCGGCGAAGAAGTAACCCTCTCCGCGCCGGCCCGCCGCTTGACCGTGGCGGGCCGCGACGCTTGTTCTTTGAGTCATGTCCATCTCGCTCGTTGCCGGTCTCGGCAACCCGGGTCGCGCCTATGCAGGTACCCGCCACAACATTGGCTGGCGGGTACTCGATGCCTTGGCCGCTCGCGAGGGGTTGGTCTGGAAGTCGCATCCGCACTTTGAGGCCGAAACAGCGCGTTGGGATCGGTCGCGGGATGACACCCGCTATCTGGTCAAACCGCTCACTTTCATGAACGAAAGTGGCCGCTCCCTTCGGGCGCTCGCGTCGTTCTACAAGGTGCCTTCGTCCCAGGTCATCGTCGCTTATGACGACCTGAACATCGACCTCGGGCGGATCAAGATCTCGGTGCGAGGCAGCGCCGGTGGTCACAACGGTGTGGCCAGCCTCCTTTCGCATTTGGGAGATGATTTCGTGCGCTTTCGCATCGGAATCGGCCCCCGGCACCCTCCGGCGATGGACCTCAAGGACTTCGTTCTTTCGCCCTTCACTTCCGAACAATCCCATCTCCTCGATCACTCAATAGACCACTTGGTTTCCAGCCTGGAGCTCCTCATCGAAAAGGGAGCCGACCAAGCCATGAACCTCCTCAACCGCAGAGCAAAAAATGAACCCGAACAAACGTAATTACCGCGCCACCTTCATCCTCGACAACCGGGGCCAGGCCGACTCGATCGAGCAGATCATCGACGGCGTGAAGAACGAGATCGCCGCCGTCCAAGGCGAGGTCACCGCCGTCGAGAACCTCGGCAAGAAGGATTTTGTGCGGGTCACCAACCCGAAGCTGACCGGCGCGACCTACGTGCAGGTTGCCTTCAGCGCCCCCTCCGAGGGCCCCTCCCAGCTGCGCGAGCGTCTTCGCCTCAACCACAACGTCTACCGCACTTTCGTAGAGTCCGTCTAAGGTCGCTTCGGAATCCCCCGCCATGGCCTCTCTCAACAAAGTCTTCCTCATGGGCAACCTCACGCGCGATCCCGAACTCCGGGTCACGCCGAAGGGAACACCCATCTGCCAGTTCGGCCTCGCGGTGAACCGCCAGTTCAAGGATGACTCCGGCCAGACACGGGACGAAACCACCTTTGTCGACATCGAGGCATGGGGACGCCAGGGTGAGACCATCTCGAAGTATTGCAGCAAAGGTCGTCCGCTCTTCGTTGAGGGTCGCCTGAAGCTCGATACGTGGGACGACAAGACGACCGGTCAGAAGCGCAGCAAGATGCGCATCGTGCTCGAGAACTTCCAGTTCCTCGGCGGCCGCGAAGGCGGCGCGGCCGGCGCTGCTTCAGGCGGCACGGATGAGGGTGGTGACCATCCCGTCGAGCGTTCCTCGCCGCCGCCTCGTACTGCGCCTCGTCCTGCTCCGGCCGCGGACAACATCGACGAAGACATTCCGTTCTAATCTGCGCTTCGGTGCGCATCCCTTTCAACAACCACAGCACTTAATTCCTCCGCTATCATGGCACACACAGAAGTTCTCTTGCTCAAACCCGTCGACGGCCTCGGCGGCGAGGGCGATCAGGTCAAGGTTCGCGCCGGCTACGCCCGCAATTTTCTCCTGCCCAACAAGGTCGCGGCTCCGCTGACCAAGGCCAACAAGAAGCAGGTCGAGGCGCTGCGCAAGCGTCGCGCCGAGCGTGAAGCGGCCGAGTTCTCCGGAGCTCAAGAGCTTGCTCGCAAGCTGGAAAAGGCGTC
>CAYOSX010000147.1:0-4722 GCA_964406745.1 uncultured Opitutus sp.
CCTGTGCCCGGCATGGTGGGCGCATGGAAAAGCGTCGTTTCTCCGAGTTGGGGCTCTCGCCCGAGTTGATCAAAGCCGTCGACAAGATGGGCTTCGAAGAGGCGTCGCCCATTCAGACGGCGGTCATTCCCGTCCTGCTTTCCGGACGCGATGTCGTCGGCCAGTCGTCCACCGGCTCGGGCAAGACGGCCGCCTTCGGCCTGCCGGCCGTCGAGAAGGTGGACCCCGCCCGACGCCAGGTCCAGGTGCTCATCCTCTGCCCGACCCGAGAGCTCGCCGTGCAGGTGGCGGAAGAGATGGCGAAGCTCGCTTTCTTCAAGCGGGGCGTGCACGCCGTGCCGATTTACGGAGGTCAATCCTACGAACGTCAGTTTCGCGCCCTGGCGGCGGGCACGCAGATCGTGATCGGCACGCCCGGGCGGGTCATGGATCACATGGAACGCGGCACGCTCAAACTCGACGGTCTCTCGATGGTCGTCCTGGACGAGGCTGATCGCATGCTGGACATGGGGTTTCGCGACGACATCGAGAAGATCCTCTCCGGCGTGCCCGAGCAGCGGCAGCTGCTGTTCTTCTCCGCAACGATGCCGCGGGCGATCCAGGAGCTCATCAAGCGCTACAGTCATGATCCGGAGTGGATCAAGATCGAGGCGCAGGCGCAGAACGCCCCGCAGGTCGACCAGGTTTACTTCGAGGTCGAACGGCGTTCGAAGATCGAGGTGCTCACGCGGCTGATCGACATCCATGACTTTCGTTTCGGTATCATCTTTTGCAGTACGAAGGTGATGGTCGACGAACTCGACGAACACATGCATGCCCGCGGCTACTCGGTCGACCGTCTGCACGGCGACATCACGCAGGCGCAACGCACGCGGGTGATGGACAAGTTTCGGCGCCGCGGCTTCGAGTTCCTCATCGCCACCGAAGTTGCCGCGCGAGGTATCGACGTCGACGATCTCGAGTTCGTCTTCAACTTCGATCTGCCCAACGACGCTGAGGATTACACGCATCGCATCGGCCGCACCGGCCGCGCGGGAAAATCGGGTCGCGCGTACACGTTCGTGTCCGGACGCGAACTCTACAAATTGCAGTCGATGGTACGCTTCGCGAAACTGAAGATCCGTCGCGAGAAGGTGCCGTCGCTCGACCAGGTCGAGGAGGCGCGGGAGAACGTGTTCTTCGAGAAGCTGCGCTCGACCCTCGAGGCGGGCGAGTATCGACGCCAGGACCGCATCGTCGACCGGCTGCTGGAGCAGGGCTATGCGAGCACGGACATCGTCTCCGCCTTGATTCACCTGATGCAAGGGGCGCCACCGCCGCCCGCCCCGGTCGCGCCGGTGACGTCCGCCCCCGCGCGCCCGTCCGCGCCGGCGTGGGTGGAGAAACGCACGGCGGCCCGGGCTGCGCCTGCGGCGGCACCTGACGATGACTCCGACGACGACGAGCCGGCACGCAAGGGCAAGTACGAGCGCCCTGGTCGCACCGGGCGCGAACCGGGCTTTGTGACGCTTTTTCTCAATGTTGGACGCAAGCAGCTGGTCACCCCGGCGGATATCGTGGGCAAGATCGCGGGTGTCACCCGACTGCCCGCCGACGTGGTCGGTGCGATCGACCTGCATCAGCGCCATACGCTCGTGGATGTGGCCGAGGCAGAGGCGGATCGGGTGATCGAGAAGCTGGCGGGTGTGCGTGTAAAAGGGGTGTCGTTGCAGCCCACCCGGGCCAGCGAAGCCTCGGGTGCGGCGGAGTAACCCGCCCGCCGCCACGGCATTGTCACACCGCTCCCCTTGACACGTCTCCGCGTCGCGACTACGTCGAAGCCCCGTTATGGAGGCCGTGCTTGATCAACCTGTGCTGGTCCTCAACCGCCTCTGGCAGGCGGTGAATGTGATCGGCGCCCGTCGGGCCTTCGCGCTGCTGGCGCGGGGTCACGCCTCCGTCGTCCATCACCAGGCGGATGACTTCCGGGTCTTCTCGTTGATGGATTGGATGGATTTTTCGCAGAGCAATCCGCCGCTCGACGCGCTGGAGGCCGTGCACACGCCGCGAACGGTGATCCGGCTGCCGCGCGTGATTCTGCTCACGTGGTTCGACAAGCTGCCCTGCAAGGAACTCAAGCTGACGCGCAACAACGTCTTCGAGCGCGACAAGGACACCTGCCAGTACTGCGGGCGCGCCTTTGTGCGGGAGGATCTCAATCTTGACCACGTCATCCCGCGCGACCGGGGAGGGAAGACCACGTGGGAGAACATCGTTTGCTCCTGCATTCGCTGCAATTCACGCAAGGCGAACCGCCTCCCGCACGAGGCGCACATGCGGCTCATCCGGAAACCGGTGCGGCCGAAATGGCGTCCCGTGATCACGCTCGTTCTGGGCAACCGTGACCGCGAGCGTTGGAAGGATTTCCTCGATCTCGCCTACTGGAACGTGGAACTCGAGGAGTGAGCGGGTAGGAGCGGCTTCTGGGGATGCAATGCCCGATTTTCGCTTGCGGAAAGCGGCTCCAGGATCATCATTTCGAGTGCGACGGAAGAGCACGGGTCCATGTACCGGGTTCGAGGTCTTTGTCCGGGGCGTCAGGACTTGCTTCGGCAGTAATCCCGCTTGCGGGAGCGCCCACCTCATTGTGCCTCCGCCGCACTTTTTTTTCCGTCGTGGCGTGTCTGCGACGGCGCTACCCGTTCACCGTTCCGGCCGCTGTTGTGAAGACGGTGAAGGCGTGATCGACTTCATGTCCGGCAATTGCATCAGCGGATTGTCCTCCGTCTTTGCCGCCGGATCGGTTTTGGCGGAGGGCGGGGGCGGCGGGAGCTTGGCGGCCGTGGTGGCGTTGAGCTGAAAGGCGAGGCTGACGGAGGGCTCGTTGCAGCGTCGTTTCAGAGTCTTCTGGAAAAAGAGGTTGTTGGGGATCTGGCAGAGCCGGCCGTCTTCATCGAGCAAGGTGGTATAGAAAAAATTCAGGTCGATCACCCGGCCCTTGACGGGATCTCCGGCCAGCTCGATGTCGTCGCCGACCTGAAACGGGCGCAGGATCAGAATGAGCAGGGTCGCCGACGTATTGCTCAGCAGGCTCCAGACGGCGACGAAACCGATGGCGATCATGCCAAGCACGGTGGCGAACATCGCCCAGAGTCCGCCGAGGTTGAATCCGAAGACGCCCAGGATCAGCACGAGGGCCAGGACGTTGATGGCGACGCGGACAAGGCGGACGAACGGCATGACCATCTCGCGGGTGAGGCTCGTGCTGGCCGCAAGCAGGTAAAGCACGCGCGCGGCAACGAGACGCAGGATGATCGCGCCGACGATGATCGCGAGGGCAGCGGGAAGGGTGGCAATCAGGCGGGGAACGAGATCGTTCCAGAATTCGACGAGGTTGGCGGGCATAGGCGTGTGAAAAGGTGCTTCTGCGTAAACGCAGAAGGCAAGTTCGTTAGCGTTGGCGGGAAGGATGGCCGTGCGGCCTCCCGGAAATCAGAGAGGAGTATCCGGACCGTACGCGGGCGTCGCGCCGCGCTGGGTGGCCATCCATTCTCCGAGGCGACAGGCCCGGGCGAGAACCTCCTGATCGGAGCGCCCGCCGGCAGTCAGGTCGGCGACGAGCGACGCGAGGAAGGCGTCACCCGAGCCCACCGTATCCGCGACCGTCACTTGGCGGCCGGGTTCCCAAATCCATGAATCTCCCCTGAGCAAACCCGCTCCGCGGGCGCCGGCCGTGATACAGACGAGGGCTCCTCCGGACGCGGCCGAGAGCGTGCGCGCGTGCGCCTCCTCCTCGCCTGGGATTTCAGAAGCGTCGGCTGCCAGCCGCGCGGCCTCGGCGGCGTTGAGCTTGAGGACGGACGCACGGGGGGCGAGTTCGCGCACGAGCGCGAGGTCGTTGTGCGGCGGGCGTAGGTTCACGTCGAAGACACGCAGGGCGTCGTCGGGTAGCACGGCGAGCAGTCGGTCGAGCGCGTTGCGATTGAAGGAGGTGCGCAGGGCAAGGGAACCGAAGACGAGGGCCTGGGCGCCGACGGCGGCGCGGACGACGTCCTCGGTCACGAAAATCTGGTCCCAGGCGACGCTGGGCGTGATCTCGTAGCTGGCGTCGCCTCCGCTGCCCAGCGCGGCGATCACGGTGCCGGTGGGCAAGCCGTGATGGCGGCAGACCAGTTCTGTATCCAACTCCCAATGACGCAGGCGGCGCAGCAGCTCGTCACCGAGCACGTCCCGGCCGAGCGCTGAAACGAGACGAACGTCGATGCCGCGCCGATGGAGGTGATAGGCGACGTTGAACGGCGCACCGCCCGGGTAGAGGGCGTCGGGCAGGAAGTCCCAGAGAATTTCGCCGAAGCAGAGGACGGTGGGCATGCGTGGAAGGTCGGTGGTGAAGGAAGGAGGGATGTAATCGGGCGCGTGCGGCCGGTTACTCGTTCGCCAGATGGGCCGGGTCCGCCTCGACCTCCTGGCAGGCCTTGATGAACGAGGCCGCGGACCAAGCCTGGAAGGCCTTGCCCATGGGGCGGCCGGTCTGGCCGTGGGCCCATTCGTTGAACTCCCATTCGCGATGGAGGCCCTGGCGGTTGAGCTGGGCGAGCTTCACAAGTTCGCGGCAGGCGATCTCGTGGAAGCCGAGCCGGTGGATGAAACGCACCCACATGCCGCCGACGAACGGCCAGACGCCGCCGTTGTGGTAGTGGTGCGGGAGGTTGAGGAGGTTGACCGTGTAGTAGGCGCGCCAGT
>CAYOSX010000148.1:0-4645 GCA_964406745.1 uncultured Opitutus sp.
CTGAAGGGAACCACGTGCGCCAACACCGTCATCCGCAGCCGCAAGCGCCTCACCTACAAGCAAGCCTACGCCTTCTTGTTTGAGAACGACCTCGACAAGGTGCGCGCCCTTCCCCTGCCACCCAAGCACCAGACGGGATCCACGGGGCGCGCGCTCAGCGACCTCAGCGACCTCGAACTGTGCGACCTGCAAGGCTGGGTGCGGAAGCTCTGGACGATCGCGCGCAAATTGCGCACCGACCGCATGGCCCACGGCAGCCTCGACCTCGACATGCCGGAGACCAAGGTCTTCGTCGACGAGGAGGGCTACGCCGACCGTCTGGAGAAGATCGAGCACGACGAGAGCCATCAGCTTATCGAAGAATTCATGCTCGCCGCCAACGAGGCCGTCGCCCGCCTGACGCGCACCCATCGACTGCCTTCAATCTACCGCGTGCACGATCAACCCGATGACGAGAAGCTCGCGGAACTGCGCGAGTACCTGGGCACGTTCCACATCGAGACCGGTGACCTCGCCCAACGCGCCTCCGTCGTCAAATTACTCGCAACGCTGCGCGACCACCCGCAGGGCCACCTGCTCCGCACGTCCTTGCTGCGAAGCCTCAAAAAGGCCGCCTATCGCGGCTCTCCCGACGGGCACTACGGTCTTCACAAAAAGGATTATACGCACTTCACGTCGCCCATCCGCCGCTACTCCGACCTGATCGTCCATCGCGTCTTCGACTACTACCTGATCAAGCACGCCGGCTGGCCCACTCCGCCCGGATATCGCTTTGCCTACAGTGCGGCCCAGATGGATTCGATCGGTGAGCACTTGAGCATCACCGAGACGAACAGCCAGGAAGCGGAGCGCGAGAGCGTGAAGATCAAGATGCTGGAGTACTTCGAACGTGAGCTCGCCAAAAAGAAGCGGACTCGGTTCGCCGCCATCGTCACCGACGTGCGGGGACACGGCCTCTTCATCGAACTGGTGGAATCGCTGGCTTTTGGTTTCGTTCCGTCCAACACGCTCGGCGACGACCTGTATGTTCAAAGTCCTGACGGCAGCGCCTTGGTCGGACGCCGTTCCAAAACCAAGTTCGCACTCGGCGCAAAGATCGACGTCGAGGTGCATAAAGTAGACCGCGAGAAACGCCTGCTGGATTTCCGCCTCGCGCGCTGACCTCGCGAAGGCGGACCGGTACCGGATGGATAGTCCAGGCCAGAAGAGATACATCTAACGGGGAAAGCCTCAGCCGTTTGCAATCCGGCGGGGTTTCCATCGTATCTGATCCCGACATGAAGCACTACACCTTCACCCTTACCTTCCGGGAGCTGTATGACAAAGCCGTCGCTCTCTATGCCCGCGGACAGCGCGGAGCCGACTCCTACTTCAACCCGGAGGAACGCGCGTTCCTGGCCGCCAACGGGCTCACATCGCAACACCTTTACGATTACGCCGAGGACGCCAATAACGACGGCGAGCCCGACTTCGGCACGGCCGTCGGCGTCGAACTGATCCGGCGCGACTACTTCCTGAATGTTCAGAACGGAAATCCGTCCTCGCAGATCCTGGATCAAGCATCCCTGCCGCCTAAGGACGCCACGCTCGCCGGCATCCGCTGGCTTCCTCGCATCATTCCCAAGGCCCGTGCCAAATTGAAGGGAGAGCTTCCTCCCAGCCTCATGTATGGCTGCGGGGGCGACCGGAATTTCTTCCAAACCCACGATATCCACCCAGCAGAGTTTCTGCGACAAATCTGGACCCATCTCGACAATCAGGACGCGCTCGTTGCGTGGGTGAAAAAGCGAAGCGGTTAGTGCCAGCCGGGTATCGCCCCGCACTCTTAACCACTTAAACGCGGGCACGCATTGACCCGGTGCCAGCACTCGTCTATCCATTCTTCGTAAGCTCTGCTTTCCCCCGGCCCTGAACCGTTCGTTTTACCCGTCATGAAATACACCCTGATGATCAATGACGAGCCGCGCTCCGTCGACGTGGCTCCCGATACGCCCCTCCTTTGGGTGCTGCGCGACCACCTCGACCTTGTCGGCACCAAGTTCGGCTGCGGCGTCGGCCAATGCGGCGCGTGCACCGTCCACATGAATGGAGTGCCAATGCGTTCCTGCATGATGCCTGTGTCCACGATATCAGGCATGAAGATCACCACGATCGAAGGCCTTTCGAAGAACGGCGACCACCCGCTGCAAAAGGCTTGGTGCGACGAAGACGTGCCGCAATGCGGCTATTGCCAGGCCGGCCAGATCATGACCGCCGCCGCCTTGCTTGCCAACAATCCGAAGCCGACCGATTCCGAAATCGACGGTGCCCTTTCCGGCAACCTCTGCCGCTGCGGCGCGTACACCCGCATCCGCCAAGGCGTCAAGAAAGCCGCCGGCCTCACCGCTGGAGCCGTCGCCCGCGTCTAAACCCCTTACCCGACCCGACCATGGATACGCTCACAATGGATCGTCGTGACTTTCTTCGCCTCTCCGGCGTCGCCAGCGGAGGCCTGCTCCTCGGCTTCTACCTTAAGAATGGTTCCGAAGTCTACGCCGCCAACGCCCCGGCCTCCGGCCTCTCACCCAACGCCTTCGTCAGCATCGCGTCTGACGGCAAGGTTTCGATCTTCGCACACAAGCCCGAGGTGGGCCAGGGCGTCCGCACGTCCTTGCCGATGATTGTCGCCGAGGAACTTGGCGTCGATTGGCAGCAGGTCGAAGTCGTCCCGACCGACCTTGATCCGAAGTACAACGTCATGCGCATGAGCCAGTCGGCCGGCGGCAGCACGTCGACCCCGACCTGCTACGACCCTCTCCGCCGCATGGGAGCGATGGCGCGCACGATGCTCGTCGCCGCGGCTGCGGACCAGTGGAAGGTCGCGCCCGCCGAATGTACCTCCGCCGACGGTTCGATTCACCACGCTGCCTCCGGTCGCAGCCTGCCGTTCAGCGCACTCGTGGCGAAAGCCGCGACCCTTCCCGTCCCGAATGCCGACTCCGTCGTGCTGAAGGACCCCAAGGACTTCAAGCTGCTCGGCAAATGGATCAGCGGCGTGGACAACCCGAAGATTGTCACCGGCCAGCGCCTCTTCGGTCTCGATACGAAGGTTCCCGGGATGAAGTACGCCGTCTACGAGAAATGCCCGGTCTTCGGAGGCAAGGCCGTCAGCGCCAATCTCGACGAAATCAAGGCCCTTCCCGGAGTTGTCGACGCCTTCATTCTTGAGGGTACGCCAAACGTCCGCGGTCACGTTTCAGGCGTGGCCATCATCGCCAACTCGACGTGGGAGGCCCTCACCGCCCGGCGTCAGTTGCGGGTGACTTGGGACGAAGGTCAGTTCGCCAACCAAAGCTGGGCGGGATTCACTGAGCAGGCCAAGGACCTCGCCGGCCAGGCCGGTCGCTCACTGCGCAAAGACGGTGATGTCGGAGCCGCCCTCAAAGGCGCGTCCAAGGTGGTCGAGGCCCAATACACCTATCCTTTCATTTCACACGCCACCCTCGAGCCCATGAACTGCACGGCCGAGGTGAAGGGCGACAAGGTGGTCCTCTGGGCCCCCACCCAAAACCCTGCCTCCGGTCAGGGTCTCGTCGCGGAGGTACTCGGTGTTCCCCGCGAAAACATCACCGTGCACATGATCCGCGGCGGAGGCGGCTTCGGTCGCCGCCTGATTGGCGACTTCATGGCCGACGCCGCTGCCATCGCCCAGCGCGCCGGTGTCCCGGTCAAGCTCACCTCCACCCGGGAAGATGACATGCGCCACGGCATGCTCCGTCCGGGAGGGCTGCACTTCCTCAAGGGTGGCGTCACGGCCGACGGCAAGATCGCCGGCTGGCAAAGCCACTCGGTCACGTTCTCTACCGGCGGTCAGGTGGGCAGCGGCGGCAGTCTCAATGCCAATGAGTTCCCCGCCCGCTTCGTCTCCAACTTCCAGAGCGAACAATCGGTCATCGAAACAAACATTCCCATGGGCCCGTGGCGCGCGCCGGGCAGCTGCGTCTTCTCGTGGGTCATGCACAGTTTCATCGACGAGCTCGCCCACGCCGCCGGCAAGGATCCGTATCAGTTCCGCATGGACCTTCTCGGTACGGCTGAGGTCGTCGGCGGCACCCAGGAGACGGGGCCCGCCTACGCGGCCGGTCGCATGCGCGGCGTGCTCAAACTCGCCGCTGACAAGGTGGGATGGGGCAAGAAACTCCCGCGCGGCCAGGGACAGGGCATTGCGTTCCATTTCAGCCACCGGGGTTACGTGGCCATCGCCGCAGAAGTCACCGTCTCACGCGAAGGGGCCGTGCGCGTTGACCGCGTGGTCACCGCCAACGACGTCGGTTCCCAAATCGTCAATCGTTCCGGCGCCGAACAACAGGTCGAGGGCTCCGTGGTCGACGGTTTGAGCTCGATGTGGGCCCAGGAACTCACCATCGACCGCGGCCGCGTCGTCCAGGGCAACTTCGACACCTACCCGCTCCTGCGCATGCAGGATTCGCCGCCCGTGATCGAGTCGCACTTCCTGCTCTCGGACAATCCGCCCACGGGTCTGGGCGAACCCGTGATCCCTCCGGTGCTTCCGGCCATCTGCAACGCGATCTTTGCCGCCACCGGCAAACGCATCCGCACCCTGCCCTTGGTCCGCAACGATCTCCGCTGGGCGTAAAGCCCGCGC
>CAYOSX010000149.1:0-4632 GCA_964406745.1 uncultured Opitutus sp.
ACCCACCGCCGACGAGCCACGCCAGCCGGTGTCAGACACGCTGCAGCTGCGCGCGCTGCAGGTCGGGGTCGAGCCGGCGGACGACCGAGCTGTCGCCGAGCGGTGACGGTCACCGACGGTCGGCGGTGAGGCCCGACCGAGCGCCCGGAAGTCGGAGAGCGAGTAGCCGCACAGCTCGGTGTCGCCACGGGCCCGTGCCGTGGCCGAGCGCGGCGTTCCCAACATCGTCGACAGCTCGCCGAAGTAGTTGCCGGGCCCGAGCACGTTCAGCAGCTCCTCGGTTCCGTCCGCGAGCTCACGGATGATCTCGATCTCACCCGACTCGACCACGTACACCCGGTCGCCGTGGTCGCCCTGACGGAAGACGTCCTCCCCCGATCGAACGGCCACCGTCTCGGGTGGACCGCTGCGGGCGATGGTGTGCGGGGTCAGCTCCACCACCCGGTCGGCGAGTGGGACCAACCGTTCGTCGTGGGTCGAGATGATCACGATCCGCCCGGGCGCGGCCAGACGGCGCACGAGCCGCAGCACCTCCTCGACGGCGATGAAGTCGAGGTGCGCGGTGGGCTCGTCGGCCAGCAACACGGCGGGCTCGAGCGCGAGGGCACGGGCGATCGCGACGCGCTGCTGCTGGCCACCCGACATGTCGGCGGGCTTGTGGCCGAGGCGCTCGGCGAGGCCCAGGTCGTCGAGGAGCGCCCGGGCGCGCTCACGTGCTGCGGCGCGAGACCGGCCGGCAGCGCGCAGCGGAACCATCACGTTCTCGAGCGCGGTCAGGCTCGGGATCAGGTTGAACGCCTGGAACACGACGCCGACCGAGTGGCGGCGGTACTCGCGCAGCTCGGTCGGACCGAGTGCCGTCACCTCGAGACCGTCGAGGGTGATCGTGCCGCGCGCCGGGCGGAGCAGCGAGGCGATCGCGGACAGCAGCGTGGTCTTGCCGCAGCCGCTGGCACCGAGCAGCAGGACGAGCTCACCGTCGTGGACGTCGAGATCGAGGCCGTCGATCGGGCGGACGGCGTACTCGCCGCTGGCGTACTCGATCGTGACGTCACGCAACGACAACGACGGCACGTCAGGCTCCGAACGCCAGCGCCGGGTCGACGCTCATCGCTCGACGGATCCCCACCAGGCTCGCCAGCGCGGCGATCACGAGCGCGACCACCGGCGCCAGCAGGATCCCCGACATCGGCAACTCGACCACCATCGGGAACCGCGGCCCGAGCGCGAGGGCGACGACGTAGGCGATAACGGTCGCCGCGAGCGCCACCACGGCCGCCTGAACGAACAGTCCGATCAGGATCGACGACGAGGACGACCCGATCGCCTTGAGCACGGCGATGTCGCGCAGCCGCTCGAGCACGCTCAGGTACACGATCGAGCCGATGATCCCCGCGGCCACGATCCACAGCAGGATCCGGACCGCGTCGATGGTGGCGATCGCGCTCTCGACGGGACGCACGAGGCTCTCGATCGCGAACTCGTCGTCGGTCACGCGCAGCCCCTCGGGCATCGGCCCGGTCGGCGTGCCCCGGACCACGAACGAGTTGGCGACCGGGAGGCCCTCCAACACCGTGTCGCGCACATCGACATAGGTCGCGAAGACGACGGGCACGCCCGCGTAGAAGCGCTGGCCATCGGTGGTACCGACCACGGTCCAGGTCTGGCCCGCCAGGTCGAACCGGTCGCCCACGGCGAGGCCGAGTGCCGAGTCGGCGACCACCTCGAAGGGTGCTGCGGGCAGTGCGCCGTCGCGCAGCTCCGGGCCGAAGCCGATCGAGAAGTCGACGCCGAGCACGTTGGCACTCTGGTCGAGGATCGTGCCGGCGGTCGCGAGAAGTGGGGCGACCGACTCCACGCCGTCGACGGCCGCGATCAGATCGGCGTTGCCCGCCGGTTGGAGCCCGGCCGTGGAGAACGGCCCGGGCGCGCCGACCTCGACCACCCAGACGTCGGCCTCGAATCCCTCCACCACGCGGCGGGCCTCGTTCCCGAACGCCGCCGACAGGCCCGACAGCAGCAGCGCGATGCCGAACACCACGCCCACCGCCACGATCGAGATCGCGAACCGACGGCGCCGGTGCTGGAGATCCCGCAACGCGATCAGCATCGAATCACCCACCCCCCTGGGTCGTCGTGGAGCCAGCCGGCGAGTGCCGGCACGTGGAGCGGGTCGGTGGCCCCCCGACCACCGACCCGTCCGTCGCAGCGCGAAGTGTCGCACATCGCGAACGACCCGGATGGCGGTCGTCGCGCCCGCGACACCGAGCCGGTTCAGGATCCGAGCGCCGGGAGCACGACCGTCTCGACGAGGTCGCCGTGATGCGACCCCTCGAGGTGGACGCCGTCGGGTCGCACCGAGCCGACCTCGGCCTCGAGCGCGAGGAGGGCTGCCGCCCGGGGCAGGACGCTGACTCGGTGCGAGGTCGCGTCCCACCGCGCAAGCTGCTGGTTCCATGCGCCGACCCGCTCGGGCTCGGCCATCGGGCTGCCCGAGAACCCGCCCTCGGTGATGGGTGGGCTGTCCAGCACGAGGATGCGGGCATCGACCTCGGCGGCCAGTCGGTCGAGTGCCGTGAACAGCTCCTGGTGGCGGCGGCCGTACTCCGCGTCGAGCGGACCGAACCACTCGCCGTCGGATCCGTCGGCCCTGTCGCGGTCGCGGAAGTCGGCCTGCTGCACGAGCGAGGCCGCGACCAGCAGCAGCGATGGCCGGTACTCGTCGACGTAGGCGGCGACGGCGTCGAGGTCGGGGCAGGTCGACAGATCGAACTCAGCACCGGCCCACCACCGGATCTCGTCGACGTCGATGAGGGGGCAGCCCTCCTGGGCGAGCCCGATGGTCTCGACCGCGCCGCCACTGCGCTCGTGGAGCAGCCGGCTGAGCGCCACGCCGGTCGAGTCGCCGAGCACCAGCACCCGCGGCGGCCGGGGTGCTGGTGGAACGGCAGCGGACGGCTCGGCGCCGTCGGGGCGACCGGCGCCCGCCGCGTTCCACCACCGTCCATCGACACCGGCGGCGGTGAGTCCGGCGTGGAGCGCATCGACCCCGATCGGCCCAGGGGTCGATGGTGCGCCACCGGATCCGACGTCATCGGGGCCGTCGTTGCCGACGACGGACACGACGGACACACCGGCGTCGGTGCTCGCGACCGCATCGAGGGTCGCAACGAGCATCGCCGGGACCTCGGTCGTTGCACCCGGCGCGACCGCCAGGACCACCGGGATCCCCTCGGCGCGCAGCGCACGGACGACGGATCGCAGCTCGGCCTGGAGCCGGGTGCGGATCTGCTCGGCCGCCACGGCGGCGTCGACGGAGCCGCCGGCGAGGTCCAGCGAGGTCGATACGGCCGCGAGGTCGTCGGCGCCGATCATCACGAGGACCGCGTCCGCACCCGAGTGGACAGCGTGCTCGGCCAGCTCGTCGGGCGCCGGGCAGTCCACGGCCGTCACCGTCGACGTGTCCGGATCGGTCGGCCCGACGACGCCGCAGCCGGGGACCCGGGCATCGGTGACGGCCAGCGAGGGGTGATCGACGACGGCCCCGCTGGACGAGCCGACGACGACGATCGAGATCGGTGCCGGCGGTGGCGGCTCCGGGGATCCGACGGTCGGGACGCCGCCCGTCGCGGGGTTCGTGGCGAGCGGGTCCGCCGCCGACACGTCGAGCGCCCCACCCGGTGCAGCGACGCCGCCCGCCGATCCGGCCGATCCCGGCGACGCCGCGGATCCGTCGTTGCCATCAGGGTCCTGTGGCTGCACCAGCTCGCTGTCGCTGCGCAGGTACACGGCGGGCCCGGCGGCACCGCTCGGGGAGGCGGCGACCGGCTGCGGGCGGGGTTCGGCCACCGACGCAGCGATCGTGGCGGCCGCGAGCACGACGACGACCGCACCCGCAGCAGCGAACCGGGTAGCGGACGCGGTGCGCAGCACCTGTCGATGACGGACCGGGATCTCCACGAGGGCCGCGAGGGCCGCGGTCAGCACCGCGGTGACGACCAGCCGCGCCGGGAAGACCATCCACTCCGCGAGCCCCGTCCGCTCGGCGGTCAGCATCACGAAGACCGGCCAGTGCACCAGGTAGATCCCGTAGCTCCACCGGCCGAGCGCGACGAGCGGACGGATCGCCAGGAGGCGCGCCAGCGCGCCGTTCGCCACGATTCCGGCCACGACCAGGGTCGAGAGCACACCGATCGCCGCCAGGCCGCCCCGACGCCAGACCATCGACGACTGGCCGATCGTGGTCGCCGCGACGAGCACTGCGAGGAGTGCCAGCCAGGGTGCGGCCGTCACCACCCACCGGCCGGCCACGGAGCTCCCTCGCCGAGCCGGCGCGTCGGCGACGTGCTGGCTCCGTGCGTGCCACCACAGGGCGAAGACGGCTCCGGCGAGGACCTCGGCGGCACGGATGTGGGTGCCGTAGTAGACGAGGTCGAAGCTCGGTTGGACGAAGGTCAGCGCGGCGCACCCCGCAGTGAGCGCAGTGACGATGGCGAGGCGGGTTCGGTGTCGGTGCGCGACGCGCAGGATCAGTACCAGCAGCAACGGCCACAGCAGGTAGAGCTGTTGTTCGACGGCCAGCGACCAGTGGTGCAGCAGCGGGCTGGGGCTGCGGAACAGATCGCCGTACGA
>CAYOSX010000150.1:0-1904 GCA_964406745.1 uncultured Opitutus sp.
GCGCAGGTGACTTCGCGATAGATTTCGTATTGCGAGTCGAGGCGTTTGGCTTGATGATGCAACAGCAAGTCGGTGTGATCTTCCGAGACCCCGGGTCCGCCGGATATCACGACCACGGGTGACTTTTCCGCATAAGCGGCCGCCACTGGATTGACCATATTCAATGCCCCCGCACCATAAGTTACCACGGCTGCGGTAGGTTGCCCGTGCCAACGCGAGGCAGCATCTGCCGCAAAGCCAACGGCCGGTTCATGGCTCAAGGTATAGAAGGGCAAGATGCCGGTTTCTTCCATGATTTTGAAGAAGGGCAAAATAAAATCGCCGGGAATACCAAACATCTCGCGGACGCCTACCCGGGCAAGTTCACTCAAGACCGTTTGCCCCAAGCTGGTTGGTTCCACTTGATTTACTGCTTCTTCGTGACTCACATTTCGACCAAGCAAACAAATCTCACGGGAGTCCACGCCTCGCGAACGTCGCGAAGCTAGTGACTACCCAATTGTACGAGACCATTGGCGGCACACTCGTAGGGATTCTCGCCATCGCGTTGCGGTTTAATGATTTCCGGTTGTCGCTGATCCGACGTCCATTGATGATACGTGGTCAAACCGTCCCACAACATGACGATCCAGGTTCCGATGGCTCCCAGCAGCGGCAACCGCGTGACCTCACACAACTGCCAACTGAATGACGGCACCCAGTCTTGCATGTGAACTCGTGCAAACTGCCGCAAGCCATCCGAGACGATCTGGCTGGGGTCCGCGTCCTCGGTCTGACTGGCCATGGCCAACAGGACCGCCAGGAATTCCAATTGGCACCGCAGGTGATCGGGGCGTTCGCCCGAGTTTGGCGTCGGGTTCCAACCGAAGGCCTGATAGAAACCTGCCAGATCACCCAAGATCGTTCCCTTGTCGCGTCGATCGTACGAAGCCTGGTTGATCGGGCATAACGTCGGGCCATCGAACAAACGCCAGTACTCGTCGGACCAGTTGTCAAACGAGGTTTTACCCGCCGTGGAAAAAACTTCTCGCAGCATGGATGCCAAGGTCACATTTTCGGTGTTTGTGGTTGTTGGCAGACCGCTGGCCTTGAGGCACTGCTCCCAATCCGTTACCGATTCCATCCACCATGCTGGATCGGGCGAAGAATGACTCGGTGGGCGCAGCATATCGGCGGTTAGCAATACCAAGTCGGCCTGTGCGGCTAGACAGATCAAGCGAGCATTCATAGTGCGATCCTCATCGGTATCCAGTTAGAAATATTCTTTTGCCCACCCCGGTTTTGTGCCTGCCCGTCCCAGACCGCAAAAGCGATCAGCTGTTGTTGTGGGTTCTGTTTGAAACGTTGGAAGAGGACTTCGTCTTCCGTGACTTGGCGTTCGAAGACGACGTACCATCGACCTTCGTGCCAAACGCCGCGAGCGTCGCCCGGTCCGGATTTGGAAGTGATGTGAGTCGACGTTTTAAACCCGTGAGCTGTTAGTTCCTCCATGGGGCACTTGCGACCAAAGTCAGCCATCGGATTATTTGCTTTAGAAGCAATCATCCATTGCATCGCCATGGGATCGGCGTTGGTGGCCAACTCGACTGCTGAAACGGGGCCTGTTTGATCGGCAAACCAATAGAAGTCGTTGTAGGCGTTGGGCCGAGTCACCACGGTATCTTGGAAACCGGCGTCGACATCCAATTGCCACAATGCCCGCCAATAAAAAATCGCCACTGGCTGATTGGGACCGCCCATCGTGTAAGGCGCGCCATCGACCAAAGGAAACTGGATGGCGACCGCGTCCGAGTACTTGGCAATGCTACTTTCAATTGAAGGCGTCGCTTGCGTCCAACTCAAACGCCACAAGTATCGACGACCATCATGAGCCGCCTGGACCTGGATTTGCGAAACCGTCCCAT
>CAYOSX010000150.1:2004-4620 GCA_964406745.1 uncultured Opitutus sp.
GTCAAGGCGACCATCAAACCGAACAGCAGATGACGATTTTCAGGGATTCGTTCTTGGTTCATGATCGATTCTCGCAGGTAAGTGTACCGAATGCAAAATGCCTTTAGACCGTGTTCTGCCGGTAGGCTCCGAAACGTTCGTCGTAGTGTTGACGGAAGTAGGTAGGTTCGGTCAACGGCACGCGGACGCACTCCACGTCATCGACATCCCAACCGACCGCTTCATTGCCCTGAACCGCAAACCGAGTCAAAATTCGCGGGCTGGCCCCGAACAGCATCAACGCCCCTAATAGTTGTTTGTCATCCTTCAAGCTGCGATACAGATCCTTCGCCGCTTCGACTCCCGGACCAAAAATCATTTCCAAGAATGGATCCGGGACATGGACTGGTGGGATGTAAAAGACATTGGGACCCGTACCGAACTGCGGGTAGCTGGGCAACGCCAACTTGCGAATTTTGACGATGTAGTCCAATGGATTGTCTTCTCGTGGTGGACCATCGGTGGTCAAGAAGCCATGCATCCGAATTTTGCCGATACACGATTCCACACACAGGGCCACATTGCCCTCCTCAACGCGAGGAAAACACCCAATGCACTTTTCGCTCGCGCGGTTGATCACATTGAAAAACACCTTCTTATACGGACAGGCTTCGATGCAATGTTGATAACCACGACAACGCTCCTGATCCACCAAAACGATCCCGTCCTCCTCGCGTTTGTAAATCGCCTTTCGTGGGCAGGCTGCCAGGCAGGCGGGATGATCGCAGTGGTTACAAATCCGAGCCAAATAGAACATCCAGCCCTCGTGAGTCCCTTCAAAATACGAGCCGAGATCGATCGACTGGGACAATTCATCTTCACCCAAATTCGGTGACGCGTAATCTTCTTCGACGGGCATGTGACCCAGCGGCGGTTTCCCCGGCCCGTTTTTCTCGAAAACGGTCAGGCTAACTAGTTGATCTTGTGCGTTCCACTGGCAGCTGCCGCACTTGTCCATCAACTTGCTGTCCCAGGCGTGCGGGTAACCGCCGTAGGGTTTCGTTTCGACATTATTCCAAAAGATCGTTTCTTGCCCCTTGCCGCTGGTCCAGCAAGTTTTGCACGCGACCGTACATGTTTGACATTCGATACACTTGTTGGTATCGAATATGTAGGCCACTTGTCGCTTCGGCGGGGGAGCATCATAGGGATACTCCTGTTCGCGTCCGATCTGCCAATTAAATCGTTTGGGCATTTTGAATTCTCCTGAAAGTTAGACGCGTTGGAAGTACTTTGCCGCCAGATAACGCAACATCATGGCGTTTTCGTAGGTTGGCCTCAGGCCCAAGGCGGCAGGCCGCCACAGTCCCTTGCCACCCAGTCCACCTGGTTCGGCACGAGTGATCTTGACGATCGATTCGCGCGGAGCGCCCGTCGGGCAGTGAACGTCGGGAACAAACCCTTGCCCCATTTCTTGTGTAAACTGTTCCTTGACAAACAGGGTGTCCGTCATGTGAGTTGGCTTGATGAAACCACGTGTGCAACTTTGGTGACTACCATAGCGGAACATCGCCTTGTATTTGGAAATCGGCGACTCGGCCATACCCGTCGGGTGTTGCTCGGCCCCGTACACGGTCGACCAGGTGGCCCCATGCGCGTTGTGCCACATGCGAGTGACGCCACGCGGCGTTCCCGGGTAATAGCGAGCCCGGCACATCAATCGAGCGACCTTGTACCACTCGGGGTTCTTTTCCCAACCCTTGAACGGCCGATCCTTCGGGTCCGCATCGATCCAAACATAATCGCCCTCTTCGATACCCAGGGCCTTGGCGTCCATCGGATGCATGTCCACGTACATCTCCGACACCATAGGCATGCGACGGTCGGTGCGATTCATGTCGCCAAACGGACCAAACCACACGGCGATGATATCGACATCGGTCGGAGTGGTATGCGCACCATGACGATATTTGGGCGTGTGAAAAATCAGGTTATATCCATACTTCGCCAATGGATGTTGGGTCTTTAACAATTCTTCGACCGTCAATACGACATTGCGAGCTTGTCGCGAATCGCCAGAAAGATCCGTCCGTGATACGCCATAATCTTCGGGAGATTTGGGGCGGAGCAAGGGATGCGGCTGGGCCACGATCACATTCGGCTCGTAAAAAGTGGAATCGATCGGCTCGCGGTGCAACACCATGTTCTCGCCGGCTTCGATAAACTCGGGTTCATCACGATAGAACTCCAGTCGGCCGGTCCGAGTGTACCAGGGGCGGTCTTCGCTGGATTGTTCATAACCCGTAAACTTGGGATAAGTCCGAGTTTCCAGCATGGCGGGAATACCTTCGGCCGCTTTGGCTTCCAAGTCTTCAATCTTATTGCCCCGCAACGTGTTGGAATGATCTAAGATGCGTTGCAAATAAGGCCGAGTGGTCCCGTCATGGACAAATTTCCACATGTCGACAAATCGGCGGTCGCCGGTCAAGTCGCCCATGGCCTTGCACAAACCCGATATGTGTTGACGTGCCGTTTACCATGCAAAGGTCCGCCTGATGCAGACGCCCCCTTCCGCAACCATGATCGAACTGCGCGGCGTCAGCCATGCCTACAAGACCAAGGCAGGCCCCCTGCCGG
>CAYOSX010000151.1:0-4550 GCA_964406745.1 uncultured Opitutus sp.
GCATGCCCTCGAGTGGAGTTTTCGCGTCGACGGCCGAGAGGAGTTGCACGGTGAACAACTCGGGGAGCAGCACAAAATCCGCCCGGTAGTCGGCGGCGATGTCCACGAAGTAAGTCACCTGTTGCGCGAACTCGGCGAAGGACTTCACCTTGCGCATCTGGTACTGCACGCAGGCGATGCGGGCCTTGCGGGGGCCGCGCGCGACCGCCTGGTAATCGGGGTTGAGCCACTCGATGAGGCTGGCCCAGTTGCGGCTCTTGGCGTCACGCAGGTAGTTGGGCATCACCCCGCGCAGCGAGAAGCCCTCGCGTAGTTGAAAACTGAGGACAAGGTCCTGGAACTCGCCGTTGACCACCCGCTGCGCGTACTCCGTGGCGGACATAGTCTCGGCCTGCTCGTCATAGTTCCACAGCCGGCCACCGGCGAGGATGCGACGTTTGTTGAGGCGCCGGCAGAGGGCGCGGCGGGCCTCGTAGAGGGCATGGCCGACCCCCAGCCCGCGCGCGTCGGGGTGGACGTAGACGTCGGCACCATAGATCGTGTCGGCCTGGGGATCGTGATTCGTGAAGTAACCGCTGTCGGTGATGCCCGACCAGGTGTGGGGACGGAGCGGATCGCGGCCGAGATCGACGATCAAGGTGGCTGCGGCCCCGACGATCTTGCCTCCGACCTCGGCCACCCACTGGCCTGCGGGGAAGAGGCGCTGGTGGCTCTCGAGATGAGTGGCGCCCCAGACGACATTCTCGCTCGCCAGCACCGGGTAGGCGGCGCGGTTGAGCTCGATGAGGGCGGGGATGTCCTTGCGGGTCGCCTGGCGGACCTTGATGGGCTTTTTTGCGCGGTTGTTCACGAAAACCTTTCCGGCCGGTGTCCGGCCATCGATTACAGTTGGAGGGGAACAGGCACGACCGTCGCCGCGTGGGCCTTCACGAGGGCGGCGATGGCGGCGAGCACGTCGGGATGGCGTTCGGCAACGTCGGTCGACTCCGACGGGTCGACCTCGAGGTTGAACAACAAGGGCGTCTCGTGGTGGGTGGGATTGGGAACGCCATAGGCCGCTTGCGTCATGAAGTGGGCCTTCCACTTGCCGAGACGGCAGGCGAAGAGCTGGGTGCCGCGGTAATAGAAGAACGGATACTCGGACAAGGTGGCGCCCTCGAACAGCAGGGGTCGGAGGTCTCGTCCATCCAAGGTGACTCCGGCGGGAGGCGTCGCACCGGCCAGGGCCAGCGCGGTCGGGAACAAGTCGATCACGCTGGCGGGCTGGCGAACGATACCCGGGCGGATGCGCCCTGGCATCCAGGCGATGGCGGGTACCCGCATGCCGCCCTCCCAGGTGCTGCCCTTGCCCTCGCGCAGCAACCCGGCGCTGCCGCCCTGCAGGCCTTGCGTGAGCCAGGGGCCGTTGTCGCTGGTGAAGACCACGAGGGTGTTTTCCGCGAGGCCGGCGTCGCGCAGGGCGGCGAGGACCTGCCCGGTGCTCCCGTCGATCTCCTCCACGGTGTCTCCATAGATCCCGCGCGGACTCCTGCCCTTGTGCTCGGGCGACGCAAAAAGCGGCACGTGAGGCATGGTGTGGGCGAGGTAGAGGAAGAACGGTTTCCCTGCGGCGCGGCTTTCGCGGATGAAGCGGATCGACTCTTCCGTGTAACGGCGGGTGATCGTGGTCTGGTCGACCGGGCGCTCGATGATCTCGCCGTTGCGGATCAGGGGAACGTTCCAGCCATCGGCGGGAGGCTCGGGCGACTTGGTGGCTCCCCGCGGCAGGTCGGGGCGGGGATCCATGTCGTTGGAATAGGGAATGCCGTAGGTATAATCGAAGCCTTGGTCCTGCGGTCGGGAGCCTTCGTGAATACCGAGGTGCCATTTGCCGATGTGGGCGGTGGAGTACCCGCGGTCGCGCAGGGCTTCGGCAAGTGTGATCTCGCCGGGCGGCAGGCCACCTTTGGAGTTCGGGAAAAGCACGCGGCGGCCGCCAGCCATGCCACTGCGCAAGGCATAGCGACCCGTGAGCAGTGCGGTCCGGCTGGGCGTGCAGACTTCGGCACCGGAATAGAAGTCGGTGAACCGAAGCCCCTCCGTGGCCATGCGGTCGAGGTGGGGCGTGCGAATCGAAGGGTGACCGTAACTGGCGAGATCGCCGTAGCCGAGGTCGTCACAATAGATGATGACGATGTTGGGCGGGCTCCGTTGGGCGGCGTGAAGGGACGGGAGGGTGGCGACGAAGCCTATCGCGAGGATGAGCGCGCCGAGGAGGGATCGTTTCATTGGGGTCATGGAATTACCATTCGTCGGTTCGGAAAGGGGCGGCGGGGAGGCCGGCACCGTTGAAGAGGTTGGCTTCGGGATTGTTGCTCCAGGCGTAACGCAATGCGATCGGCTCCGTCACCTCGGGGGCGCTCACGACGACCGTGTCGCGTTCGATCACGGCCTTCGCCGGATAGAATTTCCGGTCGGGTCCGGCGACCTCGAAGGCTTGCAGCGGCTTGCCGCCGGCGGTGAGGCCGTTGTCGGCGTGATCGAAGTACACGCGCAACGTCGGTCCTTCGCGTTTCGCGCGTTCGAAGATCGGCCCCGAATGGTCGCCGGGCTGGTTATAGACGTGATGCCGCGCGAGGAGCGAAAGGCGGCGTCCCACCTCCTGTTTGTTGGTCGGGTGGATGTCGTCCGGGTCGCCGATATCGATGATCACGGCCTGTCCGGTGTTGGGCAACGTGAGCGTCTCGGTCTGGGCTTCGCGCAAGTAGGCCCAGTTCTGGCCGGACGCATCGTTTCCGACCTTGAAGTTGGCCAGTTGTACCCAGAAGAACGGGAAGTCGCCCTGGCCGAAATGTTTTCGCCAATGCGTGATCATGGCCGCGAAGAGCGCGTGGTACTCGCGGGCGCGGCCGGCGTTGCTCTCGCCTTGATACCACAGGGCGCCGCGGAGGGCGTAGGGGACGAGCGGGTTGACCATGCCGTTGAACAGGCCGGTCGGGGTGTGGGGGCTGCCGGGACCCGCGGGATTGGCGGGGCGGCCGCGACGGAAAGGGGTGTTCGCGGTGCGTGCGGCGTCGCGTTCGGCTTCCCATTTCGCGACGGCCTCGTCGTGGGCGGCCTTGCGCTCGGGATACGAGGCGAGGACATCGTCCCACCGCTCGTTCACCACGGCGAAGGCGGGGTCGCTGGCCAGGGCGAGTGGGCTCATCCAGGCCTCGACGGGCGTGCCGCCCCAGGAGGCGTTGACCAGACCGATCGGCACGTCGATCCGACGCTGAAGATCGCGGGCAAAGTAGTAACCCACGCCGGAAAACGCGCCTACGGTTTCGGGCGAGGCGGAGCGCCATTCGCCGCCGGCCTCGGAGAGCGGTTCGCTGGCGACGGCGCGGGCGACCTTGAAGTGGCGGATGAGCGGATGCGTGCCGGCGGCGATTTCGGCCTCGGCGTTCAACGAGCGCGAAACGGGCCATTCCATGTTCGATTGCCCGGAGAGCAGCCAGACTTCGCCGACGAGCACGTCGCGCACGGTCACGGAATTCTTGCCGGTGACGACCAACTCGGCCGGCGCGGCGCTCGCCTCCAAGGCGTCGAGCACGACGATCCAGCGCCCGTCCGCCGCGGCGGTGGTTCCCATCGTTTGACCCGCAAAGGTGACGGAAACCCGTTCGCCCGCGTCGGCCTGGCCCCAGACGGGCACGGGTTTGTCTCGTTGCAACACGGCGCCGTCACGAAAGAGCGGCGCGAGCGCGACGTCGGCGCGCAGGCCGGAGCCGAGAACGAAGACGATCAACCACAGACGAATCACGAGGCGGGGCGGGATCATGGGTACGACTTTGCGTCGTGGGCGAAACGGGGCAAACGAACAAACCGGAATATCGCTCTCTGGCGCAATTTGCAGATGTCCGTGGTGCCACAGGCATTCCGGCCTGTGAGGGACGGGCCTCAAACCCACAGGCGGGAATGCCTGTGTCGCGCGATTGGCAAGGCCCGCCTACGAAGCCGCGCCCTCGCTAGGGTCGTTCGCGGGCGGTGGGGCGGCGGACGGTTTTGTGAGGAAGGCATGCAGCTCGGCGGCGAGGCGAGGCCCGAAGCCGTCGACGGCGGCGATGGCCTCCGGGGAGGCGGCGCGCAGGCGGTCGATGCTGCCGAAGTGGGCGAGCAAGGCGGCGCGGCGGACTTTTCCGAGCCCGGGAAAATCGTCGAGCACGCTTTCGCGGATCTTCTTCGAGCGCAGGTCGGCGTTGTAGGTGTTGGCGAAACGATGCGCCTCGTCGCGCAGCCGTTGCAGGAGCTGCAGGCCGGGATGATTGAGCGGCAGGTTGAGCGGCGGGCGCCCGTCGGGGAAGATGATCGTCTCGTGCTTTTTCGCGAGGCCGATGAGGGCGGGGGGCTCGAGGTCGAGGGCAACGAAGGCCTTGAGGGCCGCGCCGATCTGTCCGCGTCCGCCGTCGATGACGATGAGGTCGGGCATCGGGCGCCCTTCCTCGGAGAGTCGGCGGTAGCGGCGGCCGACGACTTCCTCCATGGCGCGGAAGTCGTCGTTGCCGATGAAGCTCTTGATCTGGAAACGC
>CAYOSX010000152.1:0-4452 GCA_964406745.1 uncultured Opitutus sp.
AGATTCGATGCGTAACGCGCCGCCATTCGCCCCGATCAGGTCCAGCCCGAAATGACCGTAGATCGGCCGCGTCCCCCAGCCCATGTCCACGCCGCCTCGCGAGCCGACCCCGACGATCGCCGCTGCCAACGTGATATCGCTCTTCAGTAGCGCCTACACCAACCGGGGGGTCGACACCTGGCGCACCAGCTGGAGCGCGGGGAGCAACGAACTCGTCGATCCCTATGTGATCGCCGGGCACAACGTCAAGCGCTACACGCTGCACAATTTCGTTGGCATCGAATACGGAATCGCCGTCCCGGCCAACGTGGTGGACGCCAGCACGTATACGACGTTCCACGTGGACGTGTGGACGCCGAATCCGTCAGCGAACCTCGAGATCCAGCTGGTCAATGATGCCGCGGGCACGGCGGCGATCGGCAAGTACCAGGCGGGGACACTCGCGACGGGCTCGTGGGTCTCGCTGGAGATTCCGCTGTCGAGCTTTGTCGGTTTGACCAGCAAGAACAAGCTGAACCAGCTGCTCTTCGTGGCAGCGGGTCCCTCGGTGCTGTACGTCGACAATATCTATTTCCGCAAGTAGACACATCCGCGACCGAAGGCGGGCGCAGGGCCGCGACATGCGGTCCTGTGCTCGTTTCGTTCGGGTCCTCCCGGGTCGGCAGCCGCCCGTGAGTCGGCCGATTGCCCTACCGGTACTATTGCAATACCGGTCCTACCCGATCCGCGTCGCGACAGGAAGGCTACGAGCCGTTCGACCCCCAACCATTGGCTGCGCGAGCGCTGGCGCTGGGCATACGCCTACCTGCGAGTGGCCGCGGTCGGCACGCAGCGCCCCCGCCGGAAGCAGCTCTCAACCTTCGCTAGCTCGTTGGAGCGATTGTCCTGCGCGCCCCGGCCGATATGCTTTAGCTCTGGTGGCATGGAGTCCCCGGGCCCATCCACCCGCCACATCACTCGAGGCCCGATGGGCCGCCACGCCAGTGAAGGGATGACGCCATGAGTACCGACACACTGCTCCTGATCGTGGTGCTGGTATTGCTGTTTGGTGGGGGCTGGGGTTGGTCCCGCCGGAGGCGGTAGGCAGCGCTGCATGGCTGTCGGCGTCGCCGGCAGACCCACAACCACACTCAACCGGAGTTGCAAACCTTATGTTGAAAGTTGACACAAGCGCCGGACGGGTATTGTCCGCCGGAACATTGAAGGGCGACAAGGTCGTCGATGGGATGGGCGAAACGCTCGGGACCCTTGAGGAGCTGATGATCGACCTGGATCGCGGCAGAATCGCTTACGCGGTGCTGTCGGTCGGCGGGTTCCTTGGACTGGGCGACAAGTTCTTCGCCATTCCCTGGAGCGCTCTTCAGGTTGATGTCGCGGCGAGGCATCTGATCCTCGACATTAAGAAGGATCGGCTGGAGTCGGCAGCAGGATTTGACAAGGATCACTGGCCGGATTTCGCGGATCAGGCGTGGGGGACGACTGTCCACAGCCATTTCGGCGCCAAGCCGTTCTGGGAATAGTCAACCGCTTCCAGTCCCGCCCATCGGCTGCCTCCCGGTCACGCCTTCTGTGTGTTCGGGCCACGCCACCGACGCCCTTGCTGTATGCACAACGCCGCCACTGGCTCGGTGAATGTCGCCGGCTGCGCGCTCGCATCGCTCGTGCGATATTTCTCGGGATGAGAGCACGCACGACGATGGCGGGAGGCACCGCTGTCCTTTCGTGAACAAGTCGGTCGCTTCTGGCGCCGTCACCGAACCCTGGTCTGGATGCTGCACTCGGCGTGGGCACTTGCCGCCGGGAGCATGGTCGTGATCCTGGCCCGGGAACGATACCACCTGGTGCTGTGGGTGGTGCTGTTTCTGGCGTTGGCGTGGGCATCCACGCTGTACTTCGGTCAGGCTGTCACCGCCGACGAAGCGGCGCCGCCCACGCTGGTGCACGAGGTCGCGTCCTACGTCACACGCGCGCTGTACCAGCAGACGCTCTTTTTTCTGCTGCCGTTTTACGCGTACTCGACGGTCGTCGGCTCCCCCAACGTCCTCTTTCTGGTGCTGCTCGGGGTCCTGGCCGTGTTTTCGTGTGTTGACCTGACCTTCGATCGGTGGCTTCGCACCCGCCCGGTGTTCGCGCTGATGTTCTTCACCATCGTGGCGTTTGCGGCGATCAACCTGTTGCTTCCACTCCTCGTCGGGCTGCCGCCGCGCTTCGCGGCGTCCGCCGCCGCATTGATTGCCATCGGCGCCGCCGTGCCGCTGGCGCTACGCACTGCACCTCGAACGCGTGGGGCCCAAGTGCGGCTCGCGGCAGCCGCCGTGTTGACGCTGGTGGCGGCAGTGGGCTTCCCGAGCCTCATCCCCCCGGTCCCGCTCCGGTTGCAGCGCGCGACGTTCGCGTCGGGAATCGAGCGCGGCTCGCTTGCGCTGGTGGACACGCTGCGTGGGCACGTCAGCTCCGCACAGGTGGGCGGGACACTGGTGGTGCTCGCCGAGATCTTCGCACCGTCGGCCCTTCCCGCTAGCGTGCAGCTGGAATGGTGGCGAGACGGGGAGCTTTTGCGCACGTCGCGGCAAGTCGAGATCACCGCGCATGACGCGGGCTTCAGAGTCTGGGATTCCTATCGACCCGAGTCCGGCGCGCTGGCGCCGGGGCAATACCGCACGGTGCTGCGGACCGCGGAACGACGCGTATTCGGCGTCGCGAGGATCACGGTCGACGGCGTGGTCCACGGTCCACCGAACCCCCCTATGTCAGGATAGTTGTCGCATGAGCGGTGCGTCGGCATCGGTCATGGTCACGTCATAGGGGGGCGCAGGAGCGAGGTCCGATGGCGGAGTACAGTGCGGCGTTCAAGGCGCGGGTGGTGAAGCAGCTCGTGGGGCCGCAGGCGGTAAGTGCGACGCGGTTGGCGGCAGCCGTCGGCGTGCCGCAGCCGACCCTCTCGCGCTGGGTGCGCGAGGTACGTAGCGTAGGCGACATGCCTCGACGTGTGCAGAAGGAATGGACGGGCGCGGAGAAGCTGCGCGTCGTGCTGGCCGCGACCGGCTTGGACGAGAGCGCCCTCGGCGCGCTGCTGCGACGCGAAGGAGTGCAGGCCGCGCAGCTCGCCGCGTGGCGCCAGGCCGCCGAGACGGCGCTGGACGCCCCGGGGCGACGCGCGCCCGCAGGGGCGTCGGCGGAGGCGAAGCGTATCCAGGCGTTGGAGCGGGAACTCGCGCGGAAGGATCGCGCGCTGGCCGAGACGGCGGCGTTGCTGGTCCTGAAAAAAAAAGTCCAAGCGATCTGGGGGGACGAGGACGATCCCACCCCGCCGAGGCGCGGGCGCGCATGATCGCGCTCATCGATGCCGCGGTCGCCGACGGGGCGCGGCGGGCGCGCGCGTGCGCGGTGCTCGGCCTGAGCGTGCGCACGCTCGAGCGCTGGCGCCACGGACACGCAGCCGACGCCCGCCACGGCCCGCGCACGCGGCCCGCGAATCAACTGTCCCAGGCGGAGCGGGCGACGCTGCTCGCGACTGTGAACCGCGCCGAGTACTGCGACCTGTCGCCCCACCAGATCGTGCCGCGGCTCGCCGACGCGGGCCAGTATCTCGCGTCGGAGGCGACGATCTATCGCGTGCTGCGCGCGGAGCGCCAGCTCGCGCATCGCGGGCGCACGCGCGTGGCCCACCGCCGGGCCGTGCCGGCGCACGTCGCGACCGGACCGGATCAGGTCTGGAGCTGGGACATCACGTACCTCAAGACGCCGGTCCGGGGCGTCTTCCTGTACTTGTACCTGATCCTGGATATCTGGAGCCGGAAGATCGTGGGCTGGACGGTGCAGGCGACCGAACGCGCCGAGCACGCGGCGGACCTGTTCGCCGCGACGTGTCGGGCGACCGCGTGCGATTCGCAGGGGATCGTGCTCCACGCCGACAACGGCGGCCCCATGAAAGGGGCGACGATGCTCGCCACGCTCGAGCGCCTCGGCGTGCTCCCGTCGTTTAGTCGTCCCGGGGTGAGCAACGACAATCCGTTCTCGGAAGCGCTGTTCCGCACGCTCAAGTACTGCCCACAGTACCCGGCGCAGCCCTTTGCCGATGCGGCGCAGGCGTCGGCGTGGGTCGCGGCCTTCGTGCAGTGGTACAACCACGACCACCAGCACAGCGCGATTCGCTTCGTGACGCCGGCGCAACGCCACGCGCGCACCGACGACGCGATCCTCGCGCAGCGCCACGCGGTCTACACCGCGGCGCGCGACCGGCAGCCCGCGCGGTGGAGTGGCCAGACGCGGAACTGGTCCCCAATCACGACGGTCCGCCTCAATCCGGAGCGCGTCGAGCCTACAACGGGAGTGTGCACGTGAAGTAACAGGTCATACGACAACTACCTTGACACTCACCGGAACCGCCCCGAGTTCTCAGGAGACTCGGTTAGTTGACTGCCAAGCACTCGGGTTGAGTGGCTTGGGCGC
>CAYOSX010000153.1:0-4427 GCA_964406745.1 uncultured Opitutus sp.
AAGGTCGTGCGCGTCTCCAGTTTGCGCCGGATCTGATAGAAGCCGTACTCGGCAATGGCCTCGGCAGCGTTGCGGGCCTCGAGGCGAAGCGCGTTGCGGTAGTTGAGACGGCGTTCGGTGAGCGACCAGCCGAGCAGGCTGGCGATCAGGATCATCAGCACCGTGGTGAAGATGACGACGGTGATGAGGGCGGAGCCTCGGGAGGTGCGGTGACGGCGGGGATGCATGGCTGGAAAGGGTGCGCTCACCCGCGGGGCGAGATCGTGAAATTGTAGGTGTTCGTGGCGCGCTTGATCAGGCTGCCGCGGTGGATGATCTCGCCCTTCACGATCACGCTGCGGTCGTAAAAGTTGTAGAACAGTTTTCCATCCGCGAGGCCGCGGGAGAGCTCGATGACCTCGCCGTAGGCGGCGGGGTCCGTGATCGTCGGCATGAGTTTCCACACGGGCTCGGCCGAGGACGGGGCGATGGTGATGTCGAATTTCCGCACCGGGCCTTCGCTCGTGGCATCGAGCGGGTTGGAGGGGGAGCGGAAGTATCCGACCAGCCGCGCAACCTTCGCGTTGTCGGTGGGATCCTGGTACACGAGCACGAGGCAGTCGCCGGAGACGCCGTCATTGACGGAGGTGTCGACGATGGCGGTCGTGAATCCCCGGGTGGGGTCTTCGGGATCGATCTGCACGCTCACCGTGCGACTGAGGTTCGTGTAGCCGGGGAAAATGAGGAAGTAATTCGCGTAGGTGGCGTTGTCGGTCATCTCGCTGGTAAGGGCGCGAATATCGCGGTTCACGAGCAGCTTGCCGCCGTCGTAGTGATACATGTTCAGCGCCTGGACGAAGAAGCCGAGGGTGCCGATCATCGCGAAGCCGAGTATGGCCATGGCGACGATGATTTCGACAAGCGTCATGCCCTGTTGCCGGCGGCGGGAGTGTCGCGGGATCATGGTCAAAAGGTGGGGACGAACGAACGGATCGTGCGGATGTTGCCCTTGAACCGCCGGACCTCGGCGCCGTCGTTGTGCTCCCAGATGTAGACGGCGCTGATGCCAAGCACGCGTGACTGCACGAGGCTGGCGGCGGCCGGCGAGTCGAGTCCCTCCAGCCACATCCAGATGCGGAGGGTCAGGTCGTCGGCGACGTTGTCGGGCGTGTTGTTGATATCGACGACCTTGACGTTTTCGACGACGCCGGTGGGGACGGTGCCGAAAACGACGTCGTCGACCGCGATGACCGGGGCCGCGGACGTCGCCAGGGGATCGAGGGTGTCGGCGTCGAGGCGGGTGGGGATGGGGTTTCGAGAGAGCTCCTCGAACTCCATGTTCTTCATCTGTTCGATGTACCCCTGGAGGATGGTGTTGGCCGCGTTCTGATAGATGCTGGCTTCGGTTAGACGCCGGCTTTGGAGCAGGGAGGCAAACAATCCGGCGATGAACAACGCCAGCAAGGTCATGGCAATGGCCACCTCGACGAGGGTCATGCCTGCAGGGGAACGGCGCGCTGAAAGGCGCGAGGGTTTCAGGATCATGGTAGGTCCAGCCTACCATGGTCGCGCCCCACCCAGTCAGGGGCATGTCGCAAGTCTTTAGCCCCTAGCGGAGTAGAGGCCTTGGGCCCTAATCAGGCCGCTTTTGCGCGCCGTGCTTGGTGCCGTCCTGAGGCGAGGCGGGCGCGGGGACGGGACCGCCCACCGTCTTCAACGCTCGCGATTTTGCTGCACGTAGAGCGCGGCCGCCTGCGAGCGGCGGGAAACGTGGAGCTTTTCGAAGACGGTGCTGAGATAATTTTTCACCGTCTTCTCCGCGAGGTTCATCTCGGCGGCGACTTCCTTGTTGGTGCGGCCTTCGGCGATGAGGGCGAGCACGCGGCGCTCCTGGGGCGAAAGCGAATCGAGAAGATTGCGCGTGCCCGGGGCGTTGGAGCGAATGATCGAGAGCACGCGGGCAGTGATGGCGGGATCGAGAATCGATTTACCGCCGGCCACGTCGTGGATGGCTTGGATGAGCGCGCGGCCGTTGACCTCCTTCAACAGGTAACCGTTGGCGCCGGCGCGGATCGCATCATCGACCATGGTCTCCTCCGCGACGGAGGTCAGAATGAGCACGCGGGTTTCGGGCAGCTTTTCGAGAATCTTGTGGCACGCATCGAAACCGGTGCCGTCGGGCAGGCGGATGTCCAGCAGCACGAGGTCGGGACGCACCTTCAAGGCCGTTTCGACCGCGGTGGCCACGGAGCCGGCTTCACCCACGAGGATGAGCGATGGATCGGCTTCGAGCAGGGTCTTCAGGCCCATGCGCACCACCTCGCTGTCGTCGACGATGACGAGCCGAAGGGAAGGGGTGGTCGGGTTGGAGGCGGTGGTCATGGGACGGAGGAGGTGAGCGGCAGGGTGAGCACAATCCGGGTGCCGTTGCCCGGGGTGCTTACAACCTGCAACGAGCCGCCGGCACCTTCGGCCCGAGCCTGCATATTGGCAAGTCCGTGTCCGCGCGGCCCGGTGGATAGATCAAAGCCCGCGCCGTTGTCCTGCACCAGCAACGCGAGGGCGCCGTCGCCTTCGTGCAGGCGGATGACGATGCGTGTCGCGCCCCCGTGCCGGAGGGCATTGCTGATAGCTTCGCGCATGACCTGGACAGCGCCGGAAAACAACTCCTCGGCGAGGCGGGCTGCGGCGGAGTCGTCGATCTCCACGTCGAAGTCCACGGGGCGCTCGGCACGCAATTCATCCGCGATGCGCGCGACGACCTGAGAGAAGGCCGCCTCCTGTCCGAGCGTCGGCTTCAGGCCCGAGATGTAGTTGCGCACGTCCCGGATGGACGTGTTGAGCAACTCGATGCTGCGTTGCAGGCGGGAAACCGCCTCGGTGGGGTTGCGCTCGACGAGATCGCGGACGTTCTCGAGCGTAAGGCCGGTGGCGTAGAGGGACTGGATGATGCCATCGTGCAGGTCGCGGCCCAGGCGGATCTTCTCCTCGAGGGCCTGGTTTAACCGGACCTGATTGTTGAACGCCTCTTCCTGCGCGCGCATGCGCTCGTCCCGCTCGCGGGCAAGCTCCGCGCCTTGGGTCACGGAGGTGCGCGCGAGGTGGTGCAGGCTCTCCATTTCCGCCTTCGCAAAAACCCACGGCGGTCGCGAGTGCGACTCCAGATTGGGCTTGGGGCGCAGGATCAGGACCAGCACCAAGGCGAGCAGGAGCACCAGCGCAAGGACGAGCAAGGCAATGACCACGCGTTGGTGCAGGAGCAGAAGGCGTCCGGATGGCGAAGGCGGCATGGTGACGCGCAGGCGCTCGCCATCGGAGGTGGTCAGGTCAAAGGCCAGGCCGGGCCCGACGGGGGCCGCGAGCGGTTGATCGGCGGAGAGCACAACGACCTCCGCGCCGACGAGATCGCTGATCCGTGCGGCCGCCGCGTTGATGTCGAGGCCTGCGGGCCGGGGGTTCGTGAGCACGTCGAGCGCCGCTTCCACCTGAAGGCGTTTGGCATCGATGGCGACATCCTGCAGGCGCTCGTGCTGGCCCCGCAGCCACATCTGCGCCCCGGCCGCGGCGGCAAGGAAGGCGAGCAGCAGAACGAGGGCGAACCCGAGCAGGCGGGGAAGTGAACTCATGCGACGACGGGCGGTACTGTGGCGGGACTCCCGTGCACGTCAAAACCTTCGACATTTGCTCGATCCGCGCTTTGTTTGCCCAGTCCTGTCCATGAAGACCTTCTACATCACCACCGCGATCGACTACGTGAACGGTTCGCCACACCTGGGCCATGCCTACGAAAAGGTGCTGACGGACGTCATTGCCCGGTTCCGGCGCTTGATGGGCGACCGCGTTTACTTCCTCACCGGCGTCGACGAGCACGGCCAGAAGGTCCAGCAGAGCGCCCGCAAGCGCGGCATTGCTCCGCAGCAGTTTGTCGACGAGGTCTCGCAGGAGTTTCGCGCGCTCTGTACCCGGCTGGACATCTCCAACGACGATTTCATCCGCACCACCGAGTCCCGTCACAAGAAGGTCGTGCAGGACGTGCTTCAGAAACTTTACGACCAGGGAGAGATCTACAAGGCCGAGTACAAAGGCTTCTACAGCACGCGCCAGGAGCAGTTCCTGCAGGACAAGGACCGTAACCCCGACGGCTCCTGGCCGGAGCTCTTCGGCGAGGTCACGGAGATCACCGAGGCCAACTACTTCTTCAGGCTGCAGAAGTACCAGGACTGGCTGATCGATTTCCTGAAACGCAACGAGTCCTTCGTCTTTCCGCGCTACCGGCAGAAGCAGGTGCTCGAGTTCCTCAGCGAGCCGCTCAACGACCTGTGCATCTCGCGTCCGCGCGAGCGTCTGGAGTGGGGCATCACGCTGCCGTTCGACGAGGACTTCGTCACGTACGTGTGGTTCGACGCGTTGCTCAACTATTACTCGGCCGTCGCCGACATGCCCGGGAT
>CAYOSX010000154.1:0-4407 GCA_964406745.1 uncultured Opitutus sp.
GATCGTTGACACGATGCCCTCGCCCACACGCGCGATGATGGTCTCCTCCTTCGCGCCGCCGACGAAGCGGTCGAGGTTGGTGCGCACGGTCACGCGCGCCTTAACCTTCACCTGAATGCCGTCCTTGGCGACACCATCGATGGTGTTGCGGCCGGCTTCGGGGTTGGGGCAATCAATGACCTTGGGGTCAACGGACGTGCGCACGGCCTCGACGACGGACTTGCCCGAGCCCTTCGTGGCAAGGTCGATCGCGCACGCGCGGTTCCAGCTCAATTCGATGCCCGCTTTCTGGGCGGCAATGAGCGCCTGCACCGTCGGGACCACGTTACCGCCGGCGAGAAAGTGCGCTTCAATGTCGTCGATCGAGATCTCGATGCCGGCCTTCTTTGCCGTGATCCGCGCATCGACCACCAGACCGTAGGGGACCTGTCGAAGGCGCATCGCCACGAGCGTCACGATGCCCACATAGGCACCGGCCAGCCAGGCGCGAAGCCAGACGCTGAAGAAGGAGAGCACGACGCCTGCGAACACGAGGATCGCGATGCCCAGGGCGATGTAGAGGATGAGCGATAATTGCATAGGAGGGTGATCAGGATTTGCTGACGATTAGACGAAAATTATCCACGCCGACCACGCGAACCGTGGTTCCTTTCGGCACGTAGCCAGAACGCGAAAAGGCCTCATAGCGGCGGCCGTCGATGTCAACGTAACCCGACGGCGAAAGCGGCGTAAGCGTCTCCCCGGCGTGCCCCACCACGGAGGCTGACTCGGCCACGGCGGGCTGGCTGGTGCCCTTGATCGAGGAGTCGAGGAAGAGCCTCCGCCCCAGCCGCGTGCGCGGGAGCACGCGAAACTCGAAAAAGAGAAGGCCTCCGACGGCGAGCGAAGCGACGCCAAGAGCCGTCCAGCCTCCACTCTGCCCGTAGTCGAGAAACGAAAGGACCACGCCGGCGATCATCGCGAGGCCACCCAGCACACCCAGGATGCCCCCGGGCACGAAGACCTCGAAGCCAAGCAGAATAAGACCGATGAGAAAAAGGAGGATGATCGCGTTCATGGTCCGGCCTTTTCCACCACCAGCCCGAACTCCGATTGTTTTCGCACCACGACAATCGTTCCGGCCTCCGCGTAACCCAGCGCCATGCGCGCCTCGTAACGCTGTCCGTCGATCTCAATCTGGCCGCTGGGGAAGAGCGCGGTGGCCGCGATGCCCTGACGCCCCACCAAGCTACCGGGGCCTTCATGCCCGGGCAGGGTCGCCACCGGCTGCGTCGATCCGTCAATCGACGCAGACAGCACCATGCGATCCCAGAACCAACCGCGCGGCAAGAAGCGCGCGAGGGCCAGCATGAGGGCGACGGCCACCAGCAGGCCGAGCCCAAGGTTGGTCACCGGTGCGAGGAAGACGTCGCCTGAAAACTCAATCGGCTCGTTGGGCCAGAGGTCCGCCATCGACCAGAGAAGCGAGCCCAGCATCATGATCGCTCCGCTCAAAGCCACGAAGATCACGCCGGGGAAGAACAGCAGCTCGAGGAGCACCAGCAGCATGCCCACGACGAAGAAGATCGCCGGCTCGTGGCCCGAGAGTCCCGCCACGTAGTGCCCGAAGAACACGACCATCAGCAAAAGAATGCCGCCGATGCCAAAAATCCCAAACCCGGGGGTCTTGAACTCGATGAACAACGCAAAGAGGCCGAAGCCCAGTAACAGCGGGGCGAAGCGGTTGAGGTACTGCGCGAGCTCCTCGGACCAGGTCACCTCGAGCGTGGTCAGGGCGTATCCGTCCTTCCCATACTCTTGGGAGAGCAGGGCATCGACATCCTCCGCAATGCCGGCGGCGAGCAGCGGTTGCGCCGGGTCTCCGTAAGTTTTGGCCGCCTCGCTCGCCGTCAGGGAAAGCAGCTCGCCCTTCGGTTTGAGCACCTCCTCCTCGATCTTCAACTCGAAGTCCGCGTCGATCATGGCCGAGATGACCTGGCCGCGATAACCCTTGCCTTCCGACACGGCCCGGACGCGGGCGCGCAGGTAGCTGACGATTTTTTGCTTCATCGAGGCGTCGATTTCGCCGCCGGTCGAAAGCACGGGCGCGGCCGCGCCGATCACGCCGTCGGGTGCAAACCAGATGTCGTCGGTCACCGCCGAGATGAAGGCCCCGGCCGAGATCGCCTCGCTGTTGACGAAGGTGATCGTCCGACCCGGGAAGCGATCGAGCGCCTCCATGATGTCAAACGTCACGTCCAAGGCTCCCCCCGGCGTCTTCATGTCGAGCAGCACGACGTCGGCCTTGTTCTCAATCGCTTCCTTCAACCCGCGGCGGAGCACGTAGAGGATGGGCTTGGCAATCTCCTGCCGGACCGGAATGACCACGACCTTGGCCGGGCCGTTGGTGCGCTCCGCTTGAGCCTCGGCCACGACCGGGGCCGGTCCGGCGCCTTCGGGCGCGGACAAGGCCTGCTCGGACCGCAGAACGGCGAGGAGCGAAGCAAACAAGACCAGCATGGCGGGGAACTTGCGCATCGTTTGCCCAACCCTTACGCGCCGTCTGCCCATGCGCAAGCGTCGCGGTGACTGCGCGACTTACAATTCGTCCCGGCCTTTCCAAAAAACCTTTTGCGTGATCGCCCCGCGCGCGGCACGAAGGACGGAATCATGGAACGCGTGCCCTACGAAGGCCTCACCCTCACCCGTTGGAACGTCGGCCCCTCCACCTTCCTCGCGCTGCCCGAACGCGGCGCGCGCCTCATGAACTGGCACGTGACGCACGGCGACGGGTCCGTTCGCGATGTCGTTTACTGGCCGGAAAACGCCGGTCCGACCGAAGAGTTTTACAAGGTCCGCGGGGGCAACCCCATCCTGTTTCCGTTCAACGCGCGGAGCTTCGACCGCGGTGACATCCATTTCTGGCGCGATCCCGCCGGCGAGCGCCGGCCCATGCCCATGCACGGCATCGCCCGCCAGGGCGACTTCGAGGTCTCCCGCCTCGACGCACGCGGGTTTGCCGCCACCTTCCGGCCGGGCGACGAGGCCCGCGCCGCCTATCCCTACGACTACGAATTCACCGTGGTCTATCGTTTCGCGCCGCTCGGGTTAAGCTGCGAGTTCGTCCTCGCCAACCTCGACACGCGCCCGATCCCGTGGAGCGCCGGCCATCATTTCTATTTCACCGTGCCGTGGGACGAAGGCCGCTCCCGCGCGGATTATGCGATTCGCATTCCGTCCACGCGCACCCTGCGCCAGACGCCGACCGGCGGCTTGGTGCCCGGCCCCACCCTCGCGCCCGAAGGGCCGCTCAATCGCCCCGACCTCGTGGATACGTTCCACCTCGGCTTGAAGCATAATGCCGTCGTTTTCGGACCCGCGGGCGCCCCCGGAGAAGTGGCCGTGCGCCTCGGCGCCGAAAAAGTACCGCCGCCCGAGGCGACCTTCGTCACCTGGACGCTTCAGGACGACTCTCCGTTCTACTGCGTGGAGCCGTGGATGGGGCCGGCCAATGCGCCCGAAACCGGCGTCGGTTTGCATTGGGTGCAGCCCGGGCAGACGCAAAGCTTTGTCGTCGAGGTCGCCGTAAAGTAAACGAAGCCCCCGACCGTCGCCCGGGCTTGCCGACCGACCGGTTCGGCCCATGGTGTCATTAACGTTCCCGATCTCCTTCCGCCCGCTCTCTCCTTTCCATGTCTCTCCCCTTAACAGCCTTCATCGACGGCATCGGCGGCCCGGAGATGGTGATGATTTTCCTGCTCGTCCTGCTTTTGTTCGGCGGGAAGAAGCTGCCGGAGTTCGCCAAGGGGCTGGGAAAATCCGTCCGTGAATTCAAACGCGCGGCCGCCGGCGTCGAAGATGAGATCCGGCGCGCAATCGATACCGCGCCCTCCTCCCAGCCCTCTCCCGCAGCCAAGCCCGCCCCTCGCATCGACGCCGCCAAGGCAACGCCCAAGCCCGCCGAAAAACCGACCGAGAAACCAGCGGAGAAGGTGGCGGATCCGTATCCGGACGATCCGAAGGATTTTCTCTCCTGAACGCCGCGTGAGCGGAAGCGTTCGGGATCGCTGACGCCGACGCTCGTCGGCCGGAGGTGCCAAGGGGGAATGTCGTCGGAGACGATTGCCTTCGTTCCCTTGCGCCGCGAGCCTCCGACCGTGACCGACGACGATCCCGTCCCTCTGCCGATCACAGGTGAACTTGACCTGCACACGTTTCGTCCGGCCGACCTCGGCGAATTGATTCCCGCCTACCTCGAGGCGTGTCGCGCAAAGGGTATTCACTCCGTCCGCATCATTCACGGCAAGGGCTCGGGCACATTGCGCACGACCACGCACACCCTGCTGGGACGCCTGCCTTATGTCGCCAGAATTGAGGCCTGCGATGAACGTTCCGGTTCGTGGGGAGCCACCCGCGTTTACTTAAAAC
>CAYOSX010000155.1:0-4361 GCA_964406745.1 uncultured Opitutus sp.
GACCTCTGCGCCGCGATGACCGGGCGTGCGCCCTTGTCCGGCGTCTATCTGGATGACCACCGGCAGGCCGCGCGGATCATCGACATCGACCTGCCGGAAGGGTTTGACGATGCCTTCTGGCCGCTGGTCGGCTGGCTGGCCGGCAAGGCCTCCCCCGACCGGATCCCGCTTTTGCGCGGGCTGGCGGCGGGTCGGCCCTCGACCGAGGCGCTCAAGGCGCTGTGCGCGGCCTTTGGCACCACCTCTGCCGCGCCGATGCTGCATGTCGAAGGCGTGACGCCGGAAGCCCACCGCATCGCCCCGCAGGCCGACCATGCCCGGATCACCCGCGCCAAGATGGTGGCGGGCTGGCAGACGCTGAACGCCGGGCCTGAAACGGTGGAACTGGTCGCCATCGGCAGCCCGCATGCCTCGGTGCAGGAATGCCGGGCGCTGGCCGATGCGCTGGCCGGGCGGCGGGTGGCGGTGGCCACCATCGTCACCGCCGGACGCGCGGTGATCGCCGAAGCGCAGGGGGATGGCACGCTTGGCCGGCTGGAAACCTGCGGTGTTCAGGTGCTACCGGACCTGTGCTGGTGTTCGATCTCGGAACCCGTGTTTCCGCCCGCAACCCGTGCCCTGATGACCAATTCCGGCAAATACGCGCATTATGGCCCCGGCCTTTCGGGACGGGCTGTGCGGTTCGGCGGGCTTGCCGCCTGTGCCGAGGCTGCGGTTTCGGGTCGTGCGGCGAAGGCTCTGCCGGGTTGGCTTGAAGGATAACGACCCCGCCCCGGACTTGCTCCGGGGCCTCCATTTCGTGGTGATGAGCGGCAGCAGAGGCCCCGGGTCAAGCCCGGGGCGGGGTTTCCTGATCCCTTGCCCCGGCCCCAAGCTGGCGCGAGATCGTGTCGGCCAGCGCGATCAGCTCGGCCTTGGCGGCGTCCAAAGGCACGGTCGCGGTGCCGGACAGGCGGCGGACGTAGGGCACCGTCATCGCGGCGACCACGCGGCCGGTGATGTCGCGGATCGGGACCGAGATGTTCACCACCCCAGCAATGGTGAAGGAATCGTTTTCGGCATAGCCCGCAGCGCGCACGGCGGGCAGGTCGGCCAGAAAACCCGCGCGTCGGTCGGCTGTGCCGTCGCCGGACTGGGCCATCAGCGCCTCCAGATCGTCCGGATCCATCCAGGCCGCCAGCACCCGGCCCGATGAGGTGTCGAACACCGGAATCTGCGCGCCAAGCCGGACAGCGGTGATGTTGTTGTCGTTGCAGTCCACCTGAGCGATCACCAGAACCCGCCCGGAATGCAGGATGGCAAGGTGCATCGACTGGTTGATCCGGTTCGCCATCTTCTGCATCGCCGCCCCGGCAATGCTGGTCAGCCGCCGGATGGGCGGGTGGCGATGGGCGATCTCGAACAGCCTGGTCGTCAGGGAATAGCGGTCGCCCTCGTCGTTCAACTGAACATAGCCGCGCTGGCGCAGCACCATCAGCATGCGGAAGATTTCCGATGTCGTGCGGCCCAGCGTCTTGGCGATTTCGGCCTGCGTCTTGCCCTCCGGCTCGGATGCGAGATGTTCAAGGATGTCGAGCCCCTTCGACAGCGCCGGGGCGCGGTATTTTTCGCCCTTGTCGCCTTCCTCTTCGAAGTCGTCCTGATCGTCGTCGAGCTCTTGTGCCATGCCGCCCTCTTGATTTCGCCCTTGGTAGCACGGCCTCACATCTGAAATCAAAGCCAGGTTAAATTTGAGAGGTAAATTTATGTTTTACATGTGAACTTATGCTGGCTAGATTGGCCCGGTGAGAGGGACCCAGAGATGACTGACACGATCACCCTGCGCGGCATGACATGGTCTGACCCGCGCGGCTATGATCCCGTGGTGGCCGCCGCCGAAGCCTTCGCCGCCGCACATCCGCATGTCAGCATCGTCTGGGACAAGCGGTCGCTGCAAGGCTTTGAATCCACGCCCGTAGATGAACTGGCCGCGATCTACGATTTCATGGTGATCGACCACCCCCATGTCGGCGCGGTGGTGCAGGAAGGCTGCCTGCTGCCCTTGGACCGCCATGCCGGACCGGGCGATCTGGACCGGTTGCAGGGCGAAACGGTGGGCAAAAGCTTCGCTTCCTATACTCTGGGTGGCCACCAGTGGGCGCTGCCGATTGACGCGGCGACGCAGGTGCAGGCGATCCGGCCCGACTTGCAGGCCGCCCCTGCACGCGACTGGGCAGGGGTGATGCAGGCGGCGCGCGATGGGGCGGTGATCTGGCCGCTGCGCCCGCCGCATGTGCTGATGAGCTTTTTCACGCTGGCCGCCAATCTGGGCGAACCCTGCGCGGTGACGCCCGGGCCAGTGGTGCCACGCGCCACCGGGCGGAAGGTGCTGGCAGCGATGCAGGCGCTGGCCGATCTGGTGGACCCGGCCTGTCAGGCGATGGACCCGATTGCCGCGCTGAATGCCCTGGCCGAAAGCCCGAAACACCGGCTGATCCCGTTGACCTATCTTTACGCCCCCTACGGCCGCGAGGGTTACCGCCCCCACCGCATCGCCTTTCACGACATCGCCCCCATTGGCCGGGGCGGCCCGATCGGGTCGGCCCTTGGCGGGACGGGCATCGCCGTTTCGGCCCGCACCGCACACCCGGAACTTTGCACGCGTTTTGCCATCTGGCTTGCCTCGGCAGCGGTGCAGCGCGGGCTTTATGCGGCCAACAACGGCCAGCCCGGCAATGCCCGCGCCTGGGGCGATGACGCGGTGAATGCCGCCGTGGGCGACGCCTACCACAACACCCGCCTCACGCATGAGGCCGCATGGTTGCGCCCGCGCCATGCCGGATACATGGGCTTTCAGGAAGAGGGCAGCCATATCATGCTGGAGGCGATCACTGGCCGCATCGCCCATGACACGGCGCTGGACGCGCTGGACCGACGTTTCAACGAAAGCTGTGCCGCATGACCCCGCTTCTGCCGCTTGAAGGACTGCGCGTCCTTGATTTCAGCCAGTTTCTTGCCGGCCCTTATGCCGCGCTGAAACTGGCGGACCTTGGGGCCGATGTGGTCAAGGTGGAACGCAAGGGCGTGGGTGACCTGTCGCGCTACCTCTATCTGACCGATACCAAGATCGGCGGCGAAAGCACGATCTTCCACGCGATCAACCGCAACAAGCGGTCGGTCGAGGTGGACATGAAGAACGACGATCACCGCGCCGCGCTGCGCGAGCTGGTCAAGGGCGCCGATGTGGTGCTGCAGAACTTCCGCCCCGGGGTGATGGACCGGCTGGGCTTTGGCTATGACGCCGTGCGGGCGATAAATCCGAAGATCGTCTATGGCTCTGTTTCCGGCTATGGCACCGAAGGCCCGTGGGTGGACCTGCCGGGGCAGGACCTTCTGGCGCAGGCACGGTCGGGGATGATGTGGCTGACCGGCGGCGCGCATGACGGGCCGGTGGCCGTGGGCCTGCCGATTGGCGATATTCTGGCCGGGGCGGCGCTGGCGCATGGGGTGCTGGCGCTTTTGTTCCGCCGTGAACGGCACGGGGTGGGCGGTCTGGTCGAGACCTCCTTGATGGAGGTGCTGGCCGACCTGCAATTCGAGCTTCTGACCACGTGGCTGAACGACGGCGGGCGGTTGCCGTCACGGTCGGCGCAGAACCCGGCGCATGCCTATCTGGCCGCGCCCTACGGCATCTATGCCACCGCCGATGGGCATCTGGCGATTGCCATGGGCAAGCTGGACCTCTTGGCCGACATCACCGGGCTGGATGCGGAAACGGCGGGGCTGGACCCCTTCGCCGCCCGCGACAGGATCAAGGCCGGGCTGGCCGCGCGGCTGGCGGGGCAGGGAACCGACCACTGGATGGAGCGCTTCATCGCCGCCGATATCTGGGCGGCCCCGGTGATGGATTGGCACGGCTTTGCCAAGGCGGGCATGTTCGAGACGCTGGACATGCTGCACGAGGTCGCGCGCGGCGAGGTGAAGCTGCGGACCACCCGCCTGCCAATCAAGATCGACGGCCAGCGCCCGGCCAACCCAAGGGCGGCGCCGGGTCTGGGCGATGCGAATGACCTTTTGACCAAAGGATGGGGGTGACCTGATGGCCGAAATCGGTGTCCACGCGCGCGGCTTGCCCGGCCTGCCGGACGATCATGCAAAAATCCCGGTCTGGAACGCCGAGAACTGGTATTTCGAGGATTTCGAACTGGGCGACAAGATCCGCTCCATCCGCCGCACCATCGCGGAGGGCGAGTCGATGATGTTCAACAGTCTGGTGATGGACCACCATCCTTACGTCAGCGACGAAATGTTCGCCCGCGATGAAGGCGTCTTCGGGCGGCGGCTGGTCGCAGGGGCCTTCGTCTTTTCGCTGGGTCTGGGTC
>CAYOSX010000156.1:0-4291 GCA_964406745.1 uncultured Opitutus sp.
CAGAGGGGCCGTCCGTCCACCGCCTGGTCCCGCCGCCGCCGGAACCGGACGAGGACCGTTAGCGCATTTTAAATAATGGTGGGACCGGCCTTTGGTGGCATGGGCATCTTGCCCATGTGCCGAACCCACGGGCTGGAAGCCCGTGCCACGCCAATCCTGCAGTGTGACGCGTTGGCTGGACGCAACGTCTGACCGTTGCACTGCGCAGGATGCAAATGTACCAAGATTTGTGCCGGCGTCTATTCCAATGGGCGTCATCGATTCGTTATCATCCTGCCGTCCTGTGGGGTGCCCGGCGGCGCGATTCGCTGACACCCGCTTCCCGAGTCCCCTTCCCGTCGTGTCATGAACGTCTTTCGCTTTCGGCCGTTGCCGTCACACGGCGTGCTCCGTGTGAGCTCCTCCGGTTTGACCTGCTTCCAGGCCAGACGCGACGACGTTGCCAACGAAGAGCATCCTGAGCGGCGTGGCACGCGGGTTCATCCGTCGACATCAACCCCCCTCTGCGACATCCACGGGTGACGCCGAAAACGTTCGACCAGTCCGTCACCCAAACGCAGATACAATCAGAACACAGGCATGGCTTCCTCCGCTTCGCAAAATCCACCCCGTCCGAACATCCTCTTCGTCATGACCGACCAGCAGCGGTTCGACACGATTGCGGCGTTGGGCGCCTTGCCGGCGATGACGCCGAACCTCGACCGGCTGGCGGCGCGCGGATTTGCGTTCACCAACGCCTACTCCACCTGTCCGGTGTGCGTGCCGGCGCGGTACGGCATCATGACTGGTCGCGAGCCGTCGCTCACCGGTTGGTTCAGCAACTGGCAGGAGGCGCCGGATGTTGCCGCCAACTGCGGCGCCTACCTCGCGCAAACGCTCGCCGGTCAGGGGTACCGGACCTTCGGTCTGGGCAAGTTTCACACCGAGCCGCGGCATGAGCCGCTTGGGTTCGAGGTGCACGAGCACTCCGAGGAACTTTGGACGAACGAAGAGGAGTATCTGGGCGACGACTACGTGCGCTGGCTGCGGGGGAAGACGACGGCGTTCAATCACATCGAGCAGGTCCATGGCGAGCGCACGGACATGTACTACGGCGCGCAGTGCCGGCCCCAGCCCGCGGAACTCTGCGGAGAGGCTTGGCTGGCGGAGCGCGCGACCGAGGAGATCGGTCGCGAGGACGCCCGGCCGTACTTCGGTTTTGTTTCCTTCGTGCAGCCGCACCCGCCCCTCGCGCCGCCGGTTCCCTACAACCGCCTGTTCAATCCCGACGACATGCCCTCGCCGGTGCCCGGCGATCCGGAGATCGACTCAGCCGACGACTATCTCGGGTGGATGAACCACGCGGTCTGGGCCGAGGATGTCTCCCCCTCGCAGGCGCGGCAGCTGCGTGCCCGCTATTACGGTGCGATCGCGTTTGTGGACGCCTGCATCGGGCGCATCCTTGATGCGGTCGAGAAGCGTCATGATGCTGCGAATACGGTCATCTGTTTCTTCTCGGACCATGGCGACCACATGGGCGACCACCGGGCCTGGCAGAAAGAGAGTTTCTTCGAGGCCTCGTGCCGCGTGCCGATGCTGGTGAGCTGGCCGGCGCGCTGGCAGGGCGGCCAGCGCTTTGGCGGCTTGGCTTCGCTGACGGACCTTTACGGCCTGGCGACCGGGCTGGCGGGATCCGCCGAACTGCGCGACGGGCAGGATCTGTTCGCGGTGCTGGAAGGAAGCGGAGCGTCCCGCGAGAGCCTGTGCGGCATGTTCGGTTCGCCGGGCACGAACAAGTTCAAGGCGATGGTCCGCAGCGGCGATTGGAAGTACATCTGGCTCGCCAACGGAGGGCGCGAACTTCTCTTTAACCTGAAGGAGAATCCGGGTGAGTCGGTCAACTACGTGGCGGACCACCCCGATGTGGCGGGTCGTCTTCGGTCGCTCCTGATCGATCGCCTCGCCGAGCGCCCGTTGACCCGCCCTGCGGTGGAACGGGATGAATTGCGCGCGTTTTCGTTCGAGTCGTTCCCACGGGTGCGCATCAAGCAATTTGGCCGCGGCGTGACTGACTTCGGCCAGGGACCGATCCGCGCATGAGCGAGCGTTCCGTCACGTCCGCCGGGGTTGTTGCCCCGACCGCGCCGCCGAGCCTGCCCTTGGGTACGCGTGTCGCCTATGGGGCGTCCGCCTTCGGCGAGAACCTTGCGATCAATTCCATCAACCAGCTCGCGAACGCCGTCTTCAACATCACGCTGGGCGTGCCTCTGCTGCTGGTGGGGCTGGCGCTTTCCTTGCCGCGGTTGATCGACGTGTTCCTCGATCCGTTCGTGGGCAACTGGAGCGATCGACTCCGCTCGCGCTGGGGCCGGCGGCGGCCGTTTATCTTTGTGGGAGCGCTGATGTGCGCGGTCGTGGCCACCGGGCTTTGGTATTTCCCGGAGGGGCAGTCGAAGATGTTTTATTTTTGGTGGCTGCTGGGGGGCTGCGCCCTGATGTCGGTCGCCTACAGCGTGCTCATTGTCCCCTACGGTGCGCTCGGCCTGGAGTTGGTCAGCAGTTACCATGAGCGCACGAAGCTGATGGGCACGAAGTCCATCCTGCACAAGGCGTCCGGCGTGGTGAACCAGTGGCTGCTCAAGTGGGTGCGTGAGGCCGGCGGAGGCAACCTGATCGCCGGCGGGCGCATTTGTGCTCCGATCATTGGAGCGGCGATTGCGATTCTTGGCTTCATCACGGTGTGGAAAGTGCGGGAGCCCGAGCGTCCGGCCGTACGCGTGCCTGCAGTCAGGCAATCCCTCTGGAGCAGCTGGAGGATCACGATGAGTCAGCCTGATTTTCGCCGCCTCGTGCTCGCGCAGATCTTCATCTACATGAGTTTCCTGGTGATCGACACCACCGGGTTCTACCTGAACGTCTTCTACGTGCACGGCGGCGACATGGGCGTCGGCGCCGGCATGAAAGGGTGGTACGGCATGGCGTTTCAACTGTGCGGCATGGCCGCGGTTCCGCTGATCGTTAAGTTGTCGCGGCGCATCGGCAAGAAGCAGGCCTTCCTGATCTGCACCATCACCATTGTCTTGGGCGGCATCGCCAAATGGTTCTGCTACGTTCCGGGCGCGGGCTGGTGGATCGTCCTTCCGTCCGCGCTGATGGGGCCCGGCCTCGTCGCCGTCATGGTGCTGGTGCCCTCGATGACTGCCGACATCTGCGACCTCGACGCGGCTGAATCCGGCTCGCGCCGCGAGGGCATGTTCAACTCAGTGCTCGCCTGGGCGCTGAAGTTTGCGCTCACCGGCTCCATCCTTCTCGCGAATATTGTCCTGCACCTCGTCGGTTGGAAAACGGAACTGCAGGAGGCGCAATCCGAGGCAACGTACCTCGCCATGCGCATCGGCTTCGCCGGAGGCACTATCGTCCTGGCCCTGCTCGGGGCGTGGTGCATTTATCGGTATTCCGTCACGCCCGAGGCCGTTGCCGCTGCGCAAGAACGCGCAGCGCTGCGTTCGTCCGCCTAACCGAGGCCCGTTATCCATGAGAAACGATATTTTCCGTCGTAGACCGGGCGGCGCCTGGGCCGTGCTCGTGTGTGTGGTGCTGGCCGTCGCCGCAGAGGCGCGTGCGGCCGTTTCCGTGCACGGCGAGTTAAAGGCATGGCACACGGTAACGCTTGATCTCGCCGGACCGCAGGCGCGGGAATCAGACGCGGACACGAATCCGTTCCTCGATCACCGCTTCGACGTGGTCTTCACGCACGAATCGGGCTCACCGCGCTACCGTGTGCCGGGGTACTTTGCGGCGGACGGCAGGGCGGGGGAGACGGGTGCTTCCGAAGGCGACGTCTGGAGAGCGCATCTCTCGCCTGACGTGCCGGGCAAGTGGACTTACCGCGTGGAGTTCCTCAGTGGCCAGCGGGTGGCTGTGGGCGGAACCGGCGTTCCCCGCCCGTCGTACCACGGTTTGACCGGCGAGTTTTCCGTCGCACCCACCGACAAGACCGGGCGTGACTTTCGTGCGGGCGGCCGGCTCGTCCGGCGCGAACGCTATCTCTATTCGGCGGGGAGCGGGGCTCGTTTCATTAAGGCGGGCACCGATTCGCCGGAAACGTTGCTAGGCACGGCGGACTTCGACGGCACCGAGGCCCGCCTCGCGACGTTGCCCTTGAAAACATGGACCGCACATGTCCAGGACTGGCGCGAAGGCGATCCGACGTGGCGTGATGGCAAGGGCAAGGGGATCATCGGCGCCTTCAACTACCTCGCGCAGTCGGGGGCCAACGCCGTCTCGTTCCTTACTTACAACGTGGCTGGTG
>CAYOSX010000157.1:0-4278 GCA_964406745.1 uncultured Opitutus sp.
CACCCCGCGCAGCACGTGAAAGTTCGCCATCGAAATCCCGCTGAGCATGGCGCCGACGATGCCGAGAAAACCTTGGTCGGTGCCGCAGAGATAGAGGTTGGCGAGATCGGTGCGGCCGTCGCGGACTTTTCCGGGCGCGCCGTAGATGGCACCGGCGAAGTGGCCGGTGAACTTGGTGATCGTCCGCGGGGTGAACATATCCGTCGCCACCGTCGCCGCCTCGAGCGCGTCCGGCGTGGGCAGAGGAGGAAGAAAGCGACGGGCGCTTCGTTGCACCTCGGCGTACCAGCGTTGCTTGTCGGAACGATAGGTCTCCTCGGGAAGGTTCGCCCACAGATCGTAGTTGGCGAGACAGGTGCAGCGGAAGAGTCCCTCGGGCAGACTCTGCTCCGGACCGTAGGCGAAGTTGTTGGGTAGACAGATCACGCCGCTGCGCGGGTCGACCTGCCCGGCTGGCCGCTCGTAGTGGAACCGGTCGGAGTCGTTGAAGAAAACGATGGTGTCGTCGCCCCATCCCAAAGTCCCCGGCTGTACGTTCAAGACGGTGATGGTTTCGACGAAGGACAGACGGCCGGCGGCGGGCGGTTCGTCGTTTCGTGCGGAATCGACCGGCGGGGCGTCAACAAGGGCCGCGGTTTCGGGTGCGCCGATCGAACTGATGATGTGATCAGCCGTGATCTCCTCGCCCGAATCGAGCACGAGCCCGGAGGCCCGTCCTTCGGCGGCAATGATCCGGCGCACACCGCACTTCATCCGGCGCTCGCCTCCGGCCTGGCGGTATTTTTCGAGCAGGACGCGGAGAATGACCCGCACGCCCTCGAGCGGACGGGCGAAGCCCTCGAGGAAGAGGGCTTTGAACATGATGACGAATTGCCCGAACTCCATGTCGTGCTCGTGGGCACTGCCATAGTACATGAGGGGGCAGAACAGCATGTCCTCGAGCAAAGGATCAGAGATCTCGCGCCTCACCACCGCGCGCGCCGAGGCCGGCTTGGCGTCGAGGGAAACATCGTCGAAGGTGCGGACCACGCCCACCAGGCGGCGGAACCCATCAATCTGCGCCGGGAATGCGCGCGCGATCTCGCTCTCGAAGACCGCGAAGTCGTTCGTGAACGTGAGGGAGGTTTCGCCGCGGGGCCCGAAGGCAATGCGGGAGCGCTTTTGTTCGCAGAGGGCAAACTCGTCGCGGTCGATGCGCAGCTGGCGGAGCAGCTTGCCGAGCGGCGTGCCCTTCACCCCGGGACGCACGAAATTGGTCATCGCGTGCAGGCCGACGTCGTACTTGCGACCGTCGAGGCTGTAGAAGCTGTTGAGCCCGCCGACGGCGTTGTGGCGCTCGAAGATGCAGACCTTCTTGCCGAAGTGAGCGAGGCGGATGCCGGCGGCGAGGCCCGACATGCCGGCCCCGATGATGGCGACGTCGTAGTGCGAGGCGGTGTTCACCAATAAAACAGGCCGGGCGATGGCCCGGCCCGGAGTAACCCGTTGGAAGGACGGCTCAGCCCTTGGAGGCGAGCGCGTTGAACTTCGGCGTAAGGTAATCCGCGCAGCTGTCGAGAGAGGCGAGTTGCACGTAATCGGCCTCGGGAACCTCGATGCCATGGCGCTTGCGCAGCTCCATGACGATGTCGAGGAAGTCCATCGAATCGAGCTGGAGTTGGTCGCGCAGACGCACGTCCGGCTTCACGTTCGAGAGATCCTCGTCGGGGGCGATATCGGAGATGATATCGAGGACCACCTGTTTGCATTCGTCTTTGGTCATGGTTTTGGGCGGAAGATCACTTAAGCGGCATAACGCTTCACAATCAACGTGGAATTTATGCCGAGCATACCGAACGAGTTGTTGAGGATGGCGTCAACCCGCCCGGCCTTTTTTGGCGAATTCAGGACGAGACCGGGAATCGCACACTGCGGGTCGAGATCGTCGACATTGATCGTCGGGTGCACGACGAGATCCTCGAAGGACGGGAGGTTGCCGGCGAGTTCGAGGGCACCGGCCGCGCCCATGCAATGACCGATGAAACTCTTCGTGTTGTTGATATGGGTGTCGGGGCATCCCTCGCCAAAGACGGCGCGGATGGCCTCGCATTCCTGAATGTCGCCGAGCGGTGTGGCGGTGGCGTGGGTGTTGACGATGTGAATGGCCTGGGGCGTCAACCCGGCGTGGGCGATGGCCTTGCGCACGCATTCGGCCTGGCGGGTGGGATTGGGCAGCACGTAGTCGCTGGCGTCGCTGTTGACGCAATAACCGGCGATCTCGGCGTAGATCTTCGCGCCCCGGCGGAGGGCGTCATCGAGACGTTCCAGGGTGTAGAGCGCCCCGCCCTCGGAAACGACAATGCCGTTGCGGGCCTTGTCGAAGGGCCGCGACGCCTTCCGGGGGTCTTCATGGCTGGCAAGCGCACCCTGCGACTTGAAGCCCGCGAAGATGCCGAAGGTGTGAATGCTCTCGCTGACCCCGCCGCAGATCGCGAGATCCACCTCGCCCAGGCGGAGCATTTGCGTGGCGTGAATGAGCCCCATGTTCCCGGCGGCGCAGGCGGCGCCGATCGTGTATGCCGGACCCGTGGTGCCGAGGTTGAGCGACGTCTCGCCCGCGGGGTTGTTGGCGACGGTGCGGGGGTTGTGATAATGCGACCAGAACTTGGTGTCGTAGTTGAACTTGGAGATGTTGAAGATCTCGTTCTCCGTCTCGACGTTTCCGTGCTCGGTGCAGCCGATGTAGATGCCGGTGCGGTCCTTGACGAGCGTCTCCGCCGCCAGCCCCGCGTCGGCGAGGGCCTCGCGCGCGCAGTAGATCGAGATGGAACCGGCGCGGGTGCCGACCCGCACTTCCTTCTTCTTCTGATAGCGCAGGGGATCGTAATGACAGACCCCGGCAAGGAGCGTGCCCATGTAGCGGACCTCCATGCGCTCCACGCCGGCGACACCGGTGAGCAGGTTTTGGCGAAACTCGGCAAGCGAGTTGCCGTTCGGGGCCGTCAAACCAACACCGGTGATCACTATGCGAGGGAGCGAAGAAGACATCGAAAAAAGAAACCGCTAGCCAACCCCTCACCGAAAGCAATACAAGCCTCGTCCGCATGAACGTTCTCGTCGTAGGAGGAGCCGGCTATATCGGCAGTCATTGTGTCCGCCAATTGATTGCCTCCGGGCACCGGCCCGTGGTGCTCGACAACCTGGTGTTTGGCCATCGGGGGGCCGTTCCCGAAGAGGTGCCGTTGTACACGGTCAATCTGGGCAACGAAAGCGAGGTCGGGCGGATCCTGCGCAAGGAGAAGATCGAACTCGTCATGCATTTCGCGGCGTATGCCTACGTGGGTGAAAGCGTGAAGGAGCCCCTCAAGTACTACTTCAACAATGTCGTGGCCACGTTGCACTTGCTGCGGTGCATGCTCGGCTCGGGCGTGAAGAAGTTCGTCTTTTCGTCAACCTGCGCGACCTACGGCATTCCCGAGCGCATGCCCATCGTCGAGGACCTCCCGCAGGCACCGATCAATCCCTACGGACAAACCAAGCTCGACATGGAGAACGCCCTGAAGGCGCTGGCCGCCGCCCAGGGACTCAGCTTTGCCGCCTTTCGCTATTTCAACGCCGCCGGCGCCGCCGAGGACGGCATCATCGGTGAGGACCATGATCCGGAGAGTCATTTGATTCCGCTCGCCATCGGCGCCGCCACCGGGAAGTACCCCCCGCTGCAGGTCTTTGGCAACGACTACCCCACCCCGGACGGCACCTGCCTGCGCGACTACGTCCACGTGGACGATCTCAGCCGGGCCCGCATCGCCGTCTTCGACAAGCTGGCCGAGCCGGGAGCGGCTCTGTTCTACAATCTGGGAACAGGCAAACCCACCTCGGTGCTCGAAGTGATTCGCGCCGTCGAGAAGGCCACCGGCAAGGCCGTGCCACACGCCTTCGCCCCTCGCCGTGCCGGCGATCCGCCCGCCCTGTATGCCGACTCGTCAAAAGCGGTTCGCGAACTCGACTGGAAGATCCAGTTCCCCGAGATCGACAGCATCGTCGCGACCGCGTGGAAGTGGCACTCGGCCCATCCCGACGGATTTGGCGACCGGACATGAAAGCGGGAGGCGGAGCTGGAGGAGCGGCTTTACGCCGCGATCGCAGCCTGGAAAGAGCAGTCGAATATTAACGCAAAGACGCAAAGGCGCAGAGCGTCGGGAACCAACTCGGAAACCCGCCTCCCCGTTGCAGGCGCGCTGGCGAATCGTACACCCCTCAACTCTTTGCGTCTTACACTCTTTGCGCCTTTGCGTTTTT
>CAYOSX010000158.1:0-4274 GCA_964406745.1 uncultured Opitutus sp.
CGACGGCTCGGGCTCGGGCTCCGGCTCGGGTTCGGGCTCCGGCATGGGCTCGGGTTCCGGCTCGGGCTCGGGCTCCGGAGGCGGCGGGTCGAGGATGGCGGCGCACCGCACGCAGTTCGTCCGGCTGACCGGGTTGAGCTCACCGCAATCCGGGCACCGCTTGGTCCCCACCGACAGGATCCCCTCGGCGCCGGGCAGTCGGCCCCGGGTGCTGAGAGCCTCGTCGGTCACCGTCGATACGGCGATCGCGGTCGGCGCCCAGAACAGCGGGAAGTCGCAGCGATCGCAGAACTCGTCGGCGGCACGGCGGAACCCGTCGAAGTCGTATTCCTCGCCGCACTCCGGGCAGTTCCTGATGCTGGTCATCGCGACGTACCGTCCTCGCCCTGCTCGTTCGTCGGATCCTCGTTCGTCGGATCCTCGGGTATCGGATTCTCGTTCGTCGGATCCTCGGGTGTCTGTGCCTCGGGTGTCTGTGCCTCGGGCGGTGCGTCGGCCGGCGGCGTACCAGCCGGCGACGTGTCAGCTGACGCCGTGTCCACCTGCGACGTGCCAGCCGGCGGGTCGTCGGGGTGTGCGTCGGCGGGTGGCCGTTCGGCCGGTGCCGAGCCCGGGAACGGAGGCTCGCCCGGCGCCACATCCGCTACACCCGACCCATCGGCCCACGTCACGGGAGCCTCATCGAGCTCGGAACCATCGTCGTCGAACAACACCACCGCTGACGATGCCACACTCACGGGCTGCTGAGCGGAACTCATCGACTCCGGCGTGCCGGCGAGCCCGACGAGATCCTCGGCCGGGTCGGGGTACGCGAGCCGCTCACCGACGAACACCTCGAAGGTCGCGTTGGCCGGCACCTCCTCGTGGAGGATCCGCACCAGGTCGCTCTCCTTCAGCCGGACCCGCTGCCGCTCCTCGCGAACCTCCCGCTCCTGGGCGGTCTCGTTCGGCGGGATCTCGGCGAGCTCCCAGACGTCGGGCTCCTCGGACCACACCTTCAACCAGCGTCCCGGCTTCTCCTCGACCCAGCCCTCGGGCGACAGCGTGATCTTCACGTGCGGTGCGGCATGCGGCGCCTCGCCCTGGCGGTAGACGCCGCCCGAGTCCTCCACCCGCACCTCGCCCTGGGTCACCGCAGTGAGCAGACGCTCGAGCCCGTACGCCGTCCCCCGCCACGGGACGATCGACGCGTAGTTGCGGACGATGTCGCGCTGCAGACGGACCGGCAACGACGGGTCGATCCAGTCAATCCCGAGCCACGAGCCGATGGCCCGCACGAGGCGGTCCGGTGCGACGGCGATGTCGAACAGGTGCGGGATGTTGTCGACCGTGTGGAGGACGGTGTTGGACACCTCCTGGAAGATCGACAGGAACCGGACGAAGAACGAGTCGTCGGTCATCGCGACGGGCAGCTGGTACAGCAGCCAGTCGTCGCGACGCGCGACCGGTCGCTGCCAGGCCGTCGGCGACTGCCGGACCGGGACGAGGTCGCTCACCGCACCACCACCTGGTGGTGTGCGCCGAGGAACAACGAGTTCGACTCGAGCTTGACGACCTCCTTGCCGATGCCGACGCGCTGGCCGTTGCGGAGGTCGTACTCGAACAGCATCACGTCCTCGACGCGCTCGACGCCCTCGACGGCCTGGAGGACCTGGCCCACCGCAGCAGCGCTGAGGTTGGTCTCGAACGGCCAACCCTCACCGTCGGCACCGCCGCGCAGTGGGTTCAGATAGCGGTAGAGCACGTCGAGCGCTCGTTCGCGGATGAGCCGCTGCGGCCGGGTCGGCACCGCAGTGATCAGCGCTGCGACCGTGACGCCCTGGTAGTACGGGGTCCCGATCTCGACGCTGGTCCCGAGGATGCGTCGCGGCGCGAGGTACCGGTGGACACGTCGGACCATCTCGGCCGGCAGCGCGAAGTCGTCGAGCACCATCTCGGCCGGCTCCAGATCGACGTTGGGCACGAGCAGCAGGCGGATCGGGCCCCCGACGTCGGACGGCGGCAGACAGTGCACCCGGGCGATGTTCGGGTCGGCCGCGCTGGCGAGGCGCTCGTAGTCGGGCGCCGTGACGGCCCGCGCGCCGGCCCGGAGCTGCTGGGGCCCACGCCGCTTCGCGTTGTCGACCGACTCCGGGTCGATGCCCCCGGTGGCCGGGGTGAGGTTCTCGACGCGGGCGACGTAGGGCACCGTGCTGCGCAGCGCGTTGATCTCGCCGGGACCGACGTTGCCGTTGTCGCCACCGCCGATCCGGTAGCCGGTCACCATGATCTGCGCGCCGTCGGGCGGGACCGTCCCGTGCTCGCGGACGCTGCCGTTGGGGTTGCGGCGGTCGGGTGGGTACTGGATGGCGGGACCGAACGAGATCTCGCCGTTCGTGGAGTTCCACACCACGTGACGGTCCTCTGGCCCCGACTCCAGGAAGTCGACGACCTCCTCCCAGTCCTCCACCGTGCCGTCGGGCAGGATCACCCGGACGATCTCGTCCTCGGGGTCGCGCGGCAGGATCGGGGTCTGGGAGACGCGGTGCACCTGATCACGGCGACCGTTGCTGCGCCCGATGATCTCGGAGCCGACGATCTCGCTGTGCTCGGCGCGCACCGTGCCGCCGATCGCAGCCACCGTCACCTTTCGCAGCTGCGGCGATTGCTCATAGGTGGGGTCGTCGGGTCGCGTCGGCAGGAGCACGACGCGCAGCCAGTAGGCGCGCTTGCCCCCGAGCGTGAGCGGCTCGTGTTCACCGGGGACGAGCAACACGATCGAGCCGTCCTTGTTCAGGCCGCCCGTGGTGTCACGGTCGGACGGCCGGGTGACCTCGGCCCATCCCTCGCCCTGCCAGATCTCCCACCGCAGCGGTGGGTGCTTGGGGTTGACGCCGGTGCCCTCGATGCTCGCCTGGATGTCGAGGCGCAGCGCGAGGCCGGCGAGCGAGTCCTCGAAACCGAGGTAGAAGGCGTCGCCGGGCACCGGTCGGATGCCCTTGTCGGGGACGTTCTGGGTCCGGGTGAAGCAGGTGACGGGTGGCCGGCCCAGCCGCAGGTCGTCCCAGACGTCGCGGTACGAGGTCGGGCCCTCCGAGGTGAGCGCCGAGACGAGCGTCGGCTGCGCGATGCGCAGGTCGGCGACGGTCCGGAAGACCCTGCCCGGTCCGAGGTGACCCGAGGTCGAGACCTCGGTCTTGGCGGGCACCACGACCGCGTGGTCGAGGACGCCCACGAGCCAGAACGTGACGTCGGCCTGCGAGGCACCGGCGGGGAACCGCTCGAAGCCGACCAGGTTGAGCATGTGCGTGTAGAACGCGTCGGGCACCTTGTTGAGCCGGAACAGCGTCATCTCGGTCATCCAGGCGAAGAGCTCGATCAGCGCGACGCCGGGGTCGGAGACGTTGTGGTTCGTCCACTCCGGGCAGTACTTCGGGATCAGACGCTTGGCCTCGTCGACGATGTCCTGGAACTGCCGATCGTCGAGGTTGGGCACGGGCAGGCTCACGAGCCCTCCTCACGGGGGATGACGTAGAACGGGTACACGAGGTTGCGACGGTCGTTGGTGGCACGAACGACATAGGAGATGCGGATCAGCACGGCGCCCTCCTCGCGGGCGTCGGGCTCGACCACCACCTCCTCCACGGCGATCCGTGGCTCCCAGCGGCCGAGCGCCTCGCGCACCGCGACCGACATGAGGCCGAGGGTGTTGGCGTTGATGGGCTCGAACAGCAGCTCCCAGATCCGGCAGCCGAAGTCGGGGCGCATCACCCGCTCCCCGGGTGCGGTCACGAGCACCATCCGCACCGACGACTCGAGGTCGGCAGCACCATTCGAGAGCGCGATCGAGCCGTGCTGGTCGACGCGGAGCGGGAACAGGAACCCCCGCCCGATGAAGTCGGCTGTGTTCGACATCAGTTGATCTGCACCGGGTTGCCCTTGACGGCGGTCATGGATGATCCCTCGAGCTTGGCCATGGTGCCCTTGATCTCGGCACCGAGCTGTGCGGTCGCCTTCACGTTCAACCCCTTCACCTCGACGTCCTGCGTCGCCTCGATCGAGATCTTCTGGTCGGCCTTCATCACGATGTTCTGGGCCTGGAGGGTGATCTTGCCCTTGTCCATCGTGATCGAGGCCTGTCCGGTCTTGATCTGCAGGGGCTTGTCGTTGGCCCACAGCTCGACCTTGTCGGCACCGAGGTACAGCTTCGTGGTGCCGTCGGGCATCAGCAGGCCGATGTGACGCTCCGACTCCTGCTCGTCGTCGAAGACGAACTTCATCTTGGATCGCGTCGT
>CAYOSX010000159.1:0-4245 GCA_964406745.1 uncultured Opitutus sp.
AGTTCAGGCCGATGCAGATGAACTTGCCGGTGCCGCCGACGCAGGCGCCAAGCCGTGGGGTGCCTTCGACTTTGGGCAGCGTTGCCGGGTCGATGGATTTCAGCGCGTCAAGGTTGGTCAGCACCTCGCCCGACAGATCGCCAATCACGCCGGACAGGTCGCGAATCGCGCCGTCTGCATCCAGAAGGCCGGGTTTTTCCTGCCCAAGCGGGCCGTAGCGGAGGAGTTTCATCTGTTTTCCTTTGTCTCAGGCGGTAGAGCCGGGGATGGGTTTGCGGACGCACTGTCCGGTCAGCGCGCGGGTGATTTCATTGGCGACAAGGCTTTGTAGCCGTTCCACCGCCACATCGGAATACCAAGCCGCATGCGGACCAATGAGAAGGTTCGGCGCAGCGCGCAGCGGGTTATCGGCGGGCAGGGGTTCGGTCAGGAACACATCCAGCGCCGCACCGGCGATGGTGCCTTGCGTCAGCGCGGCGGCAAGGGCGGTCTCGTCGATCAGGTCGCCGCGGGCGGTGTTCACAAGGATGGCGGTGGGTTTCATCCGGGCAAGGTTGGCGGCATTGATGATGCCTGTGGTCTCGGTCGTGGCGGGCGCGTGCAGGGTCAGCGCGTCCGACCCCGCCAAGAGGCCGGGCAGGTCGGTCAGCGTCAGGCGGGGGAAGCTGCCGGTGTAATAGGGATCATGCGCGAGGAAGCGAAAGCCGAAGGGCGCAAGCCGGGCCGCCACCTCTTGCGCGATGCGGCCAAAGCCAAGAAAGCCGATGGTGGTTTCGGCAAAGCTTTTCAGCGGCTTTGAAATGCCGACAGCCGCCCATTCCCCCCGGCGAACCGAGGCATCAAGCGCAGGAAGCTTTCGCAGCAGCGCAAGGATGGAAGCGGCGGTATGGTCGGCAACCTCGGCCGTGCAGTAATCCGGCACATAGGCGGCCTTCACCCCGTGATCGTTCAGCGCGGACACGTCAAAGTTGTTGTAGCCCACCCCATAGCGGATGGCCGTCGCCCCCGGAGCAAGCCCCTCGATGGCCGCCCGGGTCAGGGGGGCGAATTGCACCACGGCCACATCGGCGCCCTTGATCGCGGCGGCGACCTCCTCTGCCGTCTTGCAGGCGTGGCGTTCAAAGCTTGCCCCCACTGCATGGGCAGCGGCCACTTCTTTCGCCACATCGGGAAAGGTGGCATCGGTGACGACAACTCGCTTGGTCATTCCAATGCCCTCAAGCCGACGGATTTGCGAAGATCGGGGTTGCGGACGTCCACCTCTTGCCCGGCCAGCGCATCGGCGGCAGCGGTGCAAAGCCAGGTGATGGCCCTTGCCGGTTCATCCGCCGGGGCAAGGTTTTCACGCGGGATCTTCGACACGGGGTTGATGCCGGACGCCCGGATAGACCCCTGCATGTCGGTATCCACCACGCCGGGGGCAAAGCCGAAAACGCGGATGCCCTGGGGGGCGTATTCCTCGTGAATCGACCGGGTCAGCATGGCCAGCCCAGCCTTGCCGCAGCAATAGGCGCTCCACCCTTCCATCGGGCGATGCGCGGCACCCGAGGACAGGTTGACGATGGTGCCGCCCCCCTTGCCGACCATGTGGCGCAGCGCGGTTTGCGTGGCATGAAAAACCGAGATCAGGTTGGTTTCGATATTCGTGCCCCAGTCTTCGGGCGAGATATCCAGCATCCGGCCAATCGGGCCGATGACGCCAGCGTTGTTCACAAGGATGTCGAAGCCATGGTCCAGAACTGTGGTCATCGCGACGCGGTCGGTCATGTTGGCATGGTGGCCGGTTGCCACAATGTCCCCAAGCTCGCGCTGGGCGGCGGCGATGTTGGCGGCGCTGCGGGCGGTGAAATGGACAGTCGCGCCAGCCTGGGCCAGCGCCTTGACGGCGGCCAACCCGATGCCACGATTGCCGCCGGTCACAAGGGCGGTCTTGCCGGAAAGGGGGGCGTTCACGGATCAAGGCTCCACTGCTTGGGAAGAAGGAAGGGAAAGCCGGTCTGGCTGTCGATGTCGATCTGCATGATCGGACCCATGTAGTCCGACCACTTCGCATTGACCGGATCGGTTTTCAGGTAATCGATGGTGACCTGCAGGTCGTCGGTCTCGAAATAGCCGAACAGGGTCAGCCCGTGGCGGAAAATGTGATAGTTGCGGATGCCCGACTGGCGCAGCGCTGCATCCATCTCTGGCCACAAAAGATCGTGCCGGCGCTTGTATTCATCCTCATATCCGGGGCGGACGCCCAGAACCCATGCATAGGATGCCATGTCAGTCCTCCTTCAGGTAGTCGTGCAGGATCACCCCGGGCACCAGGGTGAAGGTGGCTTTCCAGAAGAACCCGTCCAGCATCTCCAGCACCGGCAGGCGGTGCAGCGGGGCCTGCGCGTTCGGGCGCAGGTCCACGGTGCAGGGGCCACGCCAGCATTCGGCCACCTGCACATCGGCCAGCTTGCGTGAGGTCAGCTGGCGGATCGCGGGCGTACCGTCGATGTGGTCGATGGCCTTGAGGTTCAGGTTGGTGACAAAGGGGAAGATCGCTGACAGGTCGGTGATCTGCGCCGGGGTCTGCTTGTAGGCCATGGTTCCGGTCAGAACGTCGATCCCGTTGCGTTCAAGCGTGCCGACGATCAGATCGCCCCGCGGCTCCAGCTTCGGGTTGCCAAGCTTTTTCGGTTGGCCGTGCAGTTCCCGGCCATGCGCCACGCCGATATCCGACGACAGGAACAGCCAGGGCGAATAGGCCCCCACCGCCTTGCCGGGCAGTTCGGCGCCCACCATCACGTTGACCTCATGATAGGGGCCAAGCCAGTCGGTGTCGTTCATCCGGTAGATGTGGATCATCACCTTGTCACCGGTCGAGACCAGCGGTTCCGGCAGCAGCGCCGCAATCGCCGCCGGGTCGGTGCGGTAGGTCAGCGTCAGGATTTCCGCGTTGCGGAAGGTGAAGGGGAAGGGCGGCACCATGGGCGCGTCCAGCGGGGTGGAAAAGCCCGGCTTGATGATATCGGCGCGGGTGGTGGGCCATTTGGTCATCACACGCGCTCCGGCTTGCCGCTGGCGATCGACCGGTACATCGCATCCAGCGTTTCAACCGCGCGCTGGCCGATCAGGCCGGGGGCTTCGTTCCGGGTCGCGGTTCCAAGGCAGATCTGGGCAAGGCGCTGGGTGGGCTCAATGCATTCATAGGCGCCCGCCCCTTTCGGGATATCCAGCACCGTATCGCGGCCATCCTTGCGGCGAAGCTCCATCCGTTCGCGTTCAACGTCGATCAGCAGCATGCCTTCGCTGCCGAAGATGCGGATATCCACCTGATAGCCGCAATGCTTTGGCACGGTCGAGGATCCAGACACCACCGCCGTCGCACCGCCCGCAAGGCGCAAGGTGGCGGCATCGTACCAATCCACCCCGGCGGGGGATTTGCCGGCAATGGCGTAAACCTCGGCCGGGGCGTCATCGACCAGCGCATACATCAGGCCCAGCGCGTGGGAAAGCTGCCCCCAGCCATAGCCGCCCGCATTGGCCGGATCGGCCCAGGTGTCGCGGTTGGGCTGGAACATGTGGTCCTTGGTTTCCATCAGGCCCTGACCGCCGAACAGATCCTCGGTCGGGCTGGCCATCTGGCAGACGACATGGCGGATGGTGCCAATCTCTCCGGCGCGCATCAGGTCGGCTGCCGTGCGGGTGAAATCCTTGAAGTTCCAGCCATAGGGAACAATGACCTGAAGCCCCCTGTCCGCAGCGTTAGAGACGATTTCGCGCGCCTGCACGGCACTTGTCGCCATCGGCTTGTCGATCAGCACATGCGCGCCCGCATCCAGCGCGGCCATGGCCTGTTCGTGGTGCACGGTGTGGGGCGAGACGATGACAACACCATCCGGCTTTTCCTGCGCCAGAAGCTCCCGGTAATCCGTATAGCCCTTGGCGATGCCGAATTTGTCGGTGATCCCCTTCAGCGCCGCCGGGTCGCGGCGGTTGACGGCGACCAGATCGACGGTCGGATCGGCCAGAAGCGAGGGGATATAGACATGCGCGCCCCACCAGCCCGCGCCCAGAACGGCTATTCTTGCCTTACGCACCTGTCACCTCCCGAAGGGCATTGCGGACATTGACCATATGCTGCCGCATCGCGCGTTGGGCGGCGGCGGGGTCGCGGGCCTGCAGCGCCGCAAGGATGACCTGATGATCCTCGACCGACTGCTGGCGGATGGACTTGCGTTTCTGAAAGGCCTGCCGGCCCTGATCGCC
>CAYOSX010000160.1:0-4198 GCA_964406745.1 uncultured Opitutus sp.
GAAGGGCATCACCTACACCCAGGTGGCGCAGTATTGCGTGCTGATTTTCGCCTACATGGTGCCGGCGATCTTCATCGCGATCATGATGACGGGAAATCCCGTTCCGCAGCTCGGTCTGGGCAGTGTACTCAACGACGGCAGTGGCATGCACCTGCTCGACAAGCTTGACGGTCTGAGCACCGACCTCGGTTTCGCTGCGTACACCTCGGGCGTGCGTCCGGTGATCGACGTCGCCGCCATTACCATGGCGTTGATGGTCGGCACAGCCGGGCTGCCCCACGTCATCGTCCGTTTCTACACGGTGCCCTCCGTCCAGGCCGCGCGCACCTCCGCCCTCTGGGCGCTCATCGGCATCGCCTTGCTCTACACGACCGCCCCCGCCGTCGCCGCCTTCGCCCGCACGAACCTGTTGAACACGGTCAACAACGCCGAGTACGCCGCCATGCCAGGCTGGTTCAAGAACTGGGAAAATACCGGCCTCGTGCAGTTCAACGACAAGAACAACGACGGCCGCATCCAGTACTACAACGATCAGAGCAAGGACGCCGCCTTCCAGCAGCGCGCGGCCGAGGCGGGCTGGCAGGGCAACGAGTTGATCATCGACCGCGACATCATCGTGCTCGCCAACCCGGAAATCGCCCGCCTGCCCAACTGGGTCGTCGGCCTCGTCGCCGCCGGTGCCCTCGCCGCTGCGCTCTCCACCGCAGCCGGCCTGCTGCTCGTGATCTCGACGGCCTTCGCCCATGACTTCGTGAAGTGTTGGGCCAAGCCCACCATCTCCGAGAAGGGCGAGCTTCTCTGCGCGCGTTTCGCCGCCGGCGCGGCCGTCATCATCGCAGCCTATTTTGGCATCAATCCACCGGGCTTCGTGGGAGAGGTCGTGGCCTTCGCCTTCGGTCTGGCCGCAGCATCCTTCTTCCCCGCGATCATCATGGGCATCTTCCAGAAGCGCATGAACCGCGAGGGTGCGGTGTCCGGCATGGTGGTGGGCATCGTCTTCACCGCCGCTTACATCATCTGGTTCAAGTTCATCCACCCGGAGAAGAACAACCCCGCCCATTGGTGGTTTGGCATCTCTCCGGAAGGCATCGGCTCCCTCGGCATGGTGATCAACCTTGTGATTGCCCAGATCATTTCCCGCTTCACGCCTGCACCGCCGGCCGACGTGCAGGAGATCGTCGAGAACATCCGCATCCCCCGCGCGGTGCGTAAGGCCTGACCTGCCACGCCCGGGCACGCGGCCCCATGACCTCGTTCTCCCTCTCCTCTCCGGGGACGTCCTGGTCCTTCCGCCAGCATGGACGGTCCCGCTGGCTGCCCGCCACCGTGCCGGGATGCGTGCACACCGACCTGCGCAACGCGGGCGAAATCGAGGATCCGTTTTTCGGCACGAACGAGCTCGGCCTCCAATGGATCGAGGACGCCGAGTGGGAATATCGCACCCACTTCGCGGTCCCGTCCGACCTCAATACCTGCGAACACATCGAGCTCGTCGCGGAGGGCCTCGACACCCTCGCCACGGTCACGCTCAACGGACGCCGGGTTGCCCGTACGTCCAACATGTTTGCCGGACATCGCTGGCCCGTGCGCGCGTATCTGCGCGATGGACCCAACGAACTCGTCGTGCGTTTTCACTCCGTGAGGGAGGTCATCCGCGCCAAAGGCCGGGCCTTCACGCCACCTCGCGAATTCAATGACCCGGTCGGCAACGCCGTCCGCGTGCGCAAGCAACAGTGCCAGTTTGGGTGGGACTGGGGTCCCCGTTTCGTCACGGCCGGGATCTGGCGCGATGTGCGGCTCGAAGGCTGGAGCAGCAACCGCCTCGCCGACGTCCGCATCGATCAGGAGCACCGTCGCGACGGCTCCGTACGTCTCACCGTCGCCCCACGCTTTGCACGAAAAGCACGTTCCGTCGCCACGGAGGCCGTCGTCAGCCACGCCGGCCAAGTGGTCGCGCGCATCGAGGGAACCGGGGACGCCGCGCTTTCCTGCCTCGTGCCCAAGCCTCACCTCTGGTGGCCCGCCGGCCAGGGCGCCCAGCCGCTGTACGACGTCGTTCTCACCGCCCGCGCCGACGACGGCCGCGAACTCGGCCGCCTGACCCGCCGCATCGGGCTGCGCACAATCACGCTCGATCGCAGCCGTGATCGCGACGGCGAACGGTTTCGCTTCGTCGTCAATGGCCGCCCGATCTTCCTCAAAGGCGCCAACTGGATCCCGGCCCACAGCTTCGTCGCCGGGCTCACCCGTGAGCATTACGTGCGCGACCTCCAGGCCGCCGCCCACGTCCACATGAACTGCATCCGCGTCTGGGGCGGCGGCATCTACGAACACGAGGCGTTCTACGATGTATGTGACGAGCTCGGGCTGCTTGTGTGGCAGGACTTCATGTTCGCCTGCACGCTGTATCCGGGCGATCGCACCTTCCTCGCCAGCGTGCGTACCGAGGCGGAACAGCAGGTGGCTCGTCTTCGCCACCGCGCGTGCCTTGCCCTCTGGTGCGGCAACAACGAGATCGCGGGGATCAATCCCGTGGAACTGCGGAGCGGCACACCCTACCGGCGCGCGTACGACGCCTTGTTTCACCGTCTGCTGCCCGACGTGGTGAAACGCCACGATGGCGTCACTCCCTACTGGCCGTCGAGTCCGTGGCGTGGGGACTTCGACGCCGATCATCCTTCCGGCGAGCGAAGAGGTGACACGCACTTCTGGGACGTCTGGCACGCCCGCCATCCCGTGAAGGACTACGAAAAGTGGCGGTTCCGCTTCGTTTCGGAGTTCGGCATGCAGAGCTACAGTTCACCGGAAACGAACCGCACCTTCTGCCCGCCGGGTCAGGACAACATCTTTGGCCCGGTGATGGAGAACCATCAGAAGAATCGCGCCGGCAATCAGATCATCCTCGATTATATTTCCCGCCGCTACCGCCTGCCAAAGGATCAGGACGCGCTGATCTACCTTTCCCAACTCAACCAGGCCTTCTGCATGAAGGTCGGCGTCGAGCACTACCGGCGGCTGATGCCGCATTGCATGGGCGCCTTGTATTGGCAGCTCAACGACTGCTGGCCCGTGGCCTCGTGGAGCTCGATCGAGTTCACCGGACGGTGGAAGGCGCTGCATCACGAGGCGCGCCGATTCTTCGCGCCGGCGCTGGTCTCCGCGCATGTGCCGGGTGACGAGGACACGATCATCGGCAACTATCGCCGAAGCACGGTGCGGGAGGTCCACCTTTACACCGTCTCGGACGGCCCGCGCGCGCACCCCGCCCTTCTGCGCTGGGAGCTCCGACACCTCGATGGACGGACGATCCGCGCCGGCGATCAACGCGTTCGCCTGCGTCCGGGCGAAAGTCGACGACAGCGCTCGCTCGACCTCAAAAGCGATCTCGAAACGCATGGGCGGGAGAATCTCTACCTGCGCATCGCACTCGACATCGATGGGGCCTGCGTCAGCGAAGACACCGTCTTCCTCACCGCGCCTCGCTTCCTTGAGCTGCCGCGTGCGCCGATCCGCATCAAGCTGCGCAAGGAAAAGCCGGGACACGCGACGTTGACGGTCGTCTCGTCCGTTTTTCATCACCGCTGCCAGATCGACGTCTCCTGTCCGGGCGTGACTCCCGGCGAAAACTACTTCGATCTCTATCCGAACGAACCGCGCACGATCCCGGTTTCCCACCCGTCGTCCACGCCCCTCGCCCAAATCAAAGCGGCAACCCGGGTGAGCTCGCTCGTCGATACGTACGCCTGAGAACGCCGCGGCGCCTTCAGCCGCCGGTTTATTCGCGCTTGAGCTCCCGCGCCATCAGCGCGGCCAGCGCGTCGGCCGGTCGACGTCCCTCGAAGAGGATGTGGTACATTTCGGAGAGGATCGGCGCATCGATGCCGCGCTCGCGACAAAGTCCATAAAACGACTCCGTTGTCTTGTAGCCTTCGACGACGGTCTTCCGGTGTTCGATCAAATCGGTCGCACGCGCCCCTTCGCCCAGGCGCTGGCCAAATTCGCGGTTGCGGCTCCACTCCCCGTGGCAGGTGGCAACGAGATCGCCGAAGCCGCTCAGTCCGTAAAAGGTCTCGGGTTTTGCCCCCAAAGCGGTGCCGACGCGGACCATCTCCGCGAGCGCCCGGGTAAGCATGGCCGCCTTGGTGTTGTCCCCCAACCTGAGCCCGTCGCAGCAGCCCGCGGCGATGGCGTACACATT
>CAYOSX010000161.1:0-4142 GCA_964406745.1 uncultured Opitutus sp.
AGGACACAAATGGAGATGGAAAAGCCGATAAGCAAACCACATTTGCAGACAATCTGCACATCCCTGTCGGTTTCGAAATCGCACCTGAAGGAGTATATGTCTCTCAAGGAAATAATTTGATTCTCTTGATAGATGAAAATGGGGATGACAAGGCTGACCGCAAGGAAATTCTTCTCAGCGGTTTTGATGATCACGATACCCACCATGCCATTTCGGCTTTCACCACCGATGAATCCGGTGCAATCTATATGGCTGAGGGAGTTTTTCTCCACACTAATGTGGAAACTTCCTATGGCCCCGTGAGAGCTACAAATGGAGGATTTTACCGATTCGAACCAAAAAGACACAAGTTGGAGCGCGTCAATCAGGTGAGTATTCCCAATCCTTGGGGTATAGCTTTTGACGCTTGGGGACAAAACTTCTACGCCGAAACCTCCGGGCCGAATGTCAATTGGATGCTTCCAGGATCGACTTTGCCGAGATACGGAAACGGCAATTTCAAAGGCCCGAACTTAATCGAAAAAGCTCACCTTGTCCGTCCCACTTCAGGCTTGGAGTTTATCTCCAGCCGCCATTTCCCGGAGGATGTCCAAGGAGATATGATCATCAATAATACCATCGGTTTTCTGGGCACCAAACAGCATCAGGTTTTCGAAGATACGGTCGGATTTATCACCAAATGGAGACAGGATTTGGTCGTATCTACAGACCGAAACTTCCGACCAGTGGACATGGAAATTGCGCCTGATGGATCGCTTTATATCGTTGATTGGCACAATATCCTCATTGGTCACATGCAGCACAATGCCCGTGATCCGCTCAGAGATCATGTGCATGGAAGGATTTACCGAGTCACTTACCCAACCCGACCTTTGGTGACCCCTGCCAAAATCGATGGCGCGAGTATTCCTGAACTACTCGAAAATCTAAAACTTCCCGAATATAGAACTCGCTACCGAACTCGCCGGGAACTTCGAGGCAGGGACAAAGGAGAAGTTTCATCAGCCGTAAAAAGCTGGACCCAATCCTTGGAAAAGAACGATCCAAACTACGAGCATAACTTGCTGGAGGGTCTATGGGTAACTTGGGGAATAAATCAGGTCGATCAGGACTTGCTGAAGCAACTGCTGAACGCCAAAGATTATCGGGCTCGTGCCGCCGCCACCCGAGTACTACGCTACACCGGACATCAGGTAAAAGATCAGGCAGAATTACTCACAGCATCGGCAAAAGATCCACACGGAAGAGTCAGGATGGAAGCAATTGTCGCAGCTTCTTGGCTTCCAAGAGAGACTGGATTACCTATTCTAGCGGAAGCAGAAAAGCAACCTCAGGACAAAACTTGGATTCCTGGCACTTTGGAGACTGCTGTTGCACACTTAAACGGACTCTCAGTTCGCGAGAAAAAAGAAGAGGATATCAAATCTTCCTTGACAGGTTCGGATCGGGAATTATTCGTCCTGGGTAAAGAAATCTACGCCCGTGAAGGTTTCTGTAGCACCTGCCACCAGCCAGATGGCGGAGGCTTGTCCGCATCGCAATTCCCTCCACTCCGCGGAACCCCTTGGGTAAGCGGAAGCCCTGAACGACTGATCAAAATCGTCCTGAAAGGAATCATGGGGCCAATTGAAGTAGCAGGCAGAGAATACCCGGGACAGGTTCCAATGACTCCTTATGAAGGAATGCTCAACGATTCGGAAATCGCAGCCGTGTTGACCTATGTCAGAAATTCTTTTGGAAATAAAGCAAGCCCCATTTCAACTGAACTGGTCAGACAGGTTCGTGAGGAAGTGAAGGATAAAAAGGGCTTTTGGAGTCCGGAGGAGTTGCTGAAGGTTCATCCGATGGAGAAGTAGGATTTCGGATTTCGGATTTGTGATTTCGGATGTTCCGAGAACTTCATCATTCAGGATTCAGCGACTGCCCGCCGCAGGCTGGTTCGATGTTCAATATTAATTAAGTTATTGGTTATTGAGTTATTGATGGGATTGTCCGGTGTCGGATGTTAGATATCCTGTGATCGATGCTAAAAGATCGCTATTCGACATTCAGCTTTCGATGTTCAATATTAATTAAGTTATTGGTTATTGAGTTATCAGTGAGATTTTCGGATTACTGATGATCGATGTCGGATGACGGTTGTCCTGAAATGGATATTCGAAATTCCGACTTCAGCGTTAGATGGTAAGCTATTTGTTTGCAGATAAATTATATTAAAAACGTCACTCTCCCTTAAGATGCTTGAGATTCATTTTGGCCTCGTAATTCGTAAATCGTACTTCGTAAATTTCATCCAACGCAATTAATGAAACCCTCCTTAATCATTATCCTATTTGCCACCTCAACGGCAGCATTTTCTCAATCCAAAAACATCAACTTCGAAAAGCAGATGATCGCATACGAAAGCTATGAGTCGGTGGGAATAATGGATGTGAACAAAGATGGAATTCCGGATCTGGTCTCGGGAAGTTATTGGTACAAAGGCCCAAAATTTCTCGAGCGTCAGTTGATAGGCCAGGTTAAGCGATACAGTGAGTACTACGAGGATTTTTCCACCATCCCTATGGATGTCAACGGGGACGGAAAGATGGATTTTATCACGGGAGGCTGGTTTGAAGGCAAACTAATCTGGAAAGAAAATCCAGGCAATAACGGCGAGTGGAAAGAACATTTGATTGCTGAAACAGGCAATATCGAAACTGTACGTGCTTGGGATATTGATGGAGATGGTACGCTGGAAATCGTCCCAAACACCCCAAGAAAACCTCTAGCCTTCTACAAGTGGGTTGGTCCTAATCAGTTTGAAAAGTATGAGGTTTTTGAGACCCAAGGTCATGGTTTGGGCTTCGGAGATATCAATGGCGACGGTTGGGGTGACTTGATCAGTTCTTTTGGCTGGTATGAGGCACCTCTGGATTTGCGGTATGGAGATTGGATTTTTCACCCAACATTCGAATTAGGCGACGTGAGTATTCCCATCATCGTCACGGACTTGAATGGTGACGGAATGAATGACCTCATCATGGGAAATGGCCATAATTACGGCCTTTTTTGGATGGAGCAAAAGCGAGATGCAGAAGGTGCGATCACTTTTGTGAAACACGAAATCGATCCTTATCATGCACAGTATCATGTAATGGAATGGATAGACTTGGACGGCGATGGTCAAAACGAACTGATCACAGGCAAGCGCTACCGCGCGCACAATGGAAAAGATCCCGGAGGAAATGATGACATCGGACTCTACTACTTCAAGTGGAATGGGAAAACCTTTGTCAAAAATGTGATAAGCTATGGACCATTTGGAGATGGCAAAGGCACTGGCCTTTACTTTTCTACGGGCGATCTAAATGGCGATGGCAAAATCGATATCGCTGTAGCTGGGAAAGATGGCTTGGCGGTGTTTTTTCAGAAGTGAAATATGTTGGATGTCAGGTGCTGGATGACCGATGTTGAACCTATTCGATACCAAATGAAATGAGTCCACGAGAGGAATTCCGGATCTTAATAATCCAAAACCATCCATTAAAATTTACCCATGAAAACATCATATTCACTCACAATTTTAACAGCATTACTCTTGTCCATTGTTTCAGCATCAGCCCAAAATGGAGAAAAGGTTTACAAAATGTACTGCACGGGTTGTCATGGTGCAGACCTTAAAGGAACGCCGGCAGGGACATCACTTTTGGCAGAAAACCTGAAATATGGAAAGGAACCTGCCGATATCAGCAAAGTAATTAGCAATGGAATTCCCAATACAACAATGATTAAATGGGGTAGTGCCTTGCCCAAACACGAAATTGATGAACTTACCGAATACATCTTTGGTGCCAGAAAAAACCAAACGACCCAAGAAAAATCCACTGAAAACCTGACTTTCAGTACCGAAGATTACACATTGAAAGTGGAAAAGATTGTCACCGAAGGTTTGGTTTTCCCTTGGGGAATTGAGTTTGTGGATGCTCATCGTGCCCTAATCACAGGAAACAAAGGGGAGCTTTACTGGGTGGTCGATGGCAAACTCGATCCCAAACGAGTAACCGGGATTCCTTTTATCTATGGAACCGATCTCGTTGGAGGGATGATGGATTTGGCTTTGGATCCTAACTATGCGGAAAATGGGTGGATCTATTTCGCAT
>CAYOSX010000162.1:0-4131 GCA_964406745.1 uncultured Opitutus sp.
CGAACACCAGCAGCAGATGCAGACCGGTGTCGCGGGCCACATCCTCGAGCTGACGGGCCATGTGGGGGGACCAGAGCTGTTCGGGACTCGCAGCCTTCATGGCCGCGACCAGCCGGGCGTTGTTGCCCAGGCTCGTGCGCAGCTCGCGCAAGGCTGCCTCGCGAAGATTCCCGAGCACGAGCGTGCCAATGACCGCCGCGGAGACGACGACCAGCGCGGCGTAGCTCAGGTAGATTTTCCAGAAGAATGAGCGGCGCACGGGGGTCGGAGCCGCGACGGATCACGAGCGCGGTGAAAAGCGGTAGCCCACGCCGCGAATGGTGTCGATGAGGGCACGGGAGACGGGCAGCTTGCGGCGGATCGAGCGCACATGCACATCGATATTGCGATCGATGACCACCGCGTGGTCTCCGATCACGTGGTTGAGCAGCTGATTGCGCGAAAAGACGCGCCCGGGGTTTCCTGCTAGAAAACGGAGCAGACGGAATTCCGTGGCGGTAAGCCGCACGGGAATGCCGTCGTCAGTGACCTCGTGCCGGAGGGCGTCGATCACGAGGCGTTCGCAGCGGATGATCTCGTTGTTGGCGTCTTCGCGAAGGCGTCCGCGGCGAAGGACGGCTTGGACGCGCGCCAGCAGTTCGCGGGTCTTGAACGGCTTCGTGACATAGTCGTCGGCTCCCAGGCCGAGCCCGACGAGGATGTCGGTCTCATCGCTCTTGGCGGTCACCATGATGATGCAGGTGCCCTTGAGCAACGGATCGCTCTTGATCTGCCGGCAGATCTCCGTGCCGTCGAGGGACGGCAGCATGAGATCGAGAACGAGCAGATCGGGGGTTTTCTCCCGCACCAACTGAAGGCCGCGGCGCCCGTCGGTTTCGGACCATACCTTGTAACCCTCCCGGCTCAGGCTGTACTCGCAGGCCTCGTTGATATCGGGTTCGTCTTCGAGGATCACGACCTTGGCGGACATGGTTGAAGTGTTGGATCCGGACCAAGCGGGGCAACCCGGCTGGGTTACGTTTCGGTGAAGGGTGGTGCCTGCTTCGTTTGCTATCTTTTTGATTCGCCGAGAATCGGTCCGATCCGTCGGATCCGACCGATTTCACCATTCAAGTCGCCCTTGGACGATTTGTTGGCGGAAGGGGTGGGATTGGCGGGCCAAAAGGCCCGGTGCTGCGCACTCGCGCTCCGCGCGCCCCCTCTCCGCTGCGCTCCGTCGAACCCTAGGGTTCTCATCCCACGCTCGGACGCTGTAATCCGAAGTGAGTTCAACACTCAGCCGATGTCAGGCGGCGATTTGGTGGCGGAAGGGGTGGGATTCGAACCCACGGTGAGCTTTCACCCACGCCAGTTTTCAAGACTGGAGCCATAAACCACTCGGCCACCCTTCCTGGACAAGGGCAGACGTTGCGTGGGAGAGGGCTCAGGTCAACGGCGCAGATGCGTCACTTCTTCGGCGTCACGCGCACCGCTTGATGGGCGGGCAGCGGGGCGGCGTCATCGAGGTAGAAGCTGGGGTGGGGCGGCTGGTTGTAGGCCACGTTCTGCCAGGCGATGGCGAGGCGGTACTGGGCGTCGTGCATCAGGGTGGTCAGGCGGTGCTTCGTCGGGATCGTTGTCGTGTAGATGCGCAATTCCTTGTTATCGAGGGAGCGCAAAACGATTTCCTCGCGCCAGTCGCCGAAGAGGTCGGCGCTGAGCGCAGGCGTGGCTTTCGTCCCGTTGTTGGACATCGCCCCGTGCGCGCGAAAGATTAGATCGAGGGATTCGGTTTCCCAGTTCCACTTCGTCACCCGGTTCTGGTCGAGCAGTTCCCGCAGCAGGTCGCCGTCCCACCAGATTGCAAAGTTGCACGCACCGGGTTTGCGGTCGGTGAAGCGTTCGCCCTTGGCGTTGTATGCACCGCTCATCTCGGCGCCGTTGGCCCAGAACTCCGCGCCAGGGAAACGAGGATCGATATTCACCGCATTGCCGCGGCCCGGGCCTTCGCCCCGGTCGCCGCCTTCGGTGGCCGCCTTGACGGAAGGTACCAGGAAGATCGGACGTCCGGTGCGGGCGTCGCGGAAATTCATGCCTTCCTTGTCGAAACGTTCCTGGATGCCAAAGACCTCGAGGCCGGGATTCGACGGATCGAAATCGGAAACGTGCAAGGCATCGCCGTGGCCCCAGCCGGTGGAGTAGAGTCCCTTGCCATTGTCGTCGATGACGGCGGCGCCGTAGACAATCTCGTCACGACCATCGCCGTCGACGTCGGCGACGCTGAGGCTGTGAAACCCTTGACCACGGTACGCCCGGTTCTCCTCGGGTCCGGCGTCGCTGTCGAACACCCAGCGCTGCGTGAGTTTGCCGTCGCGATAGTCCCATGCGGCCAGCACCGCCCGGGTGTAGTAGCCACGGCACATGATCACACTGGGGCGTTCACCGTCGAGGTAGGCCACGCCGGCCAGGTAACGGTCGGAACGGTTGCCGTTCGGATCGCCCCAGGTGGCGCGCAGTTCCTCCGGCGACGGATCGGTCTTGGTCGGGTGCCGGCCCGGGACGTAGTCCGTGGTGGCGAGTTCGGCGCCCGTCAGGCCGTCGAAGATCGTGAAGAACTCGGGGCCCTTGAGGATATGCCCGTTGGCGTTGGCGTGGCGCGCGGAGGCGTCGCCGATGACCTTGCCCTTGCCGTCGACGGTGCCGTCGGCCGTCTTCACCGCGATCTCGGCGCGACCATCACCATCAAGGTCGTAGACCATGAACTGGGTGTAGTGCGCGCCTTCACGAATGTTCGGGCCGAGGTTGATCGTCCAAAGCAATCCGTTCTCGATCGAATAGCCCTGGAGAAGGGTTTCGCCGGTCACGCCCGGACGCGAGTTGTCCTGCGGATTCACCTCGGACTTCAGCACGAAGTCGTAGGCCCCGTCGCCGTCGAGATCGGCCGCGGAGGCATCGTTGGGGGTGTATCCATCCGGCAACGTCAGTGGAATCGTCTGGTAAGGGAGCGGGGCGGCACCCGCCTTGAAAACGAAGGGCCGGCCGGCCTCCTGCTCGACGCCGTCAACGACCGCGCGCACGGTGTAGCTGGTGGCGCGGTTCAGGTCGGCCCCGCGATCGAGGAACCACGTGACGGTGGTGATCGGCTCCTCGTTGAGGCGCACGGGCCCGGTGTTGCCCCGGGCGCGACCGGCCGCCCCGGACTGGCCGCCGCCCCAGCCGGCGGGAGGAGCCGATTCGCGATAGAGGTTGAAGGAGACGTCGGCGGGATCGGTGCCCAGGAGGCGCCAGCTGATGAACACCGCGCCGTCGGGTTGGTGAACGGCGACCACGCCGCGATCAAGCGGCTCCAGCATGCGTTGCGCGGAAGCGGATGAAAGAGCCAGCAAGGCGGCAGCGAGGGCGAGAACGGGAAGGAGGCGTGGACGCTTCATGGGGTGAACGGACTCTGGTTTCAGGGGGCGACGCCGAGGTAGTAGCTGAGTTGCGGCACGTGTGGGTAACCCATCGTGCGGGTCGTGACGTAGTGGCGGTAGAACGGATCCTGCATGAGGGACACGCGCCGGTCGGCCGCGGGGATAGTGGTGCTGTGGATACGGAGTTCGCCGTTGGTGAAGGTGATCAGCTCTTCGCGCCAGTCGCCGAGAATGTCGGCGACCTGGTGGGAGGCACCCTGGATGCCGCGGGCGAGCGTCTCGCCCTTCCACTTGGCGATCGTACGCCCGGGAGGCGGGCCGGAAGGAGGCGGTGCGCCGGGGCCGCGCGGACCGCCAAAGCCGCCCTGGACCTGTTCGCGCAGCAAGTCTGCATCCCACCAGATCAGGTCGCTGGTCGAGGGAACGTCGCCAGCGATGGGCTCGCCCTTCGCGGTGAAGAACAACTGCTTCAATCCCTTGTTGGCCCAGACCTCCATGCCGGGATAGGCGGGGTCGATGTCGCCGACCATGACCTGGTCGAGGGCGTTGTCCTGATTCGGCTCGCGGGCGCCGAAGAGCAGGTCGCCGTTGCGGGCATCGCGAACGTTGAGGCCGAGCTGCACGTGGGCTTCCTCGATGACGTAGGCGATCTCATAGCCGGGCCGGGCCGGGTCGATGTCGGTCAGGTAGAACCGATCTCCATGGCCGAGGCCGGTGGTCCAAAGGGTGCGTCCATCGT
>CAYOSX010000163.1:0-4122 GCA_964406745.1 uncultured Opitutus sp.
TCTTCGTCGATCGCGGCAAGAACATCATCCGCCGTTCGGGCGAGAACATCGCCGGCGCCGAGGTCGAGGCCTGCCTGGCCGCCCATCCCGCCGTGGCGCAGGTGGCGGTGATGGCGGTCAAGGACGAGATGCGCGACGAGGAGGTGCTGGCCTGCGTCGTGCCGCGCGAGGGACACGCACCGGATGCGGCGCTGGCGGAGGCGCTGACGCGCTGGTGCCTGGAACGGCAGGCCTATTACAAGGCGCCGGGCTGGGTGCTGTTCCGCGACAGCCTGCCGACCACCGGCACGCAGAAGGTGCAGAAGCACCAGATTTTCGCCGCCGGATCGGATGCGCGGCAGGAGAAAGGCATCTTCGACCTGCGGGCGCTGAAGAAGCGCGGATAGGACAGGGGAGAGCAAATCATGGCCGGGCGGATTCGCTGGCGATCGATCCCGTAAAGACCTGATCCGCGGCATTCCGCTCCCCGGCGCGCATTTCGCATCTGCGAAGGCGACAAAGCCATGTCCCGCAAGGCGCGAATAACCTTGGCCGGTGAAGCTCTTGCGGCAATTTTCGCCTACCAGAACGGAATTGACCGTGCCAATATTCGCGCCGGCAGGGCGCGCCCTCGGGGGCAGACAGGTTGTTGGGGGCGCGGCCGGTTCATAACCACGAATACGTAAGTACTGGGAGGATCATCATGCAAAGACGTAAGTTTCTGAAAGGCGCAGGCATCGGCGCCGTTGCCGCCTCTACTCTGGCGGCGCCGTCGATCGTCAACGCGCAGGGTTTGCCGGAAATCAAGTGGCGTTGCGCCTCGAGCTTTCCCAAGAGCCTCGACACCATCTTCGGCGCCGGCGAGTACATGACCAAGAAGGTAGCCGAGATGACCAACGACCGCTTCCAGATCCGCATCTTCGCCGGCGGCGAAATCGTGCCGGGCCTGCAGGTGCTCGACGCGGTCCAGGCCGGCACGGTCGAATGCGGCCACACCGCCAGCTACTACTACGTCGGCAAGGATCCGACCTTCGCCTTCGACACGGCGGTGCCGTTCGGCCTCAACGCCCGCCAGCAGAACGCCTGGATGTACCATGGCGGCGGGCGCGGGCTGATGAACGAGTTCTTCAAGGACTACAACGTCCATGCGATCCCGACCGGCAACACCGGCGCCCAGATGGGCGGCTGGTACCGCAAGGAGATCAAGACGATCGAAGATCTCAAGGGCCTGAAGATGCGCATCGGCGGCTTCGCCGGCCAGGTGCTGACCAAGCTCGGCGTGGTGCCGCAGCAGATCGCCGGCGGCGACATCTATCCGTCGCTGGAGAAAGGCACGATCGACGCGACCGAGTGGGTCGGCCCGTACGACGACGAGAAGCTCGGCTTCAACAAGGTCGCCAAGTACTACTACTATCCCGGCTGGTGGGAAGGCGGCCCGCAGCTGTCGGCCATGGTCAACATCGAGCAGTGGAACAAGCTGCCGGCGGAATACAAGGCGGTTCTCGAAGCGGCCGGCGCCGAGGCCAATGTGTGGATGCTCGCCAAGTACGATGCCGCCAATCCGGCGGCGCTGCGCCGGCTGGTCGCCAGCGGCACCGAGCTGCGGCCGTTCAGCCGCGACGTGATGCTGGCCTGCTACAAGGCGGCGGAAGAGCTCTACGCGGAGACGGCGGCCAAGAACGCGAAGTTCAAGAAGGTGTTCGAGTCGTGGAACAAGTTCCGCGAGGACCAGTTCCTGTGGTTCCGCGTCGCCGAGAATACCTACGACAATTTCGCCTTCATCGCGGCCCAGCTCGCCGAGCAGGGCAAGAAGAAATAGCGGCACGCGCCAGCGCCCGGCGGTTCGCGCCGCCGGGCACGGTCAAGGAAAAGCCCCGCGCAAGCGGGGCTTTTTTTGAGTGAGCCATTCCGTCGGCGCTATCAGTCGCGGTCAGCCAGCAGAAATCGCCAGATCGAGCCGCCGAGGACGGCGCCGATCAGCGGCATCACCCAGAAGAACCAGAGCTGCTGCAAGGCCCAGGGGTCGGCATAGAGAGCGACCCCGGCGGACCGTGCGGGATTGACAGACGTGTTGGTCACGGGAATCGAAATGAGGTGGATCAGGCACAGCGCCATGCCGATCGCCAGCGGGGCGAAGCCGGGTGCGGCCCTGGTGCTGGTGGCGCCGAGAATGATGATCAGGAAAAAGCCGGTCATGACGATTTCCGAGATGGCGGCGGACAGCATCGAATACTGGCCGGGCGAATGTTCTCCGTATCCGTTCGAAGCGAAGCCGCCGGTCGACGTGAAATCCGCCTTGCCGGAGAAAATCAGATAGAGGACAAGCCCCGCAAGCGCTGCGCCGACGGTTTGCGCGACGACATAGGGGATGAGAGATCGCGCCAGCCGAAGCGGCCGGCGACAGCGCCGGAAATCGGGCCGACAGCGTAGGCCATGGTCAGGACCGTGAGGCCGAACGCCAGCGCAACGCCCAGCAAACCAATGCCGAGTTGCGGGAATGCTGCTGCGAGCACGGCGCTGCCGCAGCCGCCCAGAACGAGCCAGAAGGTTCCGAAAAATTCCGCAGCAAGCCGCCTGGTCATGGCATTTTCTCCAGTCAGCCGATCGGTGATAGGCGCCGTCATTTGAACAAGAAGCATACCCCGACCTGCCGGTCGACGCCACCAAAGTGCCGGTGCTGGAGGCGCGAGGGGCATCCGGAGCGCACGCGCCGCGCGACCCCGCGCCCGGTCACTTGAAGATGATGGGCGGCGGCGGCGGCGCGCCGTCGGTTCCCAGACCTTGCGCAGGCACTTCGATCCTGATGGTGCTGGGATCGACCTTCGGACCGCTTTCGAGGGCGTCCAGCACCATTCCCGGGAAGGCAATGACCAGCGCCACCATGATGATCTGGATGCAGACGAAGGGCACGGCGCCCCAGTAGATCTGCATCGTTGTGATGCCCTGGGTCAACTTGCCGGTGATCTTGTCGATGTAGTCCTTGGCCGGCGCCACCGAGCGCAGGTAGAACAGCGCGAAGCCGAACGGCGGATGCATGAACGACGTCTGCATGTTGACGCTGAGCAGCACGCCGAACCAGATGAGGTCGATCCCGAGCTTCGACGCCACCGGCGCCAGCAGCGGCACCACGATGAAGGCCAGCTCGAAGAAATCGAGGAAGAAGGCCAGCAGGAAGATCAGGATATTGACGACGATCAGGAAGCCCAGGACGCCGCCGGGCAGATCCAGCAGCAGATGTTCAACCCACAGATCGCCGCTGACGCCGCGGAAAACGAGGCCGAACAGCGTCGAGCCGACCAGGATGAAGACGACGAACGAAGTCAGCTTGGCGGTGCTGTCCATCGCCTGCCGCATCAGACTGATGCTGAGGCGGCGATTGCCCATCGCCAGCAGCAGTGCGCCGGTGGCGCCCATCGCGCCGCCTTCGGTCGGCGTGGCGATGCCGAGGAAAATGGTGCCCAGCACCAGGAAAATCAGCGCCAGCGGCGGCACCAGAACGAACACGACCTTTTCGGCCATCTGGCTGAGCAGGCCGAGCTTGAAGAAGCGGTTGGCGCCGGCCAGCGCGAAGGCGCCGAGCACGGCGAGGACGGCGGCCATGATGACGGCATTGTCGCCGAAGCGGTCGATGAACAGCACGTCGGCGAAGGAGCCGATGGCGACGACGAGACAAACGATGACGATGAGCGAGATGACGCCGCTGCGGCCGCTGGGCTCGCGGAACGTGCGCGCCTCGATCGGCAGCGCCGGGGCGCGTTTGGGGAAGATCATGGTGATCAGGAAGATGTAGCCGGTATAGAGCCCCGTCAGCACCAGGCCGGGGACCAGCGCACCGGTATACATGTCGCCCACCGAGCGGCCGAGCTGGTCGGCCATGACGATCAGCACCAGGCTGGGCGGAATGATCTGCGCCAGCGTACCCGAGGCGGCAATGATGCCGGTCGCCAGGCGACGGTCGTAGCCGTAGCGCAGCATGATCGGCAGCGAGATCAGGCCCATGGAGATCACCGAGGCGGCGACGACGCCAGTGGTGGCGGCCAGCAGGGCGCCGACGAAGACGACGGCGTAGGCCAGACCGCCGCGCAGCGGCCCGAACAGCTGGCCGATCGTGTCGAGCAGGTCCTCGGCCATCCCCGATCGTTC
>CAYOSX010000164.1:0-4100 GCA_964406745.1 uncultured Opitutus sp.
CGTTTCGACGCGATGCTCGCCGACGCTAAACGCGAAGCGGCGGCGCCCGCGCGAGCGGCCGAACCTTTCGGCCGGCCCTGGAGCCGGCTTGACGCCTTTTTTGCGCTGCTGCTCCCCTCGCGACCCGTGTTTCAGGGCGCCCTTGCCGTTGCGGTCCTCGCTGTCGGCCTTGTGCTCGGCGCACGCCTCGTCCGTCCGACCGCGCCGGCGCCGGCCGCCACCGATCCGGCCCTTACCGCCGAGATCGCCGCCCTCCGTTCGCAGGTCGAGTCGATGTCGCAGCTCGTCTCCAACTCCCTGATACAGCAATCCGCCAACGCCCGCCTCGAAGGCGTGCTCGCCGCGGCGGAGTCCGGCCAGGCCGACGACGCCACCCTCGCCCGCCTGCTGCACGCGCTGGCCTTCGACGCGAGCACCAACATCCGCCTGCGCGCCCTGGAAGAGCTTTACGCCCACGCCCGCCTCGACCCGGTCCGCGCCGGCGTCATCGCCGCGCTTCCCCGCGAACGCTCGCCGCTCGTGCAGGTCGCCATGATCGATTTCCTCGCCGCCGTCGGCGACCCCGCCGCCGCGCCGGTCTTTGAAGACCTCGCCCGTACGGCGAGTGTCGACGACGCCGTACGGGCCGCCGCGCAAACTGCGCTCGCCATGCTTTAAGACGCAACGTTCCGGGACCGCCGTCCGCTTCGCTGCGGGCAGGTCCCACTAGCCGCCCACCTCAATCGCATTCACCATGAAAATTACACCTGTCTTCCTCTCACTTCTCTACACCGCTGCAGCGTTCGCGACCGACGTACAAAATGATCGGACCGTCCTCCGGATCCCCATTATCGACACCACCCGACCAGCCGAGGTGCAAATTGACCTTGGCCACGGCAACGCCGTCGTTCGAGGAACGGATGACTCTGAGGCAGTCTATCTTCACTCCAGCGAGCCGATTCCGGCCGAACGTAAAGACGGCTTACGCGTCATCAGCTCGAATCGTGGAGGGATGAACATCCGCAAACACGATCATGTCGTACAGATCGGTCTGGATAATACCCTAACCAAACCGGCACACCTTGAAATCAAGGTGCCGCGTACCGCCTCCGTCATCATAAGCAGCACCCGGGGCGGCAGAGTGGAGGTGGAGAACGTTTCGGGGAACGTCGAGGTCAAGAGTCTCAGTGGGGAGATCGCTCTTCGCGACCTGTCCGGCGCCGCGTTGATCGAAACCGCCAACGGTCGGATTTCCGCCACGTACGCTTCCCTGCCCGCGGACAAAGCCCTGTCGTTCACGTCCATGAACGGCGAGATCGACCTGCGCGTTCCCGCCGGCGCAAAGGCCAACGTTCATTTCCGCACGCATAACGGCAACGTGCTCACCGATTTTGAAGACACGGAGTTTGCGACGCAGGTCGAATCCCTGTCGCCCACCGCCATGCAAGAGATGGCCCGCGCAGCCGGAGAGGCGGCCCGCGCAGCTGGCGAAGCCGCCCGCGCCGCCGCAACGGTCGCTCGCGAGCAGTTTGAGAAATTGCAAAAGGAGCTTGCCGAGCGTCGCGCGAACGGCGAACCGGTTCCCGCCGAGGGAGAGGTTGCCCCCGCCCCGCCCGCGTCGCCCAAGCCCCCCCGCGCCCCCGCCATCCCGGCGATCTCCGGCGGCAAGGTCGTCACCGGCACCCTCAACGGCGGCGGCACGGAAATCCAGATCGCGACCATGAATGGCGACATCGTGCTCCGGAAGAACGCGCCCTAAGGCGCGCCTGGGAGGACGGACACTCCTGTCCGTCGGGTTTGGCAACCGCTTCCAGTTGTCGGATCAGCTGGCTGGACCGCGAGGATTTCGCAATCGGGACGGACAAGCCCTCCTTAGGCGGGTAAAAGTGTCCGTCCTCCCAGGCTCACCGGACAGGTCCGCTAGCATCCGGACAAAACCTAGATTTACCCTCTCCGCCCGCCGAGACCGGTTGCACCCGGACAAAACTTGGGTAACAGTCGTGTGACAGAGAACGCCCACCCCCGCGGTTTCCGCGACGCGGTGTTCGCTGTCGGCCGTTACCCATGAAAGAGCGACAAATCTTAGCCGGCTCCTATCCGGGCACCGCACTCTCCCCCAAGGATCGGGCCGCGATGCGGGATGCGTTTGCCCAAGCCATCGCCGCCGCCGAACGCCAGCGTCTCAAGCTGCGCATCCCGCGCGAGGAGGGTCTGCTCCAGAAAGAAAAGGGCATGCACTTCCACTTCCGCCCGGAGATCTTCATCCAGCTCCACGGCCGCACCGACTTTCGCTTTCCCAAGGAAACCTTTTCCCTCGCGGCGGGGGAGATGTGCATCGTGCCCGCCTGCCTGCCGCACGGCGAAACGATCTATCCCGACGAGCAGGGTCGCTTCCGCAACCTCGTCGCCGGCTTCTACAGCCACACACTCAGCCTGCATTTCGCGCACGAAGTCGCCCCGCAGCGACCCGACATCGAGACGATCGAGTTCTTCGACGCGCCGAATCTCGACACCTTCATCGCCCTGACTAACCAGCTCGTCGCCACCTACCACATGCAAAGCCCGGCCCGTGACGCCCTGCTCAAGGGTCTCACCATCGCCGAGCTCGCCATGTTCCAGAACCTCGTCGAGACGGGCAACGGCAACCTCGAAGGCGACCTCGGCAAGGTGCTCAAGGCGAAGTGGGTCGTGCGCGACCAGTTCTCGAATCCCGATCTCAACGTGAAGACCATCGCCGAGCGCCTCATGTGCTCGCCCGATTATCTCTCGCATCTCTTTCACCAGGAAACCGGCGAAAAACTCATCCACTACATCCAGCGCATCCGTATTGAGGGCGCCGCCCTCGCGCTGGAAACCTCGCCCCTCTACATTTCCGAAATCGCCTATGCCTCGGGGTTCTCGGACCCGGCCTACTTTGCCCGGGTCTTCAAGAAGCACCGCGGCGAGACCCCCGCCGACTTCCGCGAACGCATCGAACGTGAGCGCCGCGAAGGCGAGTCTCGTCCGAAGACCATCTACCACGATCGCGAGGATTTCACGGCCGGGCAGCCGGTGGCAGCCGCGGGCTGAGGGTCCGCCGGCGCCCGCCGGGCCGCGGATCAGTCGGATCTTCGAAAACGCGAAAATTGGGCGGTGCCTTGCGCCCGGGGTCCGGCATCCTCCACCCTGCGGACGACCGCAGCTTCCCATGCCCAGCGAACACCTCGCCCTTCTCACCCTTGCCATCGGCGTCGTCGCCTTTCTGTATTCATCCGTCGGACACGCCGGGGCCTCCGGTTACATCGCGGTGATGTCCCTTGCGGCCTTCGCGCCCGCGACCATCCGGCCGGTTGCCCTCGTGCTCAACATCGTGGTGGCCTGCCTCGCCACCTGGCACTTCTGGCGCGCCGGTCACTTTTCGTGGCGGCTCTTCTGGCCCTTCGCCGCGCTCTCCATTCCCTTCGCGTTCCTCGGCGGCTACCTGAAGCTGCCCAATCATGTTTTCCAGCTGCTCGTCGGGGCCACGCTGCTGTTCTCCGCGTTTCGCTTCTTCACCAAGCCGCATTCCGACGCCCGGGTTGTCGCGCCCAAGCTTCCGCTCGCCCTCGCCGTGGGCGCCGTCCTTGGCCTGATGTCGGGGCTCACCGGCACCGGCGGAGGGATCTTCCTCACGCCCCTGCTGCTGTTCATGCGCTGGGCGACGACCAAGACCGCCGCGGCGGTCTCGGCCTTGTTCATCCTCTTCAACTCGACCTCCGGCCTGCTCGGCAATCTGTCGAGCACGCAATACCTTCCGTCCTTCACCGGCACCTTCGTGCTCGCCGCGCTGATCGGCGGCTTCGCCGGTTCTTACTTCGGAAGCCGCCGTTTCTCCGGAGCCTTGATCAAAAAACTGCTCGCCTGCGTGCTGTTAGTCGCGGGTCTCAAGTTGATTTTCACCTAGGGCAAGCTGGGCGTAGGAGCGGCTTTACGCCGCGATGAACCCCGTCCGCCTGCCATCGCGGCGTAAAGCCGCTCCTACTTCAAAATCGATCCATTCACAGGAGTCCGCAGAGACCGCAGAGCCGAGCCAAGGGCTGTCTCTCCGAACGTTGAGCATTGCTGCCCCGTTGGATGTTGGATGTTCGACGTTGGACGTTGGA
>CAYOSX010000165.1:0-4092 GCA_964406745.1 uncultured Opitutus sp.
AATGCTTCCCAAGCAGCGCCAGACGCTGTTCTTTTCGGCCACCATGCCGCCGGAAATCCGCAAGCTCGCCGACAAGTTCCTGATGAACCCAAAGGAAGTCTCGGTGTCGCCCCCGGCCACCGTCGCCTCCACCGTGCGCCAGTGCCTCGCCATCGTTCCGGCCGCCGCCAAGCGCGATGCGCTGCGCCGCCTGATCGAGCGCGAGGACGTGCAGAGCGCCATCATTTTCTGTAATCGCAAGCGCGACGTGGACATGCTCTACAAGTCGCTAAAGAGCCACGGCCTCGACGTCGGTGCCCTGCATGGCGACATGGTGCAGTCGGTCCGGACCGAGACGCTCGAGCGATTTAAGGACGGGCAGATCAGGCTTCTGGTTGCCAGCGATGTCGCGGCCCGCGGCCTCGATGTCGACAATCTCAGCCATGTATTCAATTTCGACGTTCCGACGCACCCGGAAGATTACGTTCATCGCATCGGCCGCACCGGTCGCGCCGGAAAGTCCGGCGCCGCGTTCACCTTGGCGTCGCCCGACGAGGGCCGTCTCGTGGCCGCCATCGAGCAGCTCGCCGCGCAGCCGATCGAGCGCATTACGATTGAGGAACTGACCGGCGAATTTTCGGCAGACGAGGATGGCGGCCGTCGCGGCCGTGGTCGCGCCCGCGCCCCGGCGCGCGAGCGCACGCCGCGCGAACGCGTCAAGCCCACCCCTGCCCCCCAGGCAGCGGCGCCAGATCAGGTGCCGACCGAACCGGTGGCCGCCGCAATTCAGGTCGCCGTACCGGAAACGCTGCGCGAAGAGCGTCGCCCGGACGAATACCGACGTGAGGAGCGCAGCCGCGACGAGAGCCGCCCTGCGCGCGCACGACGCGACGACAGCAGGCGGGACGACACCCGGCGCGATGACGATCGCGGCCGAGGCCGTGATCGCGATCGCGATCGCGATATCGATGTGCCGGTAGTCGGCATGGGCGACCACATGCCGGCCTTCCTGATGCGGCCCGCTCGGGGTCGTTGAGGCGGAACGGGGCAGATCGCCGTGCAGACCATATTCATCATGGTGAAATGCGAGCTCGGCAGGGCCTACGACGTAGCCGATGCCGCTGTGCAGTCCGTGGAAAACGTCTCGGAAGTCTATTCGACGTCGGGCCAGTACGATCTTCTGATGAAGTGCTACCTGCCCGACGACATGGATATCGGCCACTTCGTGACCAGCCAGATCCAGACGCTGTCCGGCATCAAGGACACGTTCACGCTGATAACCTTCAAGGCGTTCGCCTAGCGCGGCGCGCCGCGATCAGTTCCAGACCTCACGGTACAGTGCGACGATTTCGTCTGCTGTAGGAACGCGCGGATTGTTCCCTGGCGAGCCCGAGGCCAGGGCCTGCTCCGCCATTTTCGGCATCAAGTCGAAGTATTTCCTCTCATCGATGCCATAGGCCTTGGGAGTCGGGACTTTCAGATCGACATTGAGTTGCCGCAGCGCGTCGAGCAGCAACGCGACGGCGGCCTGGTCGCCGATCTTGTCGTCGCACAGGCCCATGGCGCGGGCGCAATCGGCATAACGGTTGAGCGCCATACCGGCCGAAAACGCCGTGATCGCCGGCAGCAGCATGGCATTGGACAGGCCGTGCGGAACGTGGAAATGCGCGCCGATCGGGCGGCTCATGCCGTGTACCAGCGCCACCGAAGCGTTCGAGAACGCCATCCCGGCCTGATGCGCGCCCAGCATCATCGCCTCGCGCGCCTGCCGGTCATCGGGATGCGCGCAGACCTCCCGAATGTGCCTGTAGATGAGGCGCATGGCGTTCAGGCCCAGCCCATCGGTGTGCAGATTGGCCTTGCGACTGACATAGGCTTCGATCGCGTGCGTCAGGCTGTCGATCGCCGTGTCGGCGGTGAGCCGAAATGGCTTGGTCAGGGTAAGCTCGTAATCCACGATCGCGGCGGCGGGCAGGCAGGCCAGACCGGAGATCAGCATCTTCTCGTCGGTTTCCGTGTCGGTGATGATGGTGAACTTGGTCACTTCCGAACCGGTTCCGGCGGTGGTCGGAATCGCCAGCAGCGGAAGGCCAAGCTTCGGTATCGGATTGGGCACTTTGTAGTCGCTCATCCTGCCGCCATTGGCCGCCAGCACGGAAATCGCCTTCGCCGTGTCGATCGGCGAGCCACCGCCCAAAGCGATCAGGCTGTCATAGGCGCCGGATTTCACCGTCGTGACGCCGGCGGCAATCACATCGGTAGTCGGATCCTCGACCGTGTCAGAAAACACCGACCACTGGATGCCGGCCTTTTCCAGAACATCCGTCAGGACCGACAGCTTGCCGCTCTTCTCCATGAACTTGTCGGTGACAATCAGCGGTCGCGTACCGCCAATCTGAGCCAGCGTGTCGGCTGCCTGGGCGATGGCGCCGCCGCCGATCAGGATCAGGCGTGGGGTCAGGATTGTGGCGATCATGGGCGAACCTCCGGATTCATTGCCGTCAGTCTAGCAACGCGAAGCGGCCGGCGCGACGCCCAGACGCAATGAAAAACGGGGACCCGAAAGGGTCCCCGCTTGGGATAAATCCGCTCCTCGCCGCCGCCTAGCGCGCCTTGAACACGAACTCGGCGCCGGCGCGGATGCCGGTCGGCCAGCGGGCGGTTACCGTCTTCAGCTTGGTGAAGAACCGCACGCCTTCCATGCCGAACATGCCCATGTCGCCGAATGCCGAGGATTTCCAGCCGCCGAATGAATGGAAGGCCATCGGCACCGGGATTGGCACGTTGACGCCGACCATACCGATCTTGACCGAACTGGCATAGGTGCGCGCCGCATCGCCGTCGCGCGTGAAAATCGCCGTGCCGTTGCCGAACTGGTGCTCATTGACCATCTTGATGGCGCTGTCGAAATTGTCGGCCCGCACGACGGACAGAACCGGCCCGAAAATCTCCTCCTTGTAGATGGTCATGTCGGTGGTGACGTTGTCGAACAGGCAGCCGCCCATGAAGTAACCGCCTTCGTAGCCCTGCAGGCGCAGATCCCGGCCATCGACCACCAGCTTGGCGCCTTCCTTGATGCCCGTGTCGACATAGCCCTTCACCTTGTCGCGATGCTGGGCCGAAATCAGCGGCCCCATTTCCGACTGCGGATCGAGGCCCGGACCCACCTTGAGGCTGGAAACGCGCGGCGCCAGCTTGGCGATCAGCTTGTCGCCGACATCACCGACTGCCACGGCCACGGACACTGCCATGCAGCGCTCGCCTGCCGCGCCGTATCCGGCGCCGATCAGCGCATCGGCCGCCTGGTCGATATCGGCGTCGGGCATGATCACCATGTGGTTCTTGGCGCCGCACAGCGCCTGCACGCGCTTATCGTGCGCGGTGCCCGTGTGATAGATGTACCGGCCCACCGGCGTCGAGCCGACGAAGCTGACAGCGGCGATATCGGGATGGCTGAGGATGGCGTCGACCGCCTCCTTGTCGCCCTGCACGACGTTCAGCACGCCAGGCGGCCCGCCCGCCTTGACGAACAGTTCGGCTAGCAGCAAAGCGGTCGAGGGATCCTTCTCTGACGGCTTGAGGATGAAGGTATTTCCGGTGGCAACCGCCATCGTGTACATCCACATCGGCACCATCGCCGGAAAATTGAATGGTGTGATGCCGGCGACCACGCCCAGCGCCTGGCGCATCGAATAGGAATCAATGCCGCCAGAAACGTTCTCGGTGAAATCGCCCTTCAGCAGATGCGGAATGCCGCAGGCGAATTCAATCACCTCCAGACCGCGCACGACCTCGCCCTTGGCGTCGTCGAATGTCTTGCCGTGCTCCAGCGTAATGCAGCGCGCCAGATCGTCGTGATGCTTCTCGATCAGGTCCTTGTATTTGAAGAGGATGCGGGCGCGGGCCAGCGGCGGCGTGCTCGACCAGCCCGGAAACGCCTGCTTGGCGACCTCGACGGCGGCGTTCAGCTCGGCGGTGCTGGCCAGCGCCACTTCGCCCGATTTTTCGCCTGTCGCGGGGTTGAAGACGTCGCCCTTGCGGCCCGCCTTGCCGGCAACTTCCTTGCCGCCGATGAAATGCCCGATCTGCTTCATGGCCGATTCCTCCTCGACT
>CAYOSX010000166.1:0-327 GCA_964406745.1 uncultured Opitutus sp.
GAAGGTCGTCGAGGCGCAGGCCCAGGTGCCGCTCGCGATTGCCGAGGCCTTCCGCTCGGGCCGGCTTGGCGTGATGGATTATTACAAGATGGAGAACGTCCAGTCCGACACCGCCATGCGCACCAGCATCGCCAAGCCCGAAGACGGCAAGAAGTAACCGCTGGACCGCGCCTTCCTCGTAACCATGGACCTGATCTTCGACAACCTTCAGCTGATCATCGTCATCGCAGGTGCGGTGGCGTACTGGCTGAATCAGCGAAAGCGCGAAAAGGAGGGGCAGGACGCCGACTACGACGGCGACGGTCTTCCCGAAAGCCGGGGTCCGGT
>CAYOSX010000166.1:337-4072 GCA_964406745.1 uncultured Opitutus sp.
CACGCGTCGCATCCAGGAGGAAATCCGTCGCAAGATTCTCGAGCGTCGGGGCGGCACGCCCCCCGTGGCCGTGCCGGCTCCCGCGCCGGAATTCCGTGAGGAGCCGGAGTGGCGGGAAGAAGGTCCGCGACCCCGGCCGGTCGTGCTGGCGCCTCCGCCGATTGACCCGGGCGTTCTCGAACGTCAGCGGGCGTTGCAGGAGCAGCTGCAGGCCTTGGAGGAACGACGAAACGCCCGTGCGCGGACTGCCTCCCCGGGATTTCCGCCTGCCTCCATGCCGCGCGCGCCGGGAGCGGCGCGGGCTGAATTGCCGGAGCTGGTTGCCGCGCTTCGCAGCCCGGGGTCGTTGCGCAAGGCGATCGTCCTCCGCGAGGTGCTCGGTCCGCCTGTGGCGCTGCGGTAAGCGCCGGGGTCCGGCCGCGTGTCGTCAAGAGCTGGATACGCCCTCCCCGGCAGTCATTTCGCCGCAGGCGCCTCGTCCACGCGCTCGTGATCGAGCCGGTAGGCCCGGGGCGTGCACCCGCTCATGCGCCGGAAGGCTTCGTTGAAGCGGCTGATCGAGCTGAAACCCGACGCAAACGCCACGTCGACGATCTTCTGGTCCGTCGTGGCGAGCAGGCGCTTCGCGTGGAAGACGCGGTGGTGCGTGAGATGGTTGACCAGCGTGGTTCCGAAGACGCGCTTGAAGAGCCGCATGGCAGAGTTCGGATGCAGGCCGACCGCGCGGCCGATGTCGGTGACCGTGATTGGCTGGGTGTAGTTCTGCGCAATGTGGCAGACGATGCGTTCGACCGTGTTGAGGCCGCTCGGTTGCAGACGGATCGATGGGCACCGGCTGCGGCCGCTCGCGAGCGCGAGGGCGAGCCGGCGGAGGCGCGAGGTCATTTCCTGAATCACGATCTCGCGGATCTCCCGTGTACTCTGGCGCAGGTCAGCCTCCCACTGGCGGAAGAGGGGGGCATCAAAGTCGGCGCGCCCGGTGCCGGGCTCACTGATCGGTTCGCCTCCCATGAGGGGCTGTACAATCGCGTCCGGCAGCTGGCACTGGAGAAACCAGGCGAGCGGCAGCGTGGCGACGAAGTACTCCGTGTCCGGATCGTAGTCGACGATCTGATGAGGCATCGCCGCCCAGAACGCAGTAAGCCGGCCGGCGGGCACGCGCACCTTGCGGCTGCCGATGAGGTAGGTGACCCGGCCGCGGCAAAGCATGTTGAGCTGGATCTCGTTATGGTGATCCGGCCGGCGCATGGGGGAGGGGTTCCAGCGGACGCACGATAGACCGTAGGAGGTGAAGTCGGCGGGGGCGGAAACGAGCCTCGGCATGGGTTAGGATCCCGGCAAACTTGGGCAGTAAAGTGGCGGACACAACCGCCAAGATACCTTAGCCTGTTTCCTTCCGAGGCATCCTCCACCCCGGAGGCCCACCGCGGTTCCGCGATTCCACCCTGACGCTTTCCCGATGAAGTTCCCGTCCCTGTTCCTCTCCGTTTTCCTTGGCACTGCAGTCTGCTCCGACGTCGCGGCCGCCAGTCGCTCGCTCGTCGACACCTCGCAGTCCCCGAACGCCAAGATGTACATGACGGATCTCGACGACGTCCGTTGGACCGACGGCTTGTGGGCCGAGCGTTTCGCGGTCTGCCGCGACACGATGGTCCCCCACATGTGGACGATCTTCAAGGATCCGTACGAGAGCCACGCGTGGGACAACTTCCTCATGGCCGCCGGTCTCGGCGAGGGTCGGGGCACCGGAAAGCCGCACGGACCGCCTTTCAACGACGGCGATTTCCTGAAGTGGTTCGAGGCGCTGGTGCAGGTGTACGCGATCACGGAGGACCCGAAGCTCGACCAGTGGATGGATGAAATGATCTCCGTCATCGCGAAGGCTCAGCGCGAGGATGGCTACCTGCACACGCAAAAGATCGTCCCGCAACGCCGGGGCCAGACCGGCACCGTCGCGCAGGAGTTCGAGGATCGCGAACACTTCGAGACCTACAACATGGGGCACCTCATCACGACGGCGTGCGTGCACCACCGGGTCACTGGCAAGACCACCATGCTCGACCTCGCCCGCAAGGCGGCCGACTACATCGACCACCTCTGCAAGACCGTGCCGCAGGACCTCGCGCGCAACGCGATCTGCCCGTCGCACTACATGGGCGTGATCGAGTTGTATCGCGTGACCCGCGAACCGCGCTACCTCGAGCTCGGCAAGCAGCTCATCGAGATCCGCAGCCTCGTGCCGCCCGAGGAAGGCTCGGATCACAACCAGGACCGCACGCCCTTCCGTGAAACGTTCCAGGCCGTCGGCCACGCCGTGCGCGCCAACTATCTCTATGCCGGCGTCGCCGACGTGTTCGCCGAATCCGGTGACGCCACGCTGTTCATGCCGCTTTCCCGCCTCTCCGACAACGTTGCCCAGCGCAAACTCTACGTCACCGGGATGACAGGCGCGCTCTACGACGGCGCGTCGCCCGACGGCGTTCACCATTCGCAGCACCGCTACATCAAGACGGTTCATCAGGCCTACGGGCGCGATTTTCAGCTGCCCAACCTCACTGCTTACAATGAGACCTGCGCGACGATCGGCTATGCGATGTGGATGTGGCGCATGCTTTCCCTGACCGGCGAAGCGCAGTATGCCGACCTCTTCGAAAAGGCGCTCTACAACGGCGTGCTCCCCGGCATCAGCCTCGAGGGGAAGCATTACTTCTACGTGAACCCGCTGCGCAAGGACGCCGCCTTCGACGTGCCGCTCCGCTGGTCGCGCACGCGCACGCCGAACATCAAGTCATCCTTCTGCTGTCCGCCCAATGTCGTCCGCGTCATCGCCCAGGCGCACAACTACGTGTATTCACTTTCCAAGAACACCCTCTGGGTTCACCTCTATGGCGCGAGCACGCTCGACACCGCCTGGGTCGAGGGCGACCGCATCAAGGTCCGCCAGGAAACCGACTATCCCTACGCCGGCGCCGTCCGTCTCACGATCGACGAGGCCCCGGCCCACGACGTTGCCGTGAAGCTGCGCATTCCCGGCTGGGCGCGCGGCGAGAAGATCTCGCTCAAGGTCAACGGCGCCCCCGTGCTCACGCCACCGGTGCCCGGCAGCTACGCCGACTTGAAGCGCTTCTGGAAGGCCGGCGACGTGGTCGAGCTCGACCTCGCCTTTGAACCCGTCCTGCTCGAGGCCAACCCGCTCGTCGAGGAGACGGTCAACCAAGTCACCGTCAAGAATGGGCCCCTCATTTACTGCATCGAAGGCAACGATCTGCCGCCCGGCGTGCGTCTCGCGGACATCGCGCTCAGCCTCGATCCTGCGCAGCGCACGTTCACCGCCCGGCGCGAGACCATCGTGAACGCCGACCTCACCACGCTGACCGTCCCTGCCTTCCAGACTCAACGCGCACCCTGGCAGCCCGGCCAGCTCTACCGCGAGGCCGGCCCGGCCACGCTCAAGCCCATCGAGGTGAAGCTCGTGCCGTACTTCGCCTGGGGCAACCGCGGCGAGGCAGATATGACCGTGTGGATTCCGGCGCGCTGATGCTGATGTTCTGAGGCCGTTCTCGAACCCAACTGCGCGCGCAGAAGACGAGAGCGAGAACGAAGTTTCCCGTCACCCTATGTCCACCCAGCCTACCTCCCCGCCGCAGACCCTCGTCGAGCGGCTCGACGCCCTTTACGAATACGAACGCGAGCCCGTCTCCCCCAAAAAACTTCACGGCGGCAAGTCGTTCATCG
>CAYOSX010000167.1:0-4068 GCA_964406745.1 uncultured Opitutus sp.
TCTCGTCGTGGCCCGCGGTCCGTGCCGCCTCCAGGCCACTGCCGACGCCGAACCAACCCGGCACGATCTGGCGTGACTGCGTCCAGCCGAACACCCACGGGATCGCCCGCAGATCCTCGATGCGGTCCGATGCGGTGCGCGAGGCGGGGCGGCTGCCCACGTTGAGCGAGGCGATCTCGGCGATCGGCGTGATCGCACGGAAGAACTCGACGAAGCCCTCCTCGCCGACCAGCTCGCGGTAGGCGCGGTGGGCGTGCCCCGAGAGCTCGTCCATCGCCGCCGTGAACACCGTGGTGCGCTCGCCGAGCTGGTCGGGGTGCCGGCAGGACGCCTCGATCGTGGCCGTCAGGAGTGCCTCGAGGTTGCGGCGGGCCGAGGAGGTGCGGGCGTACTTCGCGGCCACGACCTCGCCCTGCTCGGTGATGCGGATCGCTCCGTCGACCGATCCGGGGGGCTGGGCCAGGATCGCCTGGTGCGCCGGTCCACCGCCCCGACCGACGGTCCCACCGCGACCGTGGAACAGGCGCAGGCGCACCCCGGCTTCCCGGGCGACGTCGACCAGCTCGGTCTGTGCCCGTGACAACGACCACTGCGAGGTCAGGTACCCGCCGTCCTTGTTGGAGTCGGAGTACCCGATCATCACCTCCTGGCGGCCGCCCCGATGGGCGACCAGCTGGCGGTGGGCCGGATGCTCGAGCAACCGCCGCATGACGTCGGGCGCGCGGCGCAGGTCGTCGATCGTCTCGAACAACGGCACGATGTCGACCTCGCCACGCAGGTGGGCGTCGGGGCCGGCCCGGTCGACCTGCACGATGCCGACCTCCTTGAGCAGCACCGCCACCTCGAGCACGTCGCTCACGTCGTGGGCCATCGAGATGATCGCGTGGGGGATGACCTCGGGGCCGAGACGGCGGCGGGCATCGGCGGCCGCGCCGAGGATCGCCAGCTCCGACTCGGTGAGCTCGTCGTAGGGGTGCCCCGGGGCGCGCAGCGGGCGGGGTGTGGCCAGCTCCCGGGTGAGGATCGCGACCTTGGCCTCCTCGTCGAGCGCCGCGTAGTCGGCGGTCACGCCGGCGACGTCGAACAGGTCGGCCAGGACCCGTTCGTGGACGGCCGAGTTCTGGCGGAGGTCGAGCCCGCAGAGGTGGAAGCCGAACGCGACGACGGCGCGTCGCACCGGCTCCACCCGGTCGTCTGCGAGCAGGTCGGCGCCGTGGGATCGCAACGATGCGGCGACGCTCGCGAGATCGGCGGCGAGCTGCTCGGGGCCCTCGTAGGCCGCCTGCTCCACCCGGGGTGGCGCGCCGGGCGCCTCGCCGAGCAGCTCGCTGGCGCGGGCCCAGGTGCGGGCGTACATGCCGCGCAGCGCCCGCCGGTAGGGCTCGTCGACGCGGAACGGGGAGGTGTCGCCCGAGGCGGCGGCCAGCTCGAGGACGCGATCACTGGCCCTCACGAGGCGGGCCGACATCGACAGCTCCCGGGCCAACGCGTCGAGGGCCCGCAGGTGCTGCTCGAACGCGGTGCGGACCTGCGCCGCGACCGCGGTGCGGACCACCTCGGCGGTGACGAAGGGGTTGCCGTCGCGGTCGCCGCCGATCCACGTCCCCATCCGGATCGACCGTCCGGCGTCGATCGCGTCCACGGGCAGGCCGAACCGCTCGGCGACGCGGGCCTCGAGGTCGCCGGTGAGCTCGGGGATCACCGTGAACAGGCTGGTGCGGTAGTAGCGGAGCGCTTCGTTGATCTCATCCGCGACCCGGAGCTTGGACATGCGCAGCACGGCGGTCTGCCACACCGTGAGGACGCGGAGTCGCAGCTCCCGATCGATCGCGGTCAGGCCCGAGCTGCTGTCGGCCCAGCGCCGACGCTCCTCGAGCAGATCGGCGATGCGGTTGACGACGTCGAGCACCGTCTGTCGACGGACCTCGGTCGGATGGGCGGTGATCACGGGGCTGACGGCCAGGTCGCGGAGGCGATCGGCGATCGTGTCGGCGGTGACCCCCGCCGCCACCAGATGGTCGAGGGCGACCTCGATCGATCCGGCCCGCCAGGCCGACCCGGCGTCGAGGTGGTGTCGACGTCGGATCTCGGCGTGCACGTCCTCGGCGACGTTGGCGAGCATCGACAGCCAGCCGAACGCACGGATCACGTGGATCTGCACGTCGACGCCGGCGGTCGCGAGTTCGTCGCGCACGGCCGTGACCGGATCGTCGCCGCTGCGTCGCCGGGCCACTGCCGTTCGACGCACCTGCTCGATGAGGTCGTAGACCTCCTGGCCGGCGTGGTCGCGCACGACGTCGCCCAACATGCGTCCGAGGAGTCGGATGTCGTCGCTGACGGCGTCGGTGTCGAGCTCACCGAGCCCGGTGCGCTGGTCCTGGGAGGTCGGCTGGCGTGAGGTTCCCACGACGCCACGGTAGGCGGTGCGGCAAGATGGCGTGATGCGAGTGATGTACGTGACCGCCGAGTTGGCACCCGTCGCGTCGGTCGGCGGTCTCGCGGCAGCGGCGGCGGGCCTCACGGCCGAGCTGCGACGGCAGGGCGCCGAGGTCGACATCGTCATGCCCGACTACGGACCGGGCGGTGACGGCGTCGCGCTCGAGCACGAGGAGGTCCGCGACCTCGACGTGCCGAGCTGGGTGGGACACGCCCGCGTGCGCATCGGCGAGCACCCCCAGGTCGGCCGACTCCACCTGATCGACCTCCCGGGGGTGCAGCGGTCGCACCCGTACCTGCGGCCCGACGGCGAGGGGTGGACCGACAACGACCACCGCTTCTTCGCGTTCTCCCAGGCCGTCGCGGCGCTCGTGCGCCAGCAGTGGCCCGACGTGCTCCACCTCAACGACTGGCACACCGGCGCGGTGCTCGCCGCGCTCGATCCGGCCCCGCCGTCGGTCCTGTCGATCCACAACCTGGCGTACCAGGGCCCCGCCGACGGCGGGTGGCTCTCGATGCTCGGGCCTCGGGCCGAGCACTTCGAGTGGTGGGGCGGGACGAACCCGCTCACCGGGGCGATCGCCCTCGCGGACAGGATCGTCGCGGTGTCACCGAACTACGTGAACGAGATCCTCACGCCCGAGGGCGGCTTCGGGGTCGACCTCCCGCTCCGGCAGCGCCGCGGGTCGCTCAGCGGCATCCTGAACGGGATCGACACCCACACCTGGGACCCGGCGACGGATCCGTTCCTCCCGGCGCCCTACGACCGCACCGATCTCACCGGCAAGGACCGCTGCCGCACGGCGCTGTGCGAGCGGGTCGGGTTCCCCGACGACGAGATCCCCGTCGCCACCGTGGTCACCCGACTGACCCACCAGAAGGGGATCGACCTGCTGGCCCCGCTGGTGCCGCTCCTGGCCCAGGTGCCGCTGCGCCTCGCCATCCTCGGTTCGGGGGACGCCGGGCTCGCCTGGCAGCTGCACCACCTGGCCAGCGAGCACGCCGATCACTTCGCGTTCCACGAGGGCTACGACGAGGCGCTCTCGCACCTGATGTTCGCCGGAGCAGATCTGTACCTGATGCCGAGTCGGTTCGAGCCGTGCGGGCTCACGCAGATGCAGGCCATGCAGTACGGCACGATCCCGGTGGTGACCGGGGTGGGTGGGCTCGTCGACACCGTGCCCGACGCCGATCTCGACCCCAAGCAGGGTCTCGGGTTCGTCGCCGGTCGGGCCGAGCCGACCGAGCTGCTCGCCGCGACGTTCCGTGCCGTGCGGCGGATCAAGGATCGGCGTCGCCGCGCCACGCTCCAGCGACGCGGCATGGCCGTCGACTGGTCCTGGAGTGGTCCGGCAGCTGAACACCTGGTGATGTACGCCGAGGTTGTCGGGCACGACTGAGTACGATCGGCCCTGATGGCTGCCGAACCGAAAGTTCTCGTGATCGTGCTCGCCGGTGGTGAGGGCAAGCGCCTCATGCCCCTCACGCAGGACCGCGCCAAGCCTGCCGTGCCCTTCGGCGGCACCTATCGACTGATCGACTTCGCTCTGTCGAACTTCGCCAATGCGCGCTACCTCAAGATCGTGGTGCTCACCCAGTACAAGAGCCACAGCCTCGACCGGCACATCTCCC
>CAYOSX010000168.1:0-1650 GCA_964406745.1 uncultured Opitutus sp.
GATGAGGAGGACGGTGATCATGGAAATACTCTAGTCCAACCCTCGGAGAAACCCCATAGGGTGAATCCCCGGGGTGCCTTGGGAAACATCACCCAAGGTGGGCGGATCGGGAACCCGCTGCGCTCTCCGAAGCGGAGGCCGCCCAGGCAGAGGATGAAGCCCGTCCATTTGCATCCTCTCCGACAGCGATGAATCCCTTCTCATCGTCTTCGTAGCCCTCAGGCGAGTGGTTCTTAACCCAGCAGACGAAACCAGCCGAGGCGGCCACGTAACCCAAGGCAAGGAGGACCGCAGTTGTCATGAACTGAGGATACACCTGATCGGTTCCGACCTGAATAGGGTGTTACTCACTCTTTCCGACCCGATTGTCCTCATTCGCAGCGGAGCGAAGCCTGTCTCAGGCGCCTCGGGATTTTTCCGAACCTGGATGTTGGAAGTTCAGCGTTGGAAGCTGGAGGTTCGCGCCGCCTCGCCGGCGCGCCTGTCAAGGCCGTGTCAAACGCCTGCACCGCAATGGGAAAAGACTTCCCTCGCCCCATGCGAGGGGTACCGTTGCTCATTCCCGGCATGAAGCTAAGCGTCGTCATCCCCTGCTACAACGAAGTGAAAACCATTCGCGGGATCGTCGACCGGGTCCGGGCCGCACCTGTCGCGCAAAAGGAAATCATCATCGTAGACGACTGCTCGCAGGACGGCACGCGAGACCTGTTGCGAGGCGAGATTGCCACCTTGGTGGATCAGGTTCTCTATCACGATGTTAATCAAGGAAAGGGCGCCGCGCTACGTACCGGATTCGCGGCGGCGACCGGGGATATCGTCGTCGTGCAGGATGCCGACCTCGAGTATGATCCAAATGAATACCCCCGCTTGTTGAGGCCCATTGAGGAAGGGAAGGCGGACGTGGTCTTTGGCTCCCGCTTCGCCGGCGGCGATGCCCACCGCGTGGTCTACTTCTGGCACATGGTGGGAAACAAGTTCCTCACCCTGCTCTCAAACATGGCGACAAACCTGAACCTCACGGACATGGAGACCTGCTACAAGGTCTTCCGTCGCGAGGTTCTGCAGAAGATCACCATCGAGGAGAACCGCTTTGGATTCGAGCCCGAGATCACCGCCAAGGTCGCCAAGCTCGACTGCGTGATCTACGAAGTCGGCATCTCGTATTACGGCCGCACCTACAAAGAGGGCAAAAAGATCGGCTGGAAGGACGGATTCCGGGCAATCTACGCGATTCTGAAGTACAATTTGTTCCGGTGACCGAAACAACCAATCGGTAGTCGGGAGATCATGGAAATGGGACGTCACGGTGCAGAAGACCCGCCCTCCCTGCGCCACGGGTGGGCACTGCGCTGGTCCAACTGGTTACTTCGAAGTCCCTACTGGCGTTGGCTGATCGTGAGCGTCACACTGTGCGTCGTCCTCCCGCCCTTCTGCTCCTGGCCGGAGTTTCCCGATGCGGATGGATTCACGAAAGGGTGGGACCGCCACTGGGATTCCGTCGTGGAAATGAAAATCGCCGCGCCGTTCTACAATCCCGCCGTCGATTTCGCCCCCCAGTCCAACGAGGCGAAACGCGGATTCCGCATCGTGGTTCCGCTCTTTGCCCATCTGACCAACTCCGGCCTCGCGGGAGTTCATGCGTTCCGGTTC
>CAYOSX010000168.1:1750-4056 GCA_964406745.1 uncultured Opitutus sp.
CCCGCCAGTTTCGCGGCCATGGCGCTGCTGCGCCGTTCTGCACCCGCAAATCCGTGGCCCGCAATGCTTGCAGCCGTGACTTCGCTGGCGGCGCCAACCGTCTTCGTGATGGGTAACGCGTTTGCCGAGATGAGCGCGCCTGTGCGCTTTCTCCTCGAGTGGCTGAAAGGAACGGTATGAGCACAGTGGCCGAGCAACACCGCCGGTTTCGTGTTCACGTTGAAATGAGCTCCACAGCAAAACGTGCCGGAGATCGGCGATTGTGATTCTCATCAAAGACTTCCTTCTCTTTGTGCTGGCCGTGGGCGGTCTGGCACTGCCGTGGTTCAAGATCCTGCGAAGCTGGCCCATCACTGAGCGTCTGTCCCTCGCCCTCTCGGGCGCCCTTATCAGCGGCTATCTTGTTCTGTTTGGATTATATGTAAGCGGCCTGTCCCTCCGCTGGTTCTGGCCGCTTCCCGTCGCAGGCTTCTTGTTGGGAACAATTCAGCCTGAGGGCATTCGCACGGTGTTCACGGTCGCCTTTGCACGCTCAACGATTCTGCGCTGGCTCGTCGTGGCCGCATGGTGCCTGGGATGGCAGTGCTTCGTGAGCAGCTATTCGGGCGCCGCGTGGCAGGGCGACTGGCTTGAGCACTACGATCGCGCGCATTACTTCCTCGCCCGCTGGCCGGTAGATTTCCGCTTTCTCGACTATTACCTGCTACCTGCACGCCCACCCTTGGTCAACGTATGGGCGGCCGGCTTTCTAAGCGGAAGCGGTGGTGCCTTTCTGCACTACCAAGTGTTCATGACGTTGCTGGCCACCCTGGTGTACGTTCCCTTGGCAGGTCTCGTCGAACGGTGGCACGGCGGGCAAAAGGGTCAGGCCATCCTCATGCTGATCCTAATGGCCAATCCATTGTTCGTACAGAACGCCACGTTTCCATGGACCAAGCTTCCCGCGGCGTTCTTTGTGGTGCTCGCCTGCACCTTGGTGATACCTGGCCGGGATCGACCCTTGTCATCGGAGAAAGCTTTTGCCGCGTGCGTCGTTGTCGCAGGAGGCCTGCTTGCTCACTATTCCGCGGCACCCTGGATATGCGCCTTCGCAGTTGCCTGGCTCCTGCCCCCCGGTGGCTGGAAGGCCCTTGGGGCGGCACGTCACGGTCTTGCCTGGGGGACGACTCTTGCTGGGCTCCTGCTTTTGACGTGGTTTGGGTGGGCAATTCATACCTTCGGCGCGACCACGACATTTACCGGAAACACCGCACTGGCGTTGGCGCCCGATGGTTCTTTTGGCGAACGAGCCGGCAGAGCGCTGATGAACACGTGGCATACGATTTCGCCGTACCATCATGTGGGATTGGGGCACCCATTGCTCGCCCAGCGGAGCGATTGGGGGCTGCTCCGCGATGGGTGGTTCCTCGGCTATCAGTTGAAACTGCCTTGGGCTCTTGGCTCTATCGGAGGTGCATGCTTGGTATGGCTTTTCTGGCGCCAACCAGGGATTCCCCCAACGCGCTTCGGAGTTCTGTTGACCTTGGGAGCGATCCTTTTTGGCACGGTAACCCACAGCATCCCGGATCGACTCGGCCTCACACATATTGCTCTGCAACCTCTGGTCCTCCTGGGTCTCGCCTGGCTCGCATCTCACGCCGCGCACCTGCCGCAGTTCATGAAGGTGTTCTGGGCGCTGGGGCTGCTTCTAGACCTCGCGATGGGCATCCTGCTCCATTTTGGCGTCCAGTCGATCTTCCTTAGCCAATGGAGTTTTGGCATACCGGAAGCAGGCACACGGTGGAGTGAATACACACTCGCCGCGCAGACGAGCTTTGCGAACAAGACCGTCTTGGGCCTGCGATTCCTTGCCGATGAACTCTCCCCGCTCCAGCCCATCGGGCTCCTTGTCTCGTCGCTCCTCGTCGCCTTGTTCTGGTGGCGACGGGAAATGACTTCACCCCAAACACCCCTCGCGTCTTAATCCCACCCGCATGCGTCCCGCCTCGCCTCTGATCGCCGTCGTGATGCCCGTTTTCAACGAGGAAGACGTCCTGCCCCAGACGTTTGCCCGTTTGACCGAACTGTTCTCCGCGCATACCACGCTCAGGTGGCAGGCAGTGCTGGTGAACGACGGGAGCCGCGATCGGAGCGGCGAATTACTGGCCGCGCAGGAGCGCCTCGATCCCCGGTTTCGAGCCGTAGAATTATCGCGCAACTTCGGCTTCCAAGCCGCGCTCGCCGCGGGCTTGGCCGAGGCAAGGGATGCCGATGCCATTGTGACGCTCGACGCCGACCTGCAGGATCCGCCGGAGTTGATTCCTGCC
>CAYOSX010000169.1:0-4030 GCA_964406745.1 uncultured Opitutus sp.
ACGGCGTGGTCGTGAAGGTCTTTGAGGCCGATCCAACGTCCGCCGAGGGCAACCTTCAGCGTATCGCCGATCTGGTGACGCCGCGAACGCGCGTGATCCAGGTCAGCCACATCACCGCGCCCACCGGGATCGTGCTGCCGGTCGCGGCCATCGCTGCGTTTGCGCGGCAACGGGGCATCTGGTTCCACGTCGACGGCGCGCAGTCAGCGGGGATGATCCCGGTCGATCTGCGGGCGATCGGTTGCGACTCCTATGCGACGAGCGGTCACAAATGGCTCGGCGCCACCCATGAGACGGGGCTGCTTTTCATTCGGGCTGACCGCGTTGACGACGTCGCGCCGCGTCACGTCGGAGCGTACTCGAGCGAGGACTTCAATTTCGAGGGGAAGCTGGTGTATGCGGAGGGCGTCGTGCGCCACGAATACGGCACGCGCAACGCCGCCGCCGCCGCCGGGATGGCGGAGGCCGTGCGTTTTCAGGAGCGGGTCGGGCGAGACCGCATCGCCGCCTACGGTGCCGACCTGTCCTCGCGCTTGCATGCGGGCCTCTCGGCAATTCCGGGCGTCACGGTACTCACGCCGTCGCTGCCCGCCTTGCGCGCGTCGATGGTCACCTTTGAGATCGAAGGCCACGAAGCGGTGAAGCTTTTCAGCTACTTGCTCGGCCAGCACGGCCTTCGCTGCCGCCCGGTGACCGAAGTCGGCCTGCAGGCGATCCGGGTTTCAACGCACATCTTCAACCAGCCGTCGGACGTCGACCGAGTGGTCGCGGCCGTGCGCGCGTTTCCCCGGAACGGCTGAGCGCCATGGGCGGAGGCTTTCGAATCTCCTGTAGCGGCGGCTGTCTCAGCCGCCCTTTCCGGTCACCGACCGGCGATCGCGGGCCGTCCGGCTTGCGGGTTCGGCGGCAGGAGTGCCGCCGCTCCTTTGTTCAGAGAAGCGGCCGACACGGCCGCTGGTACACCTTAATCCTGAATCTCGGCGACGAGTTCGATTTCCACCACCGCGCCCAAGGGCAGCGTGTTGACGCCGACGGCGGCGCGCGCGTGGCGGCCGGCGTCGCCAAAGACCGCCACGAGCAGATCGGAGCAACCGTTGATCACCGCGGGCTGCCGCGTGTAGTCGTCCGGCGAATTCACGAAGCCGCCCACGCGCACGATGCGTTTGACGCGACGAAGCTCTCCGAGCTCGGCCTTGAGCGTGGCAATCAGCGCGAGGCCCGTGGTGCGCGCGGCGTCGGCCGCCGCCGCTTCGTCGATCTCGCGCCCGACCTTGCCGGCGATGACCTTGCCCTCGGCGTCCCGCGGTATGTGGCCCGCGAGAAAGATCAGCTGTCCGCTGCGAACCGCCGACACGTAGTTGGCCACGGGCGCGCTCGTGGCGGGAAGCGTCAGCCCCAGATCGGCGAGACGCTGTTCGGGCGTCCGGTGGTCGGCGGCGGCGACCGCGACGGCGCTCCAGATCGTCAGCACAAGAAACAAGAACGACTTCATCATGGCCACGACGCATGACCCGCGAGGGCGTGCGCCGCAATGCCGATCCGTTTTCCAATCATGATCACCCCGAAATCCACTTTCCTCGCATTGCTGCTCGGCGCGGCGGCGTCGCTGGTTGCGGCAGAGCCTAAGCACGATCTCTACCTGGCCGCCACTGTCAGCCGCAACTATGTCATCGGCTCGAAGCTCGTCACGCTGAGTGGACTGTATCAGCGCACTGCCGATGGCGGATACGAACATTTTGGGCCCAACTTTCCGCACCTGTTCCAGATTGCCTTCGATCCGCGCGACCGCGACGTGTTCTACGTTGCCTCGCTCAACGGGTGTCTCGTGACGCGCAACGGGGGCGAGACGTTCCGTTTTGCAACGAGCTGGGACATGACCGAGGCAAAGGATGTTTCGGTTGATCCGCACCAGCCGGACCACATCTACCTCGCGCTGCCCGACGGAATCGCCGTTTCGAGGGATCGCGGCATGACGTGGAGTCGCCAGGAGAACGGGCTCCCGGAGCGGGGCAAATATACGCAGGTGGTGAAACCCGATCGCGCGCGCGCGGGCCGCTTCCTCGCCGGATGCGAGTCCGGCATCTACCTGAGTGAAAACCATGCGGGCTCATGGCGACGGGTGTTCGAGACACGCTACACCGTCACCGACATCCGGCAGTCGCCTCACGATCCGAGTGTCTGGCTCGCGAGCACGCAGGCGAACGGCATTCTGATCTCCCGCGACGGAGGGGCGAGCTGGACGATGTTTGGCGGCATGCCGATCAAGGATGCCTGGTACAACGTTGCCTTCGACCCGACAAATCCCCGGCGGTATGCGGTGTCGAGCTGGACCTACGGGGTCTACACGACCGAGGACGGCGGAACGACGTGGACGCCACGCAACGACGGCCTGCCCGCCGACCATGTTGTCTTCCGCGTCGGCATTGATCCGGACAACGGACGCCTGCTCGCCGGCGTGTATCGGGAGGCCTTGTTCGTCTCGGACGATTTCGGCCGGACCTGGCGCAACGACGGCCTCGAAGGGTCGACGATCTACAACTTCGTTTTCCTGCCGCAGGCGCAGAAGTGAACCCTCCAATGCGAATCACCATGAAGGCACGCCTCCTCCTCCTCTCGCTCTCCGCGTTCTTCGCCACCTTGCCGCTGGCCGGGCAACCGTCCGCTACCGGCCCCATGCCCTCGCGTGCCGTGGTCGAGGGCGCCGATCACCGGCTGGCCGCGTATCACGCCCGCGTCGACGAAATGCTCCACTGGCGCTCGGGACTCGCCAAGATGGCGGAAGGTCCCACCACCGACCTCGCCACCATCGCGGCGAAGCTCTCGCTTCGGCAAGACATCGAGTGGTGCTCGGCAAGCGTCATCAAGGCGATGGAGGAGCCGGGCAGCGGACCGTTCTGGATGTTTCCGGTGGCGATCGTTGCCCACCTCGGGCGCGACCAGCTCTCGCCTGAGGCGCAGCAGGCGATCCGCCGGGCGTGGCGCACAACGCTGCAGCTGCGGGGCGACACGGAGAACCATTGGGTGATGTATTACGCCGCGCTCTATCTCATGGCGGAGCTCTATCCGAACGAGCCCGCGGAGACCTGGTATTCCGGCAAGACGTCCGAGGAGAACCTTGAGGAAGCGCGCGGCTTCCTGCTCGACTGGATGAACCTCACGACGACGGTGGGGCAGGGCGAGTTCAACGCCACGCACTACATCGGCGAATACGTGATACCGATGGGCATGCTCGCCACGTGGTCGAAGGACCCGGCGATGCGCCTGCGCGGCCGCATGATGCTCGACTGGCTCTTTGCGGACCAGTTCGTCAACACGCTGCACGGCGTGCTCAGCGGCGCCAATGCGCGCACCGACGACACGTCGGTGATCGAGCGCTGGAACGCCCTGGCGACGACCTTCAGCTGGCTGATGCTGGGCAACACGGCGCCGACGACCGGTTACGGCGGCTGGGGCATCTACTTCGCGACCTTTGCGAAGAACTACGTGCTGCCCGAGGTGATCTACCGCATCGGCGTCGATCGCGACGAAGACTATGTGCACACCGCGCTGAAAAGAACCCGCCGCCGCTGGCGCAACAGCGAGGTGCTCTTTGCGCCGGTCTACCGCACGCAGTATGTGCGCCAGGACTACGTGGTCGGCTCGTATCAGGGCGGGATGGCCGATCCCATCCAAACGCATGTCTGGGACGTGACCTGGTCCGTGCCCGATCCGCGGGGGGTGCACAACACGATGTTCTCCATGCATCCGGTCTCCGCGAGTTTCGACATGCAGGCCTATTTTGCGGAGCTGCCCGACCAGATGATCAAGGGTGTGGCCAAGGAGGGGAAGCCCTCGTACGACCAGCCCGACAAGATCCTCGGCGGCTCGCGCTTCGAGCAGGTGTTCCAGGATCTGGATACAGTGATCGCGCTCTACGACATTCCGGAGGGCACGCGCTTCCCCCACATCAACGGCTTCCTCTCGAAGGACCTGAAGGACTTCTCGGTCGACGCCTCCGGCTGGCTCTTCGCGCGCGGCGGCGACACCTACC
>CAYOSX010000170.1:0-4025 GCA_964406745.1 uncultured Opitutus sp.
CGCCGTCAACCGGCAGGAATGCCGGTTTCGCGGCGCAAATGCCAATCAACCGAAATGCGCCGGGGCGCCGGCGAAGTCGCACGTCAGCCTTGTGTCGCGCCGCTGCCTGGGTATCGCTGTGCCTTTCCCCCCTTCTCGAAAACCTCACAACGTTTCATGACACCCGTCTCCCTTCGCCTCCTTATGCTCTCCGCCGCCGCCCTCGGCCTCGCCGCCTGCAGCAAACCCGCCTCCGAAACCGCGGCTCCCGCCGCCTCGTCCCAAGAGGGGTCGGCCGGTCTCGAGTCCGTCGAGCAGCGCGCGAGCTACGGCATCGGCTTTGACGTGGGTCGCAATATCGGTTCGCAACCCGGCATGACGATCGATCAGACCGCCTTTGCCGCCGGCCTCGCCGATGCGCTGGCCAAACAGGAACCCCGCCTGACCATGGAAGACATTCAGGCCGCCTTCACCACCATGCAAGAACGCTCCACCCAGGCCACCGCCTCCCTCGCCGAGGCCAACCTCAAGACCGCAAACACCTTCCTCGAAACCAACAAGGCGAAGCCCGGCGTGCAGACGACGGCCTCCGGCTTGCAATACGAGGTCATCTCAAGCGGCACCGGCGCCAAACCCAAGCCGGAGAACACCGTCGAGGTGCACTACCATGGCACGTTGGTCGACGGGACGGTTTTCGACAGCTCGGTCGATCGCGGCGAGACGATCGAGTTCCCGGTCACGCGCGTGATTCCCGGCTGGACCGAAGCCCTCCAACTGATGTCCGTCGGCGACAAGTGGCGCCTCTTCATCCCGCCCGGCCTCGCCTACGGTCCGCGTGCCGCCGGCAAGATCCCGCCCAACTCCGCCCTCATCTTCGAGGTCGAGTTGATCAGCATCAAATAATTCATCCCGGCGCACGCCTTCCGAGGTGACACAGGCATTCCTGCCTGTGATTGGCGTGAAACGCCGACGCGCGATGAGGCCGGGGCATCTGGCATCACCGGACCACACAGGCAGAAATGCCTGTGTGACCGCCCTGCGCGAACGCCTCTGTTGCCCGGGTTGGCTTGCAACAGAGGCGACTATGCGTTCGCTTTCGCCGTCACCCGAAGGCCTTGCCGTTTTCGAGGTCCGGCCGGACCGTCCTCCCGTTCCTTCACGCTCATTCAAGGATCCACATGCCCGCCTTACGTCGACGTGCGTTCAACCGTAGTGTTCATGGCCTCTCGCTTCTTGGCCTGCTCGCCGCCCTCTCAGGCTGCGGAGGGTCCTCGGCCAACGACCCCCGCCAGGTTGGACCGCCCGTCGAGGACAGCCCGGTTAACCTCGTCGCCTCGGGTGAATTCGATCCCATCGCCAACCCGGAGGCCAAAAAGGGCGGCACCCTCTTCACGTGGGGCGGCGGTTATCCGAAGTCGTTGAACATGTGGTTGGATTACAACTCGTTCTCGGCGCAGATCACCGGCCTGATGTTCGACTCGCTGGTCGGCATGCACCCGACACGCGAGGAACCCCTCGGCATCCTGGCCGAATCCTGGGAGATCTCCGACGACAAGAAGTCCTACACCTTCAAGCTCAACCCCGCGGCCGTGTGGAGCGACGGCACGCCCATCACCGCCCACGACGTCCAGTTCTACTACGACGTCATCATGAACCCCAAGCACCTGACGTCGCTCTTCCGCGTCGACCTGGGCCGCTTCGGACGGCCCGAGGTGATCGACGACCGCACCGTGCGCATCACCGCCGAGGAGGCCCACTGGAAGAACTTCTGGTCCGCGGCCGGCTTCTCCGCCTTTCCCAAGCACGTCTGGGGCGACAAGGACTTCAACGAGATCAATTTCGACTTCCCCGTGGTCAGCGGCCCGTACCGTATCCACCAGGTCCTGACAAACCGCTCCATCTCGCTTCAGCGCCGCGGCGACTGGTGGGGCCGCAATCTCCGGATCAACCAACACAAGTACAACTTCGACTACCTTGTCTTCCGCGCCACGGAGGACCGCAACAAGGCCCTCGAGATGCTCAAGCGCGGCGACTTCGATCTCTATACGATCTACACCGCCCGCATCTGGGCCGAGCAGACGAACTTCCCGCAGGTGGAGAAGAACTGGGTCGTCCGCCAGACCGTCTACAACGACGAACCCAAGGCTTTCCAAGGCTTCGCGATCAACATGCGCCGGCCCCACTTTCAGGATGTCCGCGTGCGCGAGGCCCTCGCCCGCCTGCTCAACCGCGAGCTGATGCTCGACCGGCTGATGTTCAACGAGTACTTCCTGCTGAACAGCTACTACCCCGATCTCTACGAGGGCAATCGCAACCCTGACGCGCCGTTCCTCAGCTATGATCCGGATCGCGCCCGCGCCCTGCTCGCCGAGGCCGGCTGGACGGTCAATGCGAACGGCGTGCTGACCAAGGACGGAAAACCCTTCGAACTGGTCTTCCTCAATTACGGCGAGCCCCTGCCCCACCTGAACATCTACCTCGAGGATCTGAAGTCAGTCGGCATCCAGGGACGGATCGACAACGTCTCCTATGCCGTGCTCTCGAAGCGCGTCGACGAACACGACTTCGACATGGTCTGGCGCAACTGGGGCGCGTCCCGACTCCGCGATCCGGAAACCATGTGGCACTCGCGCACCGCCAGCGATGTCGCCACCCAGAATATCTCGGGCGTACAGGATCCGGCAATCGACGCGCTGATCGAGTCGCAGAAGCAGGAAATGGACATCAACAAGCGCAACGCGATCCTCCGGGAGATCGACGAGCGTTTGACCGCGATGATGCCCTACGTGCTCCTCTGGCAGTCGGATCGCAACCGGCTGCTCTACTGGAACCGCTTCGGCACGCCCAAGCACGTCCTCGACAAATTCAACCGCGAGGACGCCGCGATTCCCTATTGGTGGTTCGACGCGGAAAGGTCGGCGAAGCTGGACGAAGCGATCCGGGCCGACCGTGCGCTCGATCCCCTGCCGGCGGAAGTGCGCTACAGCGACGAATGATCACCTACCTCGTCCGGCGCCTGCTGCTCATCGTCCCCACCCTGCTGGGCATCACGCTCGCCTGCTTTGTCCTGATCCAGTTTGTGCCCGGCGGGCCGGTCGAGGAACTGATCGGGAAAATCCAGGCCATGTCCAGCGAGCGGGGCGGCGGCGCCAAGGCGATCTCCCCCGCCGAGGTGGAGAACATCAAGGCGTACTTCGGCTTCGATCGTCCCGCGCACGAACGGTACCTAAGCTGGCTGGGCAACCTGCTCCAGGGCGACTTCGGCCGGTCGTACATTTATCACGGCCCCGTGCTGGAGGTGATCCTCAGCAAGATGCCGATCTCGCTCTTCTTCGGGCTGACGTCGTTCTTCCTCGCCTACCTCGTCTCGGTACCCCTCGGTGTGGCCAAGGCCATCCGGCACAACTCGGCGTTCGACACCGCCAGCTCCGTCCTCGTGTTCATCGGTTACGTGATTCCGGGCTTCGCCCTCGGCATCCTGCTGATCATCTTCTTTGGCGGCGGCAGCTTCCTGGACTGGTTTCCGATCTCGGGCGTGGTGTCGGACAATTATGAATACCTCTCGCCCGCCGGCAAGGCCCTCGACTTCCTGCACCACATGGTCCTTCCGCTGATCTGTTTCATGATCGGCGAATTCGCCTTCCTCACGCTGCTGACCAAGAACAGCCTGCTCGAGGAGCTCAACAAGGACTACATCCGCACCGCCCTCGCCAAGGGCGTACCGTTCAACACCGTCGCCTGGAAACACGGCCTGCGCAACGCCCTCATCCCGCTGGCCACGGGCATGGGGGGCATCTTCACGGTGATGTTCACCGGCGCCCTCCTGATCGAGCGGGTCTTCGACATCGACGGGATGGGCCTCCTCTTCTACAACTCGATCGTCGGGCGGGACTACAATGTCGTGCTCGGACTCATCGTCCTGATCAGCTTCTTCACCATCCTCGGGCGGCTCTTCTCGGACCTGCTCTACGCGGTCGTTGATCCGCGGATACGTTTCGACTGACGATGTTCTCCGAGATCACCCGCCAGCAGTTCCGCCGCTTCCG
>CAYOSX010000171.1:0-4010 GCA_964406745.1 uncultured Opitutus sp.
TTCAAGGCCATCCTCTTCAACTGCACCGACGCCGACGGCTCCGTCGCCAACGTCCGCCGCGCGGCCGCCGCCGAAGTGCCCGTCTTCTGCATGGACCGCGAGATCTCCGCCAACGACGCCGCCGTTTCCCAGATTCTCTCCGACAACTACTCCGGCTGCGTCGCCCTCGGCGAATACTTCGTCGAACAGGTCGGCGAGACCGGCACCTACGTCGAACTGCTCGGCCTCGTCGGCGACACCAACACATGGAATCGCTCCAAGGGTTTCCACAGCGTCGTCGACCGTTTCCCGGGCCTCAAGATGGTCGCCCAGCAAAGCGCCGACTTCGATCGCAGCAAGGCCCTCGAGGTCCTCGAGGCCCTCCTCCAGGCCCACCCCAACATCGACGCTGTCTTCTGCGGCAACGACGCCATGGCCATGGGCGCCTACCAGGCGTTGCTCGCCGCCGGCAAGGCCGACCGCGTGAAGGTCTTCGGCTTCGACGGCGCCGACGATGTCGTCCAGTCCATCGCCGAGGGCAAGATCACCGCCACCGTCATGCAGTTCCCCAAGGTCATGGCCCGCACCGCCGCCGAAAACGCCGACCGCTATATCAAGGGCGAACGCACCTTCCCCCAACGCACGCCCGTCGCCGTCGAACTCGTGACCCGCGACAATGTTGGCAACTTCGGCGACTATGGCCGCAAAGCCCCCTGAGTCGCCTTCGTCCGCGCGTCGCTGGGTGCGCCCGGCCGTGGTCCTCGGCGCGATCGTCCTGCTCTTCGCCGTCTATCCGCCGTTCCGCGTGGTTTCCCTGAACGCGCCGCAAACGACGACCGCCCCGGCCGCGTTCGACGCCGTCGCTTCGGCGACTTCGTTCTGGGAGGCGACGCTCCAACCGGCCGCCCGCGCCGACGCCACCGACCTGGCGCAACTCCTGCACGCTCTCCGCGCCGACCCGGTGCAAGCGCGCCTCTCCCACGGGCGTATCGTCGGCATCGGCGGACGCGCCTATTACTTCGCCCGCGGCTCCGGCCGTGTCGTCGCCCGCGAGCGCAATTTCCTGCTTCTCGAACCCACCGGCGCCCCCGGCATGCGCGTTGCCCTTCGCACCGGCCCGGTTTTCGGCAACGCCGTGCGTGACGCCAGCGGTCAGCTCGACGTCAACGCCTTCCCCGGCCTCGCCGAATTCAACGCCCTCGCCGCCGAACTCAACCGCCTTGTCGAGGAACGTGTCCTCCCCGTCCTTCGCACCGATCTGCCCGAGGGCGCCGTGATCGACTTCGCCGGCGCCGTCGAGGCCCCGGCCCGCCTGCCTGACGCTGCGGACGCACCTTTGCTGGCTTTCACGCCCGTCCGCGCCGAGGTGCGCTGAGTCTCCACACCATGGATACCACCGACGATGTCGTCCTGACCGCCTCCGGGATCGTGAAGGAGTTCCCGGGCGTCCGCGCGCTCGACGGCGTCCACCTGCGCGCCCGCCGCGGTCGCCTGCTCGCCTTGCTCGGCGAGAACGGTGCCGGCAAGTCCACCCTCATGAACGTCCTCGCCGGCGTGCTCCAGCCCGACGCCGGCTCCATCGCCCTCGACGGCCGCGAGGTCCGTTTCTCCAGCCCGCGCGACGCCCAGCGGCAGGGCATCGGGATGATCTTTCAGGAACTCAACCTCGTCCCGCATCTGTCCGTCGCGGAAAACATTTTCCTCGGACGCGAGCCTCTCGGACGCAGCGGCCTGATCGATTATCCGCGTCTCCATGCCGACACGCGCGCCTTGCTCCGGAGGGTCGATCTCGACGTCTCCCCGGAGACGCCCGTCTCACGCCTGCGCGTTGCCCAGCAGCAGGTCGTCGAGATTGCCAAGGCCCTGTCCGCGGACGTCCGCGTGCTCATCCTCGACGAGCCCACGTCCTCCCTCTCGTCCCATGAGGTGGATGTCCTTTTCACCCTCATCGGCGAACTCAAGCGCCGCGGCGTCGCCCTCATCTACATCACCCACAAGATGGAGGAGCTCGGCCGCATCGGCGACGATGTCATGGTCATGCGCGATGGCCGCCACGTGGGCGAGGGGCGCCTGCAGGACTTCAAGCGCGACGACCTCATCCGCCTGATGGCCGGACGCGAGCCCAGGGAACTTTTCCAGCGAAGCCCGGGAACCGCGGGCCCGGAGGTGTTTCGCGCCGACAAGCTTTCGCTCCGCGCCCAAGGTCCGGGCCGCCCCTTGCTCTTGGACAACGTGAGCATCGACGTTCGGCGCGGAGAGGTTGTCGGGGTGTTCGGTCTCGTCGGCGCGGGCCGCACCGAGTTGCTGGAAGTGATCTTTGGCCTGCACGCGGGCCGTCTCGAGGGCACGACGTTCGTCGACGGGAAGCCGGTCCGCTTCGCCTCGCCAGCCGACGCGATCGCCGCGGGCGTCGTGCTCGCGCCGGAAGATCGCAAGCACGACGGACTCGTGCTCGAGATGAGCGTGGGTGCCAACGCCAGCCTCGCCAGCCTGCCGCACACGTTGCGCTTCGGCTTGGTCGACCTCGCCCGCGAGACGGCGCACGTGAAGCCATACCTCGATCGCTTCCGGGTGAAAACCCCGTCGCTCGACCAACGCATTCGCAACCTAAGCGGCGGCAACCAGCAAAAGGTCATCCTCGCCAAGTGGCTCGCGACCCGGCCCAAGGTTGTCCTTCTCGACGAGCCCACCCGCGGCATCGATATCAACGCCAAGCGCGAAATCTACGCCTTCATCGACGAACTCGCCCAAGCCGGTCTTGGCGTGATTGTGGTCTCCTCCGAGATTCCCGAGATCCTCGCCCTCGCCGATCGCATCGTCGTCCTGTGCGAGGGCAGACGCACCGCCGAACTTTCCCGAGCCGAAGCCACGCCGGAGCATCTGCTCCAGGCCGCCCTGCCGGATCACCCCGCTCTCGCCTCCTGACATGCCTGCCGCTCCCGCCCGCGACGTCCTCCGCCGTTTCCAGTCCCTGCTCGCGCTGGGTCTCATGGTGCTCGTCCTGAGCCTGCTCTCCGACAACTTCCTCACGCCCGACAACGGCTGGAACATCCTCCGCCAGATCTCGGTGAACGCCTGCCTCTCGATCGGCATGACGCTCGTCATCCTCAGCGGCGGCATCGATCTCTCCGTCGGCGCCATCCTCGCCCTCTCCGGCGCCATGGCCGCCGGCCTGCTCAAGAACGGCATCACGCTCGCCGCCTTCGGCGTTGCCCTCGAAATCACCCCGTCCGGCGCGATTCTCGCCGCCGTGCTCGTCGGCGCCGCCCTCGGTGCCTTCAACGGCTTCACGATCACCCGCTTTCACCTGCCGCCCTTCGTCGCGACGCTGGGCATGTTCAGCATCGGTCGCGGCCTGACCATGCTTTGGACCGGCGGCTTCCCGATCACCGGCCTCGGACCGTCCTTTGGCGCCATCGGCACAGGCACGTTCCTCGGCATGCCCATGCCCGTCTGGATCACCGTGGCGCTCGCGTTGGTCTTCGTCGTCGTCACCACGCGCACCCGTTTCGGACGTCACCTCTACGCCGTCGGCGGCAACGAGCGCGCCGCCCGCCTCACCGGCCTCAACGTCAATCGCATCAAGGTGGCGGTCTACACGCTCGCCGGTGCCCTCGCCGGCGTCGCCGGCCTCATCGTCACCTCGCGTCTCGACTCCGCCCAGCCCAACGCCGGCCTCGGCTACGAACTCGATTCCATCGCCGCCGTCGTCATCGGCGGCACCTCCCTCTCCGGCGGCCGCGGCTCCATTGCCGGCACCCTGCTGGGCTGCCTCATCATCGGCGTGCTCAACAACGGTCTCTTCCTCCTCAACGTCTCGCCCTTCTGGCAGCAGGTCATCAAAGGCGCCGTCATCCTCCTCGCCGTCGCCACCGACCGCCTCAACGCCCGCACCCGCGACCCCTGACGTTAGAATCCCGATACAATTCCCCCAAAACACGGAAGACCCGCGCCCCCCCCTCCTCGACCCACTCCCGTCTATCCACACTCCGCCGCCCTCCCTCTTACGTCCATCCACGATACGCTATCCA
>CAYOSX010000172.1:0-3953 GCA_964406745.1 uncultured Opitutus sp.
ATTCTCCTCCGTCGCCACCGGCCGGATGTAGATCGTGACGAGGCCCTGCTCGTCACCGCGCAGCTCGATCTCGGAATGGGTAATGGTGCTGTCAGGGTTGGTCGCGAAGCATGCGCCGCTCGCGCCTGCCTCGAACCTGACGGGTGCGTGCGGCCAGGGATCGCCTCCGGGTCTGGACACCCGGACGACCAGCAGTCCGTCCGGATCTCCAGGTTCCGAAACCACGGTCATGAACGGCACTCCTCCGTCGAAGAAGTCGTCTGGATCGGTACCCGCTTGTAGTTCCTCAATCTGGGTACGACCGTCCTCGTCGTCGTCGGTTGGATACGTGAACTCCAACGGGTTGAGCCCCAAACGATGCTCCAAACCATCGCTCAAACCGTCGCCATCCGAATCGGCCAAGGTCGGGTCGGTCCAGAGAACGTATTCGACGATGTTCGAAAGGCCGTCTCCATCAGGGTCCTCGTTGCGATCATCACGAGCAGGATCCGTCCCGACGTAGCCCTCCAAATAGTCGTCCATCCCGTCGCGATCGAGGTCGTCAAAGGTCCGGTTCTCGCCGTCCACGTACACATCGTCGAGTTCGGTGTCGCCCGCCAGAGAACCGGTAAACCGTAACCGCCGGCGCTCGGCTTCCTCAAACGGCGGGGCCTTAAGGTCGGCGGCGACAGCAAGGGCGTCGACATGAAGATCCCAGCGATCAGCCAAATGATCGTAACGGAAGGACACCTCCACGCGGCGCGCAGCGCGGCCTTCACCATTGAGCGAGACGGGAGAGGGCTGATCGACACGGCGCCAAATCCCACTGGTGCCGTCTTCGTCAGATGCGCAGAAGACCATGAATTCGCCCTCGGCAGGATTCGAGGAGCGGACAAAGGCCACTCTTGCACCGGCAAATTCGGCGACGACGCCCTCGGATGGAGAGGCGGCTGCGTAGGGTCGGATAAACCCGCCGGCAAACACCGCGGCGTCCGGCGCATCCGGATAATAGTACACCGCCGCCCAGCCGGTTTCGGGTCCGGCCGGCAAATGTATCCCCCAATTGTCCTCCCGGAACGCATATACCTCCCCGGTGCCCTCCCAGCCCGCCAGCCCGGCCACTGGGCCGACCGCGAAGCCCTCGGCAGACTCGAAGCCGCTGACCACCGGCAACGCAGCAGCCACCCGCACTTCGACCGCTGGCGAAATGGCAACGTCCCCGTTGGCGAGATTCGCCCGCGCCTGAAGACGCTGCGCGCCAAACCGGTCTGGCTCCCAGGCAACGCTACCCGGCAAAGCCGCCAGTTCTCCGACGAAGTGCTCATCGACCCAAAGCCCAACGCCCGAGGGAACCGATCCGCCATGGTTATCGATCGCGACGGGCTGCACACTGCCGAGAGGAACGAGGCTGCCTGCGGGCGGCGTCGCAATCAGCAGCTCCGGAGGCCGTTGCACGGAAGCCAAAGCGACCAGACGGCTGCCGCTGTTAAGCGTGAGACGGTCGCTGAGCACTCCACCCGCGAGCACCGCCGTCGCGTTAAGAACAACGGCCCCGTGCGGCGCAGTCACGTAGCCATCGAAACGCGCGGGGCTGTTGAGCGTGAGGCCTCCCGTCGCGATCCGACACTCGAGCCACTCCGGATGAAGCGGCTCACCCATCGGCGCGTTCGCCGACAGCGCGTTGGCGAGAACAATTTCGACTGGCCCGACCACCTTGAGCACACTTCCACTGTTCAAGGTCAGCCGCTGGAAGTGATAAACCGCCCGTGTCACCGAACCGACCTGACCGAGCACAAAGGAACTACCCGAATTGGCGGTAAAATTTCCATAGGTCCCGGGGGGGATTTCTCGCGGACCTGCGCCGCTGTTCAGCGTGAGATTCCGGACGCTCGAAAAGTCACCGATTTCGTGGGACGGTGCGTTGATCGCCACATCGCGGGTCCCCGCCGGCAATGGAGGTGGGGACACCGCCGGGAGCGTTCCGCCCGTGTCGCGAGTCAGCAGACGTCCGAGGGTTGCTCCACTGTTCAAAGTGATGCGCCAGCCGACGGGGCTCTCCTGACCCGTGCCCGTGACCGTCGCGCCGACCATGGCCGAGCCGTTGAGAACCACCCGCGGCGTACCCGGGACCAGAAGGTCGCCGGTGATGCCACCGCCACTATTGAAAGCGAACGCCTCGGCCGAGAGAACCTGAGCGGAGCCTTCGAGGACGCCGTTCAGCGTTGGCGAACGGCGCACCACAACCGTGCCGGAACTGGCGGCGAGAAATGCGGGAAACGTCAGAAACGCGACAAACGTGCGGAGCACACCGGACGGGCGAGAGACTTGAGGATGCATGCGGAGGGAATCGGCAGGCAAACCGAGGGAACCGGTTCGCGCCGACGCGCCGGGACCTCACTAGGGGCGTTACCCTATGTCAATATATTTGCATATTATTTGCACTATAGGCCCCGCTCACTCCCCTGCGATTGAGTAAATGCCATTACAAACTACCCACCTCTCCGCCTGGAGATGAGGCTCCCGGGTGGCCTAGCGAAGCCAGTGCCCCGGCGGCCTATTTGCCGAGCAAACTCGCCTCCGGCATGGCTGCCGCGATGGCTGCATCCTCGTCCGGGATCGGCGTCGGCCGAGCCTCGGTCTCGCTGTAGCGCAGCGCCGCGTCGCGGAACTCTTCCGGCATGCGGATCAACCGGCCGGTTTTGTCCGCAAACACCACCGTCTGATGCCCTTCGGCGTGCAAGTTCCCCGTCACTCGATGATAAAAGCGAAACACGAGATCCGAACTGACGCGGCGAAGATTGGTGATCTGCATGCGGCACACCACCGGATCGAAGAGGCGAAAATGCAGATGATAGTCGCACGACGCGCGGCGCGTGATCAGCATGAGGCCATCCGCCAGCAACTGTTCCGAACGCGCCACGGCCGATCGCACCCATAACTCGCGCGTGACTCCCTGGATGCGGAAAAAATGAGCGAAGTACATCGATTGCATCGGGTCGGCATCCCCAATGGTCACCGTCGTGCCGTACTCAAAAACGTCGCTCATGTCGCGAATCAGAAGCATTTCGCCAACCAAGCCCAGCGTGTTCGGTCAAATTGCTCACATTTGACACCTCCGTAACCATTGACGGGGAGACCGTTTGCACAAAATCGATTCATGCGACCCGGGGGCGATCCGGCCACTTTCCGGCCTGCCTTAGCCAAAACGAGTCATTGAACCGCGGATGAACGCGAATCGACGCGAAGGCGATTCGTGCCTCGATCCGCTTTCCGCGCAGGTCACCCCTTGGTGAAGGAGAAATCTGTGCGCATCCTCCGTGTGCCCACTCCGAAATTCGCGTGGATCGGCGTCCATTCGCGGTTTCTCCGGGATCGGTCGGCGATTGCGAGCGCACGTCCGGTCGCCATGGTCTCCCTTCCATGCGCTCGCTGCTCCTTGCCCTCCTTCTTCCTTGCACCGCCGCAGTCGCCGACGCGGCCTCCCCGTCCGAAAGACCCTCACCGGACCTCCCCGCCCTCGGCGAAGAAGTGCCGCTCGAACGGATCCGCGAAATCTGCGCCCACTACGGGTTGCACGACCTCTGGCAGAAAATCGAACGCGACCCACCCACGCTTCCTTTCAAAAGCGACGGTTGCACGGGCTGGTTCGATGATTGGCAGGGTGTCAGCCTCTATCCCGCCGGCTTCCTCCACGACCTGAAATACTGGGCGGGCTACCCCGGCGAGGAGGTCGAACGCCTCGTCGCCGATGCCGAGTTGATGATCGCAGTCGCCCGCCTGCTTGGCTCGACCGCCATGGCGGAAACGATGTTTCACGGCGTCCGGCTGGGAGGCACCGACAAGCTGAACACCCCCTTTGGCTGGGGCTTCGGCCGACGTATACCGTGAGGACGCGCCTCGCTCGGAGCGAGGCGAACATCGAACATCCAACGCCGAACATCCAACATCCAAGGATTTTACGGAGCGGCGACACT
>CAYOSX010000173.1:0-3941 GCA_964406745.1 uncultured Opitutus sp.
CGGACCTGGTCTGGTCCATCCTCGGCCAATACGATAATCTCAGCCATAGCGTCGGTTTGAACACCCGCCTGCGCTGGACCTATGCGCCGGGCGGTGACGTGTTTCTCGTCGTCAATCAGGGCGCCGACGTGATCGACGACCGGTGGGACTTCACGCGCACCGAAATGAGCACGAAAGTTGGGGCGACCTGGCGGTATTGAACGAGAAGGTGCGCCTGAGACAGGCGCCACTACAGGCAACCAAAGGTGGGCGGACGTGTCTCTGCGCGTGTGACGCCGGCCCCACGCGGGCGGCACGCCCGCGGCTACACCTGCAGCCGGCATCGATTCTGCTCATCGCGGGTCATGGTTCACCACGTTCAGACTGTTTTTCGTTTTGCCCCGCTGATCCTGCTCGCCGCGCTCGCGCTTCCGGCTGCCGACCAAACCGTCATCGACTATCTGCCGTCGAAGGACGCCGCGATTGTCGACGCGCAGATGCCCGACGCGCGCCTTCTTCCCGGAGGCATTCGCTTTCGCGAGCGGGTCGCCGGAAAGGGTCCCTTGATTCGCAAGGGAGATCGCGTGAACGCGCTCTACGTCGGCCGCTTGATCAACGGCGAGATCTTCAACCAAAAGCGCAGTCGCCTGCACACCTTCCGCTTCGAGGTCGGCGCCCAACCCCGCCAGATCATCCGCGGCTGGGAACAGGCCGTGTTGCACATGCAGGAAGGAGGAACGTACCAAGTCGCGATCCCCTCTGAGTTCGGCTACCGCGACCATGGTCGCCCGGGACAGGTTCCTCCGCACGCCACGCTCCTGTTCGAGATCGAGATCCTCGACGTGGTGAGGAGTAAGCCCGGCGAATAATCACGTGTGCTCCGAACGTCGGAATGAATTGAACCGCGAATGAACGCGAACGAACGCGAATTTGAGCCGGGCAGAGATCCTGATTCTGCGAAAGGCACCACGCGACGATCCGTTTACTCGGTGCCTGCCCGCTCCGCAATTCGCGTCCCTTCGCGTCCATTCGCGGTTTCTCACTGCATGGCTTCGGGCTGCATGCGTCCAGAAACACGGAACCCGTATCCTTCGCCCCTGCGTCCTCCGCGGCCTCCTGTTCAATCCGCCCCGTGAACACCCCCTGGAGAGCGACCACGGCTCGGAAGGCACTGTCATGCACCGTTTGAATGGAAGAAGACATTGCCGGACGCCGGCGCGTTTCCTAAGCGTGGCCGCATGCTGATCGACACCGCGCGCCTGGCCTCGCAACTCGACGACCCGAACTGGGTCCTCTTTGACTGCCGCCACGATCTCGCTGATCCAGGCAAAGGCGCGCGCCTCTACTCCGAAGGTCATCTGCCAGGTGCATTCTTTGCCCCGGTCGACACCGCCCTCTCAGGTCCGAAGTCCGGCACGAATGGGCGTCACCCCCTGCCCACACCCGAAGCCTTCGCACACTTCCTTGAAGTCCACGGCGTCTCGTCGACCACGCAGATGGTCGCCTACGACGACGCCGGCGGCATGTACGCCGCGCGCCTCTGGTGGCTTGCGCGCTGGATCGGTTATCCGAACGTGATGATCCTGGACGGCGGCGTGCCCAAGTGGACCGCGGAAGGGCGTCCGCTCTCGACGACCCCACCGCGCGAGCGCCCGCCCGGCTCGGTGCGCCCGGCGCCCGAAGCCTCCCACCTCGCGGATGCCGGGGAGATTTTGTCCAGCCTGCCGGACTCCCGCTTGCTCGTGCTCGATGCGCGCGCGGCCGAACGGTACCGCGGCGATGTCGAACCGATCGACAAAGTCGCCGGCCACATTCCCGGCGCACGCAACCGTTTCTACAAGGCGAACCTCAACGCCGACGGCACCCTGCGGCCTGCCGCTGAACTGCGAAACGAGTTCGCGAACCTTCTCGCCGGACGCACCAACGACGCGGTCGTCCACCAATGTGGCTCCGGCATCACCGCGTGCGCCAACGTTTTTGCGATGGAGTATGCGGGCCTCGCGGGATCGCGCCTCTACGCCGGCTCCTGGAGCGAATGGATCGCCGACCCGTCGCGACCGGTCGCCCGCGGATAGAAACGCCGCGGCGGTCCCCGTCTCCAAGAAAGATGCCTTGAAAGGAGCGGCGGCACTCTTGCCGCCGAACCCGCACGCGGGACCGCGCCCGTTGCCCGCGGGTACCCACAAACCCGGCGGCAAGAGTGCCGCCGCTCCTTTCAAGCCCTGCGCCCCGCTCCTCCGCGAGTTGACCCGCCTGCCTTTTGCCACAGGCTTTCACCATGCAACCCCAACTGACCGTACCCCTGCGCGTCACCGTCTTGCTCTGCCTCACCCTTCTCGCCGGCTGTAACACGTCGCTGCAAAGGGAGCCGGCGCGCACCGCGATTGTCGCAATGACAAAGGACGGCGTGGCGTATGCTCCATCGACCAATGAGTATCTCGAGATCAGGGGCGACATCGCCACCATGCTTGCCGCGCAGAAACTCGAGCTCAGCGAACGTCCGGCCGAGGCCACCTACCTCGTCACCCTTGCGGTTACGGACCACGGCAACACCGGCCGCGTCACGCCGTTCGCCCTCATTGCCATCGAGAGTAATCCCTACCGAAGGGTCTCCACCGCCGGCTGGCGCGGGCGCACCCGCTCCGAGGAGGAGCGGTCGTCGGCGGCGGCGTTGTCGAACCATGGCATGCACCCTTCGATCCGGCTTGCGGAGGAGCTCCAGCGCATCGGGGAACTGACCCCGATCGAGTCACCGCCTTCGACTGATTGAGGTCGGGGCGGGCTTGGGTGAAGATTGGGAAACGTCAGGCTGGCGGCTTGCTCCGGTTGCCAAATGCCGGCTCCGTAGGCCCATGAACGTGATTCATGCTCCCGCATTGTATCAACGGCCTGCGATCGCTCCGCGCTTCTTTGCCTTCGGATTGCTCATTGCGTCTATCGGCGGAGGCGTCCGCTCAACGCACGCACACGAGACGCATCTTTCCCTCACCGGCGATTCATCCACGAATGCCGGCACGCCTGATCGCAGCTGGCTCGCCGGGGATCATCACGTTCACAGCGAATTCAGCGTCGGCTACGATCGCTCCGTCGAGCCACCCAAGCCGATCATCGCCGGGGACGCCATCTACCCGATCGCCACCAACGCCCGCATGGGACGCCGCTACGGTCTTGCCTGGATCGTCGCCACCGATCACGGCGGACCCAACCACGCCAAGCTCAACGTCGAGCAGGCCTACCCGTCCTTTCTCGAGTCGCGGCGCACGGTGCCGGAGTTGATTCAGTTCTGGGGCATGGAATTCGACACACCGGCCGCCGACCACAGCAGTGTGATCCTGCCCCACACGCACGACGAAGCTGACCGCCTGCACGAGATCGAAGCGGGCTTCTCCAAGCGCGAGACTTTCCCCCTCGACCCCGCCCGCGACACCGAGGAGAAGATGCTCGAGGCCCTGCGTCACATGCGGACCTTGGAGAGTCCTCCCATTGTCATCGCCCATCATCCGTCGCGTTCGGCACGCGCCCCCGATGTTTACGGACTCACGCAACCCGCCGAACTGCGCAGCTGGAACGACGCCGCGCCCAACGTCGCGGTCGGAATGGAGGGTGCACCCGGGCACCAGGCGGCAGCGCTCAATCCGGATCTTTCCCTCAGCGAAGATCGCCGCGGAAGTTACCGCAACTTCCCGACGATGGGCGGCTTCGATCAGATGACCGCCCGGCTTGGCGGCTTCTGGGACTCCCTGCTGGGAGAAGGCCGTCGCTGGTGGATCACGTCGACGTCCGATTCCCACAAGAACTGGCGCGAGGGAGGCAGCGACTTCTGGCCCGGCGAGTATTCAAAAACCTATGTGTATGCGGCCCGGACGCACGACGACATCCTCGACGGCCTGCGCCACGGACGCGTCTTCGTGACAACGGGTGACTTGATCTCCGAGCTTTTCGTGACCGCCACCGCCTCCAGC
>CAYOSX010000174.1:0-3860 GCA_964406745.1 uncultured Opitutus sp.
TCAAACGAAGGCCCTCGTCGGGCTGGATCTGGAAGGACAGCGTGTTGGGTGCGAGGTCGAACGTGCCGTCGGAAGCGAAGAGTGTGCCGGGCGGACGCTTGAACTGCACCGCGATCTCCGTGACGCGGCGCGCGAGGCGCTTGCCGGAGCGAAGGTAGAACGGCACGCCCTGCCAGCGCCAGTTGTTGATGGAAAGTCGCAGCGCGGCGTAGGTCTCGGTGCCGGACTGGGCCGCAATGCCTTCTTCGTCGAGGTATCCCTTGACCTGCTTGCCGCCCATCATGCCGGCCGCGTATTGGGCGCGGGCCACATCCCCGTCCGGGCCGAGCGCGAGCGGCTGGATGGCCTTGAGTAGTTTGACCTTCTCGTCGCGGATGGCCTCGGCGTCGAGCGACACGGGCGGCTCCATCGCGGTGAGCGCGAGCAGCTGCATCGTGTGGTTCTGGATCATGTCGCGCAGGCAGCCGCTCTGCTCGTAATAGCCTCCGCGGGTGCCAACACCGACCTACTCGGCCACAGTGATCTGCATGTGGTCGATGAAATTCCGTTTCCACAGCGGCTCGTAGATCGCGTTGGAGAAACGCTGCACACGCAGATCCTGCACGGTCTCCTTGCCGAGGTAGTGGTCGATTCGATACACCTGATGCTCCTCGAGCACGGAGCTGATCGTGGTGTTGAGTTCCCGGGCGGACTTCAGGTCCTTGCCGAAGGGCTTCTCGATGATGACCTTCGCGTGGTGCGGTTGGCCGAGATACTTGGAGGCCAGGCCGCTTGCCCCGAGGTTGCGCAGGATGGGTGCGAAGACGGAAGGCGGCGTGGAAATGTAGAACAGCACCTGCACCTCGCGGCCGATTTTCTTCTCGATCGCCGCGATGTGGGTCGAAAGACGGTCGAAGGCGGCCTTCTCGTCGTAACCGCCGGCCACGTAGCTGGTGTTGCCCGCAATGCGGCTCCAGACATCCGTCTTCAGCTCGCGGCGGGAAAACTCCTTGATCGCCTCGGTGGCCAGACCACGGAATTCCTCGTCCGGGATCTCCTTGCGGCCGTAGCCCACGAGGAAGAAATCGGCCGGGAGCAGGTTGTCACAGCTCAGATTGTAGATCGCCGGGATGAGTTTCCTCGCGGTGAGATCGCCGGATGCGCCGAAGATCACGACGACCGTGGGCGGTGCGCCGCGATGCTTGCTGAGTCCCTGCAGGAACGGATGACGTTGCGATTCAGCCATGACGAAAGGGCCTTTGTCGGGTTTCCACCGCGCCGAATCAAGGCCGAAGACGGACCACGGACCCCATCCGCTTCATGATTTCAATCAAGGCAGGTCATGTTTGGCGAAGAGCGGGACGTTTTCGAAGTGCCTCACACACGGCTTGCCCGCGAGCCCATGCTCCACTTCAACGATGTCGAACCGGAAGTTGTGAGGCCGCGGATGCAGGGCTTTGAGGTACGCTTTGCAGGCGCGCCGAAGGATCTTCTTTTTCCTGTCGTTCACCGCGAAGTACCCCGGCACCAGAGCCAGCGTCGATCGCGCCTTCACCTCGACAAAAACGAGCACGTCGCCCTCCAGCGCAACGAGGTCGATCTCGTCGCGGCGATCCCGGGGATTTCGCCAGTTACACACCACAATGCGAAGGCCCCGCTCCCGTTGCAAAAACCGCGCCGCAAGGCGTTCCCCCTCCTCACCCGCGTCGCGAGGACGACGCAATTCGCCAAACCAGTCGCACACCGATGACCACATGAGGCATGGCGTGTACTAAGCTTACATTAACGTCAATTATTTGCTTTAATGCCAGCCGGTATTCCTCCCCCGTGAGTTCCCCGCCCACCATGTGGCCTCCTGCTGCCTCTGTGTCAGATCTCGGTGCCCTCTGTGAAACCGGCCTTGGCTGTTTTTTTAGTGAAATGCTCAAAATAGGCTCTGGCAGGAATGCCTGTGTCACGCCTGGTTTTCCGGTGGCAGCACGCGTTTCAAAACGGAGGTGAGCCCGTCCAGCGGGAAAGGTTTCTGCAGGAAGCTCGCCAGACCCTTGCCCGTGAAGCGGGCGACTGCTTCCTGCTGGTTGAATCCGCTCATCAACACGACCCGGACGTCGGGTCGCAGGCGGCGCAGCTCAGTGAAGGCTTCTTCTCCGTCCATGTGCGGCATCGTGAGATCCATGAGGACCAGGTCGAAGCGCCCGGGCGTCTTCGCAAACACCTCAACGGCCTCGCGGCCATCCGAGGCGAGCGCCACGTCGAAGCCGACACGTTTCAACATGAGCGCTGCCGTTGTGCGCACCGTCTCCTCATCGTCAACCACCAGCACGCAACCGTGGCCGCGCCAGGCGGCGGGGGCGGCCGTTGGGCCGGCGATCACTTCCTCCGTGCCCGCCGCGCACGGGAAGAGCAGCTTGAAGGTCGTTCCCCGTCCGGGCTCGGAGTAGATCTTCATCGCACCCTTGTGGCCGCGCACGATGCCCAGCACCGCCGCAAGGCCCAGGCCGCGTCCGGCAAATTTCGTGGTGAAGAACGGTTCGAAAATACGCGCCTGCGTCGCCGCGTTCATGCCGCAACCCGTGTCGGAAACCTCAAAGTATACGTAGCTGCCTTCCGGCAATTCGGGCGCGAGGATTGTGCCGCCGAGATAGTCCTTGTCGACGCGGGTAAGTCCGGTGTTGAGGCTGATGACGCCGCTCTTGTCCCCGATGGCCTCGGACGCGTTGATCACGAGGTTCATGATGACCTGCCTCATCTGCGTCGCGTCGGCCTCGATCGCCGGCAGCGACGAGTGCAGGTTGAAGCGCAGGATCGACTGCTTGCTGATGGAGAGCTTGAGCAGGTCAATGGTGTCCTCGATCAGCCGGTTGAGGTTGAGCCGCTGCACGACGAAGCGTCCGCGTCCCGAATACGCCAGCATCTGTTTGCACAGGTCGGCGGCGCGGAGGGACGCCTGACGGATGTGCTCGAGATTCGTCTGCGCCGCGGAGGCGGGCGGCACTTCGAGCGCGGCGAGACTCGCGTTGCCGAGGATGCCGGTGAGGATGTTATTGAAATCGTGCGCAATGCCACCGGCGAGCACGCCGAGGCTCTCGAGTTTCTGCGTCTCCTGGAGCTTGCGTTCAAACTGCTCCCGTTCGGCCGCGACGCGTTCGCGCTCCGACACATCGCGCAACGTGTGCAGCAGACGCCCGTCGGACAACCGCTTCACGCTCACCTCGCCGGGGAATGTCGTGCCGTCTCTACGGAGGTACCGGCGTGTGCTCACCACGGCTTCGCCTTCCGCCAGGCGGTCCTGCTGGGCCTGCGCCTCGGCACGTCCTTCCTCGACGAGCAGGCTGGAAAGCTCGCGCCCGTTCAGTTCCTCCGGCGTCGAGCCGAGCATGCGCGCGCCACTCGCGTTGACGTCGATCAAAATGCCCGCGCGATCCGTGATGAAGATGCCGTCCGCCGCCTGCTCGATCAAAGCGCGTACCTGCGCCTCGCTCTGGCGCAGGGCCGCGTCGCGTTGTTCGAGGGTGACCAGCATCTGGTTGAACGCCCCGGCCAGCTGGCCCACCTCGCCGCTGGAATCCACCCCGGAGGTGCTCAACGCACCACCCGCGCCGAGGGTCGCCGCGTCCGCCGCCAGTTGACGGATGGGACGGGTGATGCGGTTGGCCACGATCCACGCGAGCACCAGGGTGGCCGAGAGCGTCAGGATGCTCAACGTCAGCGAGCGCATGAACTGCCGCTCCACCCCGGCGAACGCCACCGCCGCCGGAACGCGAACGTAGACTTTCCACGGCGCCCGCCCACAGGTCCAGAAACCAGCAAGACGCGTATTGCCGACAGGCTCCTCGAATTCGAAGGTCCCCGATTGCCGCCCCATCATGATCTCGACCGCA
>CAYOSX010000175.1:0-3803 GCA_964406745.1 uncultured Opitutus sp.
CCGTGGGGGCGACGTACTTTGTGCAGGCCGGGCAGGTCTCTCTGGAGTCGCTTCTCGCGGGGGCGGCGGTGGGTCTGCTGGCGGCCAACATTCTTCTCGTGAACAATTATCGCGACGTCGAAACCGATGCGAAGGCCGGCAAGCGCACCCTCATCGTACGGTGGGGCCGGGGTTACGCCCGGGTCCAGTTCGCCGTCGCGCACGTCATTGCCCTCGCGATGCCCTTCATCCTGGCCGCGAACGGCGCCGGCTCCCGGCCCGGCGCCGCGGTGGTGGCGGTCATGCTCGCGCCGTTCGCCGTGGGACAGATGCGCCGGCTCGGGTCGACCACGGAACCTGCGGCGCTCATTCGACTGCTGGCTCGAACCGGCCAGTATGTCGCGCTGTACGCGATGCTCCTGTCCGCGTTCTTGATCCTGAAATAAAAAACCGGCCCGAAGGCCGGTCAGGGGACACAGACCTTCCGGCCTGTGACGAGATTGGGCGTTGCCACCGGCACCCTCCAGAGGCCCGAAGGCCGCGGTTGCGCCGGACGGCGGGAAGCCAGCCTTAGAGTCAGACCTTGGCGAGGAGTTTGTCCTTCAAGGCCGCCTTCGGCATCATGCCGACGATGGTGTCGACCAGTTGGCCGCCCTTGAAGAGGAGCATGGTCGGAATGGCGCGAATGCCGTACTCGGCAGCGATCGTGTCGTTGTCGTCCACGTTCACCTTCGCGATGCTGACCTTGCCCTGCAACTCGACCGCAAGTTCCTCGAGGATGGGGGCGATCGCCTTGCAGGGGCCGCACCAGGGAGCCCAGAAATCGACGAGCACGGGCGTGCTGCTGGCGATGGTGGATTTGAACGAGGAGTTATCGAGGTTTGCGATGTTGGCGGACATGATGAAAGAGGTTAGCGGGATCGGTCGAAAAATCAACGGGGCGTAGCCTTGTGAATAATCTCGGCGAGCTCGCGCGGGTCCACGGAATCGAGGCTACGGTCGCGCCGCTTAAGTTCTTCAAACGTCTTGAGCGTCGTCTCCGTCATGCGCTCGTGGGTTTCGGAGGAACCACCGACGAGCACAAACCCTTCGCCCGACGTCACGCGCTTGTGCCCGTCTTCATTGTCGAGGCCCAACCCGAGGAGGGCGGCCTTGCCCTTGGCTTTGCTGGAGGTCTTTGCGGGTTTCTTGCTCACGCCGTAAACGTGCTGGCTTCGACCGGTGTTTCAAGTGGCTTTTCGCCATCGGGTTCCGGGTTGGTTTCAACCGCCGTGCAATGGATTTCGGTGAAGGCTTCGTCCTGCATGATGCGCAGCTTGTTGAGGCGCGTCAGTTCGAGCACGGCGAGGAACGTGGCGACAAGGATGCGAACTGTGATGCGGCCCTCGAACAGGGATGAGAAGACGAAGGCTTTTTGCGTCTGGATGCGGCGGAGGATCATTTCCATCTGATCCGCCACGGTGGTGTGCTCGTCCTTGATCTCGCCCACGACCAGTTTTTCGGCGAGGCGGCGGAGGACGAGGTTGAACACGTTCCAGAGTTCGATGCGGTCGCCCTGCTTGAGCGGACGATCGTGTTCAGAGATCGTTTGTGCGGCGACCTTTCGCGGGAGCAGGCCGTGTTGGAAAGCGGCGAGTTCGTCGAGCTTCTGCGCGGCTTCCTTGAACTTCTTGTACTGGAGCAGCTGGTGGACGAGTTCCCAGCGCGGATCCATCGCGTCGTCGTCGCCCGCATTTGGATCCACCGCCGCCTGTCCGCGAGGAAGGAGCATGCGGCTTTTGATCTCCATGAGGGTCGCAGCCATGACGAAGAATTCGCCGGCAACATCGAGGTCGAGTTCCTGCATCGACCGGAGAACGCCAAGGTATTGCTTCGTGACCGACTCGATGGGGATGTCGTACACGTCGATCTCGTTCTTCCGGATGAGAAAGAGCAGCAGATCGAGCGGGCCTTCAAAGACCGGAAGCTTGATGCGATAATCGGCGTCGGGAACCACGGGCCGCACTGTTAAGCGCACCCTTCCGCGGGCAACCAAAATGTGGCGCGAGGGGGCGACCTGCTGGGCCGGCGCCCGCGATGGTCCGCTCGAAGCGCTTGCTCCTGAGCGGATTCATCCGCTCGATGCTCGCTCATGAAACTGATCGACCTCAACCGGCAGGGTGGCATTGGCGCCAACTGTCTCTTCCTTCGCATCGGCGAGTTCAACGTACTCGTCGACTGCGGGCTCAATCCCAAGACGCCCGGCCTTGAGGCCATGCCGGATCTCTCACGTCTGCGCGGCGTGCCGCTGGATCTCATCATCGTCACGCACTGCCATCTCGATCACATCGGGAGCTTGCCGGTTGTCATGCGGGAACATCCGCGGACACCCGTGCTGATGACGCGGTCGAGCCGCATGCTCATTGAAAAGATGCTGCAAAACTCCGCCAACGTCATGCAGCGGCAAAAGGAGGAGCTCTCGATTCCCGGCTACCCGCTCTTCACGAAAAAAGAGGTCGAACGGTGCAAGTCCCGGTTCATGGAGCTGGGCTTCGGCAAGGTCCGGCGGTTCAAGCATGGGAAGGACGCCATCGAGATCATGTTTCACCGGTCCGGCCATGTCGCGGGTGCGACCGCGGTGGAGATTCACCATGGCAAGCGCCAGATCTTCATCACGGGCGACGTGTTGTTCGAGAATCAGCGCACGCTGCCCGGGGCGCAGTTTCCTGCCGGGCATTTCGACACCCTGATCATCGAGACCACGCGCGGCATGACCGAGCGGGAGTACGGGCGGGAGCGGGTGCACGAGATCGCCCGGTTGATCGATTCGATCAACGAAACGATCGTCAAGGGAGGCTCATTCCTTCTGCCGGTGTTCGCCCTTGGGCGCATGCAGGAATTGCTCTCGGTGTTTCATGATGCGCGAAAATTCGGGCGGCTGATCGAATGCCCGATCTTCGCCGGCGGCCTCGGCATCGGCCTGGCGGAGCTCTTCGAGGAGATTTCCCGCAAGACCAGCGAGGTCCACTTCGACCGGCACATCATGGCGGAGCTCAAGCTCAAGCCGATCCCGCGGAAATTGTCCCCGGGCAAGGATCCGCGCACGAACGCCCTCTACATCATCAGCTCGGGCATGCTGGTCGAGCGCACGCCGAGTTACACGCTCGCCTCCGGCCTGCTGGGCCACGCCAGGAACACGATCGGTTTCGTCGGCTACTGCGACCCCGACACCCCTGGAGGCAAGCTTTTGAAAGCCGAGCCGGGCAAGGAATTCTCCTTCGATGCGATCGGCGTGCGGGCTCCGGTCAAGGCACGCATCGACCGCTTCGAATTGAGCGGGCACGCGGAGCGCGACGAACTGCTGCAGTTCGCCGTGCAGACCGGAGCACGCTCGATCGTCCTGACCCACGGCGATCCCGACGCGCGGGCGTGGTTCACTGAAGCGTTGGGCGTCAAGATTCCGGCGGCGAAGGTCTTCGATCCTGAGCCCCTGAAAGAGTACGAGATCTAGCGCGAGCTCAGTGGAGCCGGCCGGCCGCGGTCACGCCAGCGAGGACTCGCGACCTCGCCTGGCGAGGATCGCCACGTAGAAGCCGTCCGTATCGTGCGTTCCCGGCAAGACGGCGAGGCCGTGCGCGCGCCGGTCGAGACCGTACGTGAGTGTCGGGAAGAGGGTCGTGAAACCGGGGTCCGCCGCGAGAAACCGGGAGATCACCGCGTCGTTCTCGGTGCGGCAGAGAGAGCACGTGGCGTAGACGAGACGGCCGCCCGGGCTCACGTGACGGCTGAAGCGTTGCAGGAGGGAGAACTGGCGTTGGGCGTCCGCCGCAAGGTCGGCGGGCGAC
>CAYOSX010000176.1:0-3791 GCA_964406745.1 uncultured Opitutus sp.
TCAACAATGCCCTTCACCCCGCCGGCGTCGATGAAGTCACCGATCTTGAACGGACTGAAAATGATGATGAGCACCCCCGCCGCTAAGTTCGCGAGCTAACCTTGCATGGCGAGACCGATGGCCAGGCCGGCGGCGCCGATGATGGCCACAAGCGAGGTTGTCTTCACCCCGATCATGTCGAGCGCCGCCATGATGACAACGAGAAGGAGCAGCGTGTTGGCAATGCGCGTGAGGAAACGGTTCAGGGTCGCTTCGACCTTGGCCCGTCCAAGCGCGCCCGACACCAGGCTGCTGACGAATCTCGCGACCCATTTTCCGATGACGAAAATGACCAGGGCGCCGAGCAGGCGGATGCCAAACGCCAGGCCTTCGGTGGCGAGCCAGAGTTGAACGGTTTCGACGAGATTCTCGAGAGAGGTGTTTTCAGTTGGCATAGCGCGGGGATTTTGACCGCAAATCACCGGCGAGGGCAACCCTCCGCGGCGGTTTGACGCGAATGACTCCTGGCCCTCACTCTCGCGCTTTACGTCATGCCGCTCTCCCCCACCGCCACGCGCGACCTGCTCGCACAACTCGGCCACGCGCCGAAACGTTTCCTCGGCCAGAACTTTCTCGTCGACGGAAACATCGTGCGAAAGTCGCTCGAACTGGCGCAGGTCACGGCGGGCGATCGCGTCGTCGAGGTGGGACCCGGGCTCGGCACGCTCACCAGCGCCTTGCTGGGGGACGGCGCCGAGGTGTGGGCGGTGGAGAAGGACGCGACACTGCATGCCCACTTGTCCGCAACGCTCGCGCCCAACCATTCCGAACGCCTGCATCTGGTTCTCGGCGACGCACTCGAGTTTCCGCGTGCCGGTTTGCCCGACGCGGCAGCGCAGGACGGGTTCAAGATCGTTGCCAACCTTCCCTACGCGATCTCCACGCCTTGGATGGACGCGATCCTTTCCGGACCGCTGCCCATGCGCATGGTGCTCATGTTGCAGCAGGAGGCGGCCCAACGCTACGCGGCCCGGCCGGGCACGAAGCAATTCGGGGCCATTTCGATCTTTCTCCAGTCCGCGTACGATCTAGCGCCCGGGCACAAGGTGGCGGCGGCCTGCTTTCATCCGCGACCTGAGGTCGAATCGTACCTGCTGCATCTCGTGCGCAAGCCGGCCCCCTTCGTGTTCGCCCCCGAGGTGCGCGAGTGGGTGCGGGCGGCGTTCCAGCAACGACGCAAGCAGATCGGCGCGTTCCTGCGCGAACGCCTGCCGGACCGCGGCGAAGCGTGGCTGCGGTGCCTTGCGGTCCATGGCCTCGACGCACGCGCCCGGGCGGAGGAGATTCCGGTCGAAACGTGGCAATCGTTGAACGCGACTTGAAACTTGCGCATCCAACGGTACTCAAAGGTACGAACATGTTTCGCGCACTTCTGCCCCCGTTGCTCGCCGTCACGCTGCTTCCCTCCGTCTGGTCTCAAACGCCACGCGCCAACGGTCGCGTCGAGAACGGCCGTTACCACTCACCTACCGGCCTCTTCAGCGTTTCGATTCCCGTGCTTCCCGAACTGGGTGGCACGCTCGACGAGACGCCCTACGTCGTCACGTTCAAGGACGCCTTCACCGTCCACGCCAGCATCGCCTGCTTCCCGATGGATGCCACCCAGCGCTGGGAGAACGACACCCGGGGCCGGCGCGATTACCTGATCTGGTTCTTTACAAATTTCGTGCAGGCGGATTTCCAGACCCGGTTTCCGGGGGCGCGTATCGAAAGCGCGAAATTCCTGCCGGCGGTGCAGGACGGCACGCTGCTCACGTACAATTTGCTCCCGGGCGGCACCATGTTCGCCGAAAGGCTCGTTTTCCAGAGTGCCGACGATCCGCTCGTGGCCAAGCGGGGCAACCTGCTCTTCGTGCACAACAACCACGTGTTCGTGCTCAGCATCGAATTGTCGGAAAAGGTCATCGAGGGCGCCGCGTTCTCCAAGACCGTCGAGGAAGAGGATGAGATTCTGCGCAAACGCCTGATGGATCTCCTCAGGAGGATCGATTTTACGCCCGTAGCCAAGTAGTTTTGGGGCCTTACCCTGGCACGTTTCAGGGAGCTCGAACCGTTCGGTTGTGAGCTGGTAGGCGGACTGTCCGCCAAAACAAGACGCATGCTTGCGGGGAGGTTCTTCGTTTAATAACTATTCTCGATACTTCGATGCGTCTGCGACGTCTCCAAAAGATCCTCGGTGTATCCCTCTTCTTTCGCAACCTACTTACCCAGTCTCCGACTCCTCGTGTTCGCTCGCGTCTCCCTCCTCTTCCGCCGGGCCCCCTTCCGGGCTTCCTTGGGCCTCGCCGGGCTCGTTTGTGCCAGCCTCCTCGGCGGTTGCACCAGGACCGAGCCGCCCCCGGCGACCTCAGCGGACAAGGCCGCCCGTCCGGCCGCCGACCAACGCGTCTCGCGCGGCACCTTGAACGCAGCCGCCGAGTCGGTGCCGGTTGAGACCGCCGTGATCGTGCGCGGCCCGATTTCCGCCTTCCTCAGCTTCAATTCCTCTCTCGAAACCGAAGCCTCCGTCGATCTCTACCCGCAGACTGCAGGCCAGGTCGAGGCGGTGCTCGCCGAGGAGGGCCACGTGGTGAAGCAGGGCCAGCCTTTGCTTAAGATCGAGGACCGGGAGCTCCGCGTCGACGTCAGCGAGCGCGAAAACAATCTGCGCCACCTCGAGAGCACGTTTGCCCGCATCGAGGAGATGTTCAGCCGAAACCTGATGACGAAGCAGGATTACGACGACCAGCGTTACCAGCTCGACCAGTCCCGGCTGAATCTCGAACGCGCCCGCCTCCGCCTTTCCTACGCCACCGTTCGCGCGCCTTTTGACGGTGTCGTCACCACGCGCGACACCCAGATTGGCGCCCGGGTCGGCACAGGGACGAAGCTGTTCTCCCTGATCAAGCTCGACGAGATCGTCGCCCGCGTCTTTGTACCGGCCCGCTACCTGCCCGCCGTGGCCGACGGCCAGCCTGCGATCGTGACGTCCGAGTTCATGCCGGGCCGCACGTTTTCCGGGTGGGTCAAACGCATCAGTCCCATCGTCGACCCCAAGAGCGGCACCTTCCGCGTAACCGTGGGCGTGCGCGGCGAAAACCCGACCGAACTGCCGCCCGGCCTTTTCGTGAACGTTCGCATCGTCACGGAGACGCGTCCCGACGCCGTCCTGATTCCCAAGCGCGCGGTCGTTTATGAGGCCGGCGAACGCTACGCCTTCGTCGTGGTCGATGGTGTTGCCGAGAAGCGCCGCCTGGTCGCCGGTTACGAGGACCCCGACGCCGTCGAGGCGCTCTCCGGTTTCGAACCGGGCACCCGCGTGATCGTTCTCGGCCACAATGGCCTGAAGGACGGTGCCAAGGTGCGCGACGTCTCCGCCCCATCGTTGCCCGACGACCCGCTGACCGCCGCCGAAAAGACGTCCGCCCCTTCGCCTGCCGGCACCTGAGCCGCCCGCCTACCCTGCGCCCTCGCCGCGTCCGGCCATGAGCAAACCCCCGGTTTCGTTTCGCCCCGAAGACTCGTTCTACGCGTTCACCGTCCGCCGCCCTGTCGCCATCCTCATGGTCGTCATGGCGGTGGCCGTGTTCGGCTGGGTCTCCTACAACCGTCTCGCGCTGACGCTCATGCCGGACATGAGCTACCCGACGCTGACGGTGCGCACGGTTTACCCGGGCACCGCCCCCGAGGAGATCGAGAACATCATCTCCCGCCCGCTCGAACAGGCCCTCGGCATCATTCCCAAACTCGTCGCGATCAGCTCCGTCTCGAAA
>CAYOSX010000177.1:0-3757 GCA_964406745.1 uncultured Opitutus sp.
AATCGGGGTGACATCGGCCAGCGAAACCGGCGATTCATTGGTCAGGATTGCACCAACCATCACATAGCCGCCGATGATCAGCTGGCTTGCATCGCCCGAGGTCGACGAGGCGAACTGCGCCAGACCGACAGTGCCACCCGCGCCCGGGACGTTCTGGACCTGGACCGAGGCGGAAATACCCTCGGCCTGCATGACTTCCTGCATGGCGCGGGCCGTGCCGTCCCAGCCGCCGCCGGGGGCCGCCGGAGCCATGATGGTGTAGTCTTCCGCGAAGGCCGGCATGGCCAGAGTCGCCGCAAGGGCAACGCTCAGAAGCGTGTGTTTCATATCGATTCTCCTCCCAAAGCACGGTTTTTCGTGCGGATTTTGCAAGGCGGCACCTCCTCGTGCCAACCCTGCCATGAAATCCAGCACAAATACCTGTCAAGAAGCTGACAGGCCTATTCCGGGGCCAGGGCCTCGCGCCACAGGCGCAGCAAACGCTGGCGCTTGGCCTGGTCAAGATAGACCAGAACGCCGGGGCTGACGGGAATGGGGCGCAGCTGGGCGCCCAGCGCGGCCTGCATCGCGGCGCCGCTGCCCGCGCCCGACACCTCCAGGCTGACCGAAGGCAGGCGCAGCTTTTCGGACAAGAGCGTCTGGCCCTCCGCGCTCATCAGAAAGGCCAGAAAGGCGCGACCAAGGTCGGGCGAAGCTGCCGCCCTCGGCACCATAGCCACCCGCGAGACGACAATCGTGTAATCGCGCAGCAGCACAAACCCCATGTCCGGTGCCAGTCGCGCCTGTTCGGCCGCGTAGGAGCCAAGGATGTTGTAGCCCAGCACCAACCGGCCATCAGCAACCCGGTCGATGATATCCTGCGAGGTGGGAAAGGTTTGCAGCCCCGCTTTGCCCATCGCACCAAGAAGGGACCAGACATCGGGGAAATGCTCGGCATCGCGGGCTGCAAACAGATAGCCAACGGCGGACCTTTCGATGTCATAGGTGCCCAGTCGGCCTGTCAGGCTGTGCGGGGCTTTTGCCAGCCAGTCCAGCAGCTCCAGCCGCGACTGGGGGGGGCCGTCGGGAAAGCTGGGCTTGTGATAGACCAGGACCGCCGGTTCAAAGGTCAGCGCAAAGGCGGTGTCCTGCCACTTGGCCCAGTCCGGCCAGGTCCGGGCCATCGCGACCGCCACCTCCTGGCCATAGCCGTCATTGGCAAGTTTCAGTTGCAGGTCCATCGCTGAGGAAAACAGAAGATCCGCCGTAGGCTGGCCGGCATCCGTCTCTGCGATCACGCGGGCAGCGATTTCACTGGCCAGGAGATCTTCATAGCGCACGGCGACATTCGGGTGACTGGCCTGAAACGCCTCGATCAGGGTCGAGGCAAGGCGGTTGTCCAGCGTCGAATAGATCACCAGTTCTTTGGCGCTGTCGCCGGTCGCAGGGTAATGCGTGGCCTCGGCCACCGCATGGCTTGTCAGGGCCACCACAGCAAGAAGGGTTCCAAACGCAAGGCGCATCCTGAAACCCTGCCCCAGCGAGAGGCGGTTCACAACAGCGCTGATCGCTTCTAAGCTGCGCCATCGGGGGTTTCATGCGGCTTTTACTGGTCGAGGACGATCTGCCACTGGCCGAGGCGCTGCTGTCGCTTCTGGTGTCGTCGGGCTATGCGGTGGATTGCGTTCATGACGGCGAGGCGGCAAAGGACCTGGTCGCAGCCGAACAGTTTGACCTGATGATCCTTGATCTCAACCTGCCGGAACTGGACGGGCTTTCGGTCCTTCGGGCCATGCGCGCGCAAGGCAACCGGGCGGCGGTGATGATCCTGACGGCGCGGGGCGCTGCCGAGGATCGGGTGCGGGGGCTGGACCTTGGCGCGGATGACTATATGGCCAAGCCCTTTGATATCCGTGAGTTCGAGGCCCGCGTGCGGTCCTTGCTTCGCAGGCAGGCGGGGTTGCGGTCCTCGACCCTCAGCCTTGGGCCGCTCGCTCTCGATCTGAACAGCCGACAGTTTTCGGCCAACGGACAGATCATGGACCTGCCGCCGCGCGAACGGGCCATTCTTGAACTGCTGTTGACCCGTGCGGGCAAGGTTGTTGCCAAGGAGGCGATCGTGCAATCGGTGACCTCGCTTGAAGACATCCTGTCGGACAATGCGATCGAGCAATACATGTCCCGCCTGCGTCGCCGCCTGCATCCCTTGGGTCTGGGCCTGCGGACCATCAGGGGGATTGGCTATCTGCTTGAAAAGCCAAGTGATCCTTCATGACGCCCTATTCGCTGCGGCGCAGGCTTCTGCTTTGGCTGTTGATCGCGACACTGGCGCTTGGCCTGATCGCCCTGTTCGATACCTGGCGCGAGGCGCTTCGCACGGCACAAAGCGTGTCCGACCGGGTTCTGGTCGGCTCGGCCCTGGCGATTGCCGAGCGGGTGACAGTGGACGAAGCCGGCGGGCTGGAGGTTGACCTTCCCTATTCCTCGCTGGAAATGCTGACCTCGACGGCGCAGGACAAGGTGTTCTACCGCGTCGATGGCCCGGTCGGCCACTTTCTGACCGGATATCCGGATCTTGCCGTTGTCGCGGCACCTGCGGGCGGGGTTGCATTTGCGGACGGGCTTTATGGCGATGTGGGCATCCGGTCTGCGACGCTGATGCGCGAGATTTCCACCGGCGCGGCATCGATCATGTTCGCGGTGACCATCGCCGAATCCACGCGCGCCCGGTCTGCACTGGCGCGGGCCATTCTGCTGCGGTCTGCCCTGCGACTGGCGGTGCTGGTGCTTGGGGTGGCCACGCTGGTCTGGATTGCGGTCACTGTCGCCTTGCGCCCGCTGGAGCGATTGGGCGAGGCCATCGCGGAACGGTCTCCGGATGATCTTCGGCCCGTCACGGCAAACACGCCGCTGGAAGTGGAACCGCTGGTTGTCGCGATCAACCTTTTCATGGATCGCCTGCAAACCGCACTGGATGCGCTTCGCAACTTTACCGGCAATGCCAGCCACCAGTTGCGCACCCCTTTGGCCGTGGTGCGGACCCAGCTGGCCCTGATCGACCGCAGCACCGGGCGCGACAAGGCTGCCGCGGCCAGCGACAAGGCAAAACAGGCCCTGGAACGCGCCGAACGGGTGCTGTCCCATCTTCTGGTGCTGGCCCGTGTCGATGCCAGCGTCGGGGCGGCGACCCTGACGCCGATCGACATCGTGGCCATTGCCAAGGAGGTCACCTCGGAGATGGTGCCCGGCGCGCTTGCCCATGACGTTGACCTTGGGTTCGAGGGGCTCGATGCGGCCGAAGTGACCGCAGACCCCATTCTTCTGGCCGAGCTTCTTCGGAATCTCGTTTCCAATGCGATCACCTATGCGGGGTCCGGCGCGGTTGTGACGGTCCGTGTCCGGAATGCGCCGGGCCGGATCGTGCTTGAAGTCGAAGACAATGGCCCCGGACTTTCGCCCGAACAGATGACAACCGCGGTCCAGTCCAGGCGGGGTTCCTCGCGGCCCTTGCCACATCTGCCGACTGGCAAGGCCAACGGGATGGGCCTTGGCCTTGCCGTCGCTGTCGAGATTGCCGAACTGTTTGGAACCAGACTTCGACTGGAAGAGGTCAGGCCGGGCTCTGGACTGTTGGCCTCGATAGCCTTTGCCCGAACGTCTGAGTGACAGCGTCAGGCCGCCTTCGACCCGCCCGCCAATCTCGCGACATGGGTCAGCCTCTGGAACCAGCGCCATGCCACCCGATCTTTCCCAGCAACCGTGTCGATGCGCCGACCCG
>CAYOSX010000178.1:0-3752 GCA_964406745.1 uncultured Opitutus sp.
TCGCTCGTCGTCGCCCAGCTTTCGGAAAACGCCGCCAACGCGATCAACGCGAACCCCCTGCTCGCCCGCGTCTGCGCCTTGTTCCACGACATCGGCAAAACCGCCAAGCCCGAATACTTCTCCGAGAACCAGCGCGAGGGCATCAACCCGCACGATGCCAGCAATCCGTCGCTCTCCGCCCTTATCATCAAGAGCCACGTGAAGGAGGGCGTCGACCTCGCGCTCAAGCATCATCTGCCACGCGCGGTGATCGACGTCATCCAGCAACACCACGGCACCTCCCTGATCCGCTATTTCTTTCAACGCGCCCTCAGCAGCCTGAAGGCCCCCGCCGGCGGCGGCAGCCAGCCGCCCTTCGGCCCCGGATCCCGCTCGCCGATCGCCGCCCTCGCCCCCGCGCCCGGACTGCTCCCGGTGCCGGTCTCCGAAACGACTTATCGCTACGACGGCCCGAAACCGCAGTTCAAGGAGAGCGCGATCATCCACATGGCGGACGGCGTGGAGGCCGCCTCGCGGTCCCTGCGCAAAATCACCCCACAGCACTTGGGCGAGCTCATCGACCAGATCTTCCACGAACGCATCGAGGACGGCCAGCTGGACGAATGTCCGCTGACCTTCGAGGAAATCTCCAAGATCAAGAGCAGCTTCAACTTCACGTTGCTCAACATGCTGCACTCTCGCGTCGCCTACCCTCCGTCCGAACCCGCCGGGGAGACGCGGGCGTCCGGCTCCGGCCAGAAGTAGAGCGCCGCCATGCCCGCGGGCCGCGAGATCCATCTGCACAACGCGCATCCGAAACTGCGCATCGACCGTCGCGCCGTCACCCGCGCCTTGCGCGCGCTCGACAAGGCCGCGGATCGTTTCGAAGGCGGCCCGGGGCCGGGCGAATTGTCCGTCGCCTTCCTGACCGACGCCGCCCTCGCCCGGCTGCACGCCGACTTCCTCGACGATCCTTCAAATACCGACGTGATCACCTTCGAGGCACAGCCCGCCCTCGGCTCGGCCGGCGAGATCTGCGTATCCGCCGATACCGCGCGCACCTACGCAAGCGGGCGCGGTCGCGACTTCAGCGAGGAACTCATGCTTTACGTGGTCCACGGCTGGCTTCACCTCGCCGGCTATGACGACCTCCAACCTGCCAGGAAACGGCGTATGCGCACCGCCGAGGCGCGGGCCATGGCGCTCCTGCACGAGGCGCGAGCGCTGCCGGCGTTCCGTTGGGCGTGATTGAATTTGCGTCCGGGGTTCCCCTGACGTCACTTGCCCACCATGCCCGTCTCGCGCCTTACGTCGCTTCGCAACGCCTTCGTCACCGGCCTCCTCCTGCTCGCCCCGCTGGCGGTCACCTGGATGGTATTCTCCTGGCTCGTCGAGCAGATCGGCAGCGGCTTCCGGCCCTATTTCTTCTTCTTCGTTCCCGACAACCTGCTCTCGCAGCCGAGCCTCGACCTGTTGTGGAACCTGTTGTCCACCTTGATTGTGATCGTCCTGGTCACCTTGCTCGGACACGTCTCGCGCTTCGTTTTCAGCCGCTACTTCGGCCAGCTTGCGGAGCGCGTCATCCTCAGCATTCCCGGCGTCAGCACCGTTTACCGCACGGTCAAACAGATCGTCGAAACCTTCGGCTCGCAAAACCGGGCACTCTTCAGCAGGGCGGTGATGGTCGAGTTTCCGCGCAAGGGGCTCTGGTCGATCGGTTTCCTGACGAACAAGGCGCAGGGCGAGCCGCAGGCAAAGACCACCGAGGAGGTCTGGAGCGTCTTTGTCCCGACAACACCCAATCCCACGACCGGATTCCTCGTGATGCTGCCCGAGCGGGACATCGTTCCCCTCGACATGTCGGTCGGCGAAGCCATGAAAATGATCATCTCGGGAGGGGCGGTCGTCCCGCCCTGGCCGCCGGCTCCCGCTCCCGTCGTCGCCCCCCCCGCCGCACCGCCCGCCGATCTGCCGGCCGTCCGCTGACCGATGCCCGGACGGACCCTCACGACCGAAGCCCTCGTGCTCGGCAAGGGCCTTCCCGCCGAGGCCTTTCAGCCGTACACGGTCTTCTCCGCCGAACACGGCGTGGTGCGCATCTTCCAGCGTGTCTCCAAAAAGGCCGCCTCGACTGCGCAGCCGCCGCTCGATCTCTTCGACGAGGCAGAGATCCTGATGGAGTCCTCCAACCAGGGACAGAGCTGGTTCACGCGCGAGGCCCGCGTACTGACCCGGCATTCCGAGATCGGCCGGTCCTACGAGGCGCTCAGCCTGGCCAGCAGCTTCGCTTCGGTCGTTGCCGCCAATCCGGTTCACGAGGAAAGCCGCACCGCCGTCTACCGCCTGCTGCAGACCGCTTTCGAGGCGTTCTCTTCCGCCGGGCGCCCCGACATTGTGTATTTGAAAAGCCTCTACCGCTTCGCCCGCGACGAGGGGTATCCGTTGAAACAACAGTGGTTTCCCGACCTCAACGACGCCGACCGGGCCCTCGTCTCGTCGGTCCTCAACCAACCGCTGGCCGGCCAAACCGCCACTCCGGCCGACGTGGCTCGTCTCCGCTCCCGTCTGGAAACGTATCTGCGCGGCCATACGGAAATCGTGCTGTGAGGCCGCCTTGGACTGACGCTCATGGAGTTCTCGCTTGATGACCGCACGGCCCGCCTGAGCGTGGGCGAGTTTGCCGATTTCGCCATCGGTCCGCGCTCCGGCGGCGGACAGCCGAGCGGCCTCTGGCGCGCGCAACTCGGCACGCACTGGCATCAGGAGCTCCGCCGCCAAACCGCCGGCGAGGCTCCCTCCGCCGCGTTCGAGGTGCCGGTTGAAGGACAGGTTTTTCACGCCGGCTGGACGCTTACCTTGACCGGCCGCATCGACCAGCTCGTGCCCTTGCCCGACGGGGGCTTCCTCCTGCGGGAGATCAAGACCGTAATGCAACCGCTGCCCGCACCCGAAGAGGAGCTGCGCGCCGCCTACCCCGACTACTTTGCGCAACTCGCGACCTACGCCGCCCTGCGCCGCCTGGAGTCGCCCGGACTCCGTCTGCGCGCCGAAGTGGTCTTCGTCGAGACCGGCAGCGGCCTCGCGCAACCGCTGGTCCTTCCCGATGTCGACGACGGGCTCTTTCGCAGCCGGCTAGAACGCGTCACGGAATTCCTGAACCTGCGGCTGCGCGCCCGCGAGCGCCGGCGGGGGCTCGTGTACCGTCCGGCCTTCGACACCCTCCGTCCCGGGCAGGAAACGACGCGGGCCGACCTCGCCTCCGCACTCGATCGCGGCCGCGTGGTCGCTTTCGAAGCGCCCACGGGCTTTGGCAAGACGGGCGCACTGCTCGAAACCGCCCTGGCCTCGCTGAAGGCCGGGCGGTCCTCCCGCCTGCTCTACCTGACAAGCAAATCCACCGGACAGCTCCAGGTCATGCGCACGCTGGCGGCCATGACGTCCCCCGTGACCGCCGGCTCCGCCGCCGGCGACCCGGTCGGCGTATCCGCGTGGCACGTACGCAACAAGGCGGAGCATTGCGTGAACCACGTCTTCCGCTGCACCGTGGAGGCGTGCGGCTACCTGAAGGACCTCGAACGCCGCTGGCCGCAGTCGGGACTCGCGCGGTTCTACCTGTTTCCGGAGGAGCCGCGCGACCTCGAGACACTGCGCGCCGCCGGACGCGCCGCCCGCATCTGTCCTTACGAGATCACCCGGGCCGCGCTCGCCTTCAACGACATCTGGGTCGGCGATTACAACTACGCGTTCGCCCCGCGCAACCGCGGCCTTTTCGA
>CAYOSX010000179.1:0-3620 GCA_964406745.1 uncultured Opitutus sp.
AAAGCGACACGCCGCGCCCGGCCGCTGCCGCTTCGCCCAGCATCAGCGCCGTGCCCGAGGGCGCATCGACCTTGTGGCGATGATGCATTTCGACGATCTCGATATCGTAGATATCGTCGAGCGCTGCCGCGACCCGCCGCACCAGCGCCGTCAGCAGGTTCACGCCCAGGCTCATGTTGCCCGACTTCACGATCGGCACGAGCGTCGCCGCCTCGGCGACGATGGCGTCCTGCTCCGCGTCCAGTCCGGTCGTGCCCATGACGACCACGGCGCCGCTCTTCGCCGCCATCTCGGCATGGCGCACGCTGGCGGAAGGCGCGGTGAAGTCGATCACCGCGGCGCAGGCGGCGATGGCGGCCTGCGCGTCGTCGGTGATGGCGATGCCCAGCGGTCCGATGCCGGCCAGCTCGCCCGCGTCGCGGCCCAGCACGTTGCTGCCGCTGCGTTCGGTGGCGGCGCCCACCACGCAATTGGCATCGGCCGCGATCTGGCGCACCAGCATCTGGCCCATGCGCCCGCCGGCGCCGACGATACAGATCTTCATGTCCCGCTCCTGGATTTCAGGGCGCGACCCTAGCACGAATGGGCCTGCCGCGGGCAGCAGGCTTGCCGCCATGGCGGTGGCAGCCGACGACGTGATCGTCGACCATGCCCGTGGCCTGCATGAAGGCGTAGCAGATGGTCGGGCCGACGAAATTGAAGCCTTCGCCGCGCAGCGCCTTCGACATCGCCTCGCTCTCGGGCGTGCTGCCGGGAATGTCCCGCAGGCTGGCCGGACCGCGCACGATCGGCTTGCCGCCGACGAACTGCCAGATCCACGGCGCGAAGGCGCCTTCGCGCTTCACGATGCGCAGGAAGGCTTGGGCGTTCTGCACGCTGGCGGCGATCTTGGCGCGATTGCGCACCAGCCCGTCGTTCTGCATCAGGCGCGCCTGGCGGGCCGGCGTGTAGCGGGCGATCCTGGCGGCGTCGAACCCGTCATAGGCCTGCCGGTAGTTCTCGCGTTTGCGCAGCACGGTGATCCACGACAGCCCGGCCTGGCAGCCTTCGAGGATCAGCATCTCGAACAGCCGCCGGTCGTCGCGCTCGGCAACGCCCCATTCGCGGTCGTGATAGTCGATGTAGAGCGGATCGTCCGACAGCCAGCCGCAACGCGGCTTGCCATCGGCGAACGACACCAGGGAGGGGCGGGAGGTCGGCATTTCGGCGCGCTACTTCTTTTTCAGCGTCACGGTGCCGCCGCCGCGTCCGCCCGTCGGACTCCAGGTCCCCTCAAGCGCGTTCCCCTTGTGCGCCAGCTTGTAGGATGCGCCGGACGAGCCGGGTGTGGTGAACGAAATGGTGTCGCCGGCGATCGCGATGTCGACGTTCGCCTTCGAATTGGCGCCGACCCAGGTGCCCTTCGCACTGGCGCCGCTGGCGGCGACCGACGCCACCGTCAGCGTCCGCTCCGGGCCGAACCTGGTCGTCGTCGGCAGATTGCCGAGCGAGCCTTCCCAGATCCCCGTCAGCCAGTGCGGCTGCTGGGCAGACCCGGGCAGCGCGAAGCCGATCGCCAGCATGAGCGCGACGGCAATGTTGCGTATGGCGGTCATGATCGATCCTGTCGTTGGTCGCGGGTTTGGGCGCGACGGATTTTTTCGCCAGTTGGGCGGCGCAACCATGGTCGTCGCGGGCAACGGTGAGGGATCGTGGCATGGGTCTGGAGCCGGCGACAATTGCGCCGCGGCGCCGGGTGCAAGATTCCGGTGGAGATCTTTAGAGGCGCACTGGCTGATCAGACAGGGCCGGAGGGCCGGTCTATTCCTTGAGTTCGCGCCACAGCTCCTTGACGCGGCTCAGGAAACCTTCGGATTCGGGACTGGTCGGCTTGCTGCCGCCGGCCTTCTCGAATTCCTTCAGCAGGTCGCGCTGCTTGGCGGTCAGGTTGACCGGGGTTTCGACCACGGCCTGCACGTACATGTCGCCGCGCACCGAGGAGCGCATCACCGACATGCCCTTGCCGCGCAGGCGGAACTGGTGGCCGCTCTGCACCCCGGCGGGGATGGTGATGCGCGCCCGCGTGCCGTCCACGGTCGGCACCTCGATCTGGCCGCCCAGCGCCGCCGAGGTCATCGGCAGCGGCACCCGGCAGAATATGTTGGCGCCGTCGCGCTGGAAGATTTCGTGCTGGCGAATGTTGAGGAAGACGTAGAGATCGCCGGTCGCCGCGCCGCGCATGCCGGCTTCGCCTTCGCCCGCCAGCCGGATGCGGGTGCCGTCCTCGACGCCGGCCGGAATCTTGACCTGCAGCATCTTCTCGCGACGGACCCGGCCGCTGCCCGAACAGGTGCGGCAGGGATTGTCGATGACGCGGCCCGAGCCCTGGCAATGGGTGCAGGTGCGCTCGACAGTGAAAAAACCCTGCTGGGCGCGGATGCGGCCGCGGCCCTGGCACACCGGACAGTTGACGGGCTTCGATCCGCTCGCCGCGCCGGTGCCCGTGCAGTCCTCGCACGACACCGAGGTCGGCACGCGGATGCGCGCCTCGGAGCCCGCGAAGGCTTCCTCGAGCGAGATTTCCAGATTGTAGCGCAGGTCCGAGCCGCGGCCCGAGCCGCCCTGCTGCCGGCGGCCGCCGCCCATGGCACCGAACATTTCTTCGAAAATGTCCGCGAAGCCGGAGCCGAAATTGAACTCGAAGCCGCCGCCTTGGCCGCCACCGCCGCCGTTCTCGAACGCCGCAGCGCCGTAGCGGTCATAGGCCGCGCGCTTCTGGTCGTCCTTCAGCACGTCGTAGGCGTGGCTGATTTCCTTGAACTTCTGCTCTGCTTCCTTGTCGCCGGGATTGCGATCGGGATGGTGCTTCATCGCCAGCTTGCGGTATGCCTTCTTCAGGTCGTCCGCGCTGGCGCCGCGCTCGACCCCGAGCATCTCGTAATAGTCGTTCCCCGCCATGATTAACGCCCCGCTGGAATATCGCTGGTCCTTGCGGCCCGCCGGTGATCCCCCGATCCGCGAGCCCCGGAAACGCTGCCGCCCCGCTGCATTCCTGGCATCACGCGAGGAACGTGGCGGGGCGGGCGTCAGTCATCGTCTGCGACGACTCAGTCCTTCTTGTCGTCCTTTACTTCCTCGAAGTCGGCGTCGACCACCTTGTCGCCGGCCGCAGCGCCATCGCCCGAGCTGCTGGCGCCGGCCGCGCCGCCTGCCGCCGCTTCACCGGCCGCCTGCTGTGCCTTGTACATGGCCTCGCCCAGCTTCATTGCGGCCTGCGCCAGCGCGTCGGTCTTGGCCTTGATGTCGGCCGCGTCCTCCGACCCGGTCACCGCCTTCAGCGCCTCGATCGCGCCTTCGATGGCGGCCTTGTCCTCGGCGGCGACCTTGTCGCCGTATTCGGCGATGTTCTTTTCGCTCGAATGGATCAGCGACTCGGCTTGATTGCGGGCTTCGACCAGCTCGCGCTTCTTCTTGTCCTCGCCGGCATGCTCCTCGGCCTCCTTGACCATGCGCTGGATGTCGGATTCCGACAGCCCACCCGAGGCCTGGATGCGGATCTGCTGCTCCTTGTTGGTGGCCTTGTCCTTGGCCGAGACCTGCACGATGCCGTTGGCGTCGATGTCGAACGTGACCTCGACTTG
>CAYOSX010000180.1:0-3565 GCA_964406745.1 uncultured Opitutus sp.
CGACGTCTTCATCGCCGTGGAGCATCCTTGGAAACCCGCCTCGGAGACCTTCATGAAGAGGCGACCACCTTTTCGCAGGCCCTTCGCGCCGGTCGCGCTGCCGCGCGTCGCATGTGGGCACGCACCCGCGACACGAAGGTTGCCGGTCCTAACGAAACGATGCTCGAAGCCGACGCCGGACGCCTGCGGGCCTGGCGGCGTTGGTTGACACGGTGCCGCCGGAATGCCACGCAGGTCCACACCGCGTCACCAGTGCACGGCCGGTGGCAGCTGGACCTCACCGTCCACAATTTCGCCCCCGCCCTGCAAAAGATCGTGGTGGAGCAAGAGGACGCCGATGGAAAATGGCACCTGCTCGCCGGACGCTTCACGATCGAGTTTCGCGGGCTCGCGGCACGACCGCGCGCCCGCGTGCGCCGGACGCTCTCGGTGCCCGTGGAACATCCCGACCGGCCCCTGCGCGTCGGCATTCGCGGCCTCGGTGAGGTCGCTCTCAGTCAGGTGACGCTGAGCGACGGCGCGACCACCCTGCACGCATGGCGCGCACCCGTACGCCTCGGAAAACCGGCGCCTCGACGCGGGTTTCCCGAGCTCGACTGGGATCGCAATGCGGACGAACGTTCGCTGAACTTCCCGTCGAAGCCCGTTGCCCATGCCTGAAGCGCTCAAAGCCTACGCCTCGCTTGCCCGCCTTCCCGCCGGTTGCGGCGTGGCCACGGTCGCCGCAGTCGAAGGCTCGTCCTATCGGCGCCCGGGCGCCCGCCTCGTGCTCGGGCCCGACGGCACCCGTGTGGGCTCCATCAGCGGCGGCTGTCTCGAGGAGGACTTGCTGATTCACCTGCGCCAGGTGATGACGGACGGAACTGCCCGAACGATCGTCTACGACACCACCGAGGAGAACGATCTCGTCTGGGGTGTCGGCCTCGGCTGCCACGGCAAGGTCACTCTCCTGCTCGAACGCACCCACGGCCTGCCCCCTGGTCTTGCCTTCGTCCACGATGCCTCCGCCGTTCTGCGGCAGGAAACCGTCCTTGCCACCGTCTACGCGGCGGAGTCCGGCGAACACCTCGGCGCGCACCTCGCGCTGTCCTCCGACGGACGCAGCTGGCATCCCGCCGATCCGGAACCGTGGCTGGACGCCTTGCGTGGCGCAGCCCGCGAGGCGCTGGCGGCGGGCGCCTCCGTCTGGCGCACCTTTGCAAACCTGCCCGGCCGTCCGTCAGTTTTTTTTGAATACATTCCTCCGCCGCCGCGTCTCGTGGTGCTGGGAGCCGGCGACGACGCGCAGCCGCTGGCCCGGTTTGCCTCCGACCTGGGCTGGTCGGTCACGGTGGCCGACCCGCGCGCAGCGTTCGCCACGTCCGCCCGTTTTCCTTCCGCCGAGGTCGCCGTGGTGCCGCCGTCGGAGATCGCCCAACGTGTGCCCTTCGACCGCCGGACCTTCGCGGTGATCATGACCCATCACTACGTGCACGACCTGCCCTTCCTCCGCGCCCTGCTCCCGCTGGGTCTGCCCTACCTCGGCCTGCTCGGGCCGCGCAAGCGGGCGGAGAAACTGCTCGCCGACCTCGCCGCGGAAGGAATTGAAGCAAGCCAGGAACAACGCGCCACGTTGCACGCTCCCGTCGGGCTCGACCTTGGCGGCGACACCCCTGAGGCCGTCGCCCTCTCGATGCTGGCCGAAATGCAGGCCATCGTGCAGGGACGCAGCGGCGCCCCCCTTCGCAACCGCACCCGTCCGATCCATGGCTGAACTCAACGCATCTCCCGCCCTGCGCTGCGGCCTTATCCTGCTCGCCGCCGGCGCGTCGACGCGCATGGGACGGCCGAAGCAACTGCTTCCGGTGCAAGGGCGCCCTTTGCTCGAACGGGCCGTGCTCGCCGGCCTCGCTGCGCCGGTCTGGCCGGTGGTCGTCGTGCTGGGCGCACATGCCGACGCCATCCGGCCCATCCTCGCCCGCCACCCCGTCCTCGTGGCCGAGAACCCCGCCTGGGCGGAAGGCATGGCGTCCTCCTTGCGCGCCGGCCTGGGCGTGCTCAACGCCTTCTCCCCCCGCGTCGACGCGGCCCTCGTGGCTTTGTGCGACCAGCCGGCGTTCTCCACCGAAACCATCCAGAAGCTCCTCACCGTGCAGGCGGAATCCGGCCGAAGCCTCGTCGCCGCCCGCTACCAGGGCCACCTCGGCGCCCCGGCGCTTTTTTTGCGACACCATTTCCCCGCACTATCCGCCCTCACCGGCGACGAGGGGGCGCGAAAGCTCATGGCCCAGGTCCCCGCCGACGCGCTCGCCGCTGTGGACCTGCCGGAACTGGCACTCGATCTGGATACGCCCGACGACGTGGCCCGACTCGAGTCCTGACCCGAATATTTCACGCAATGCAGGCTTGGGCGCAGGAGCGGCTTTATGCCGCGATCGTACACCGTCCGCATGCAATCGCGGCGTAAAGCCGCTCCTACGGTTCAAACCGGCCGTACCTTACGGTGACCGCGCAGGCGCGCCCTCGCGAAGGCCAGGGTCTTCCACGCCGCAAACAGCAGCCGGTAACATCCCCTCTTCAACGGGTTCGTTCCAAAGTGCTTCAGGTACACATCTCGGTTGGCGTCGAAGATCGCCGCGCTCATGCGCGTGTAGTCCTTGCCCACGCTGACGCCCTTCAGGTGCACGATGCTCGTGCTTCCGTCGTAAACGATGCGGAAACCCGCGCGGGCGACGCGCAAGCAGAGATCGAGATCGTCGCCGTACATGAAAAAGGCTTCGTCGAAAATCCTCCCGTCGGGCGCGACCGCCGTGAGCACCGGCCGGCGCGCCAGCATGAACGCTCCATTGATCGCGCCCACGTCGTACGACCCTTCATCGGGCAGATGGGTGAGGTTGTATCCGGAAAACCACGCAACCTTGGGAAACGCCGCCGCAAGGCCTGTCGCGCGGCAGAACCCATCCCAGGCGGACGGGATGCTCCGCCGGCACGCGAGATCCATGGCGCCGTCCGCCTGCACGAGGCGGGGAGTGATCAATCCGATCGACGCATCCGCCGCGAGCCGGTCAAGACAGTGCTCCAGTGCAGCCGCGTTCACTTCGGTGTCCGGATTGAGAAAGAGCACGGCCTCTCCGGTCGTGCGGGCGAAGCCGAGGTTGTTCGCCCGGCCGAATCCCAGGTTGGCCACCGGCACGACGTAATCAACCCACGGATACGCCGTTCGGACGACCTCACCGGTGCCATCTTCGCCGAGCGAATTGTCAACCACCACCACCTCGACCGCGCCGCCACGCAATGACCTCGGGATCGAGCCGAGACACGCGCCAATCTCGTCCCGCGAGCGGTAGGCGACGATCACGATGGAAAGGAGGGTTCGCATGACGGACGCAGGTTCAATCTCACCCACTTGCGGCCGAACTCCAGCCCGATTCTCGCCCTCGCGGCGCGCCCCGGGACCGCGAAGATCGTACTTGCCTTCCCGCGCGCGGGTTTCTTCGTTGGCCCTTGCTCGTAGGGGTGTCCTCCGCGGAGGACTGAGATTGCGGTACGCTCGGCCGCTCGACCCTTTGAACCTGAAACGGATCAT
>CAYOSX010000181.1:0-3556 GCA_964406745.1 uncultured Opitutus sp.
CACGTCGTCCAACAACCAGATCCGCTTTTGCCCCAGGGAGGCGAGCGCGGGGACGCCTGGCGGACGACGCTCCAGAAGGGTCTCCTTGGGCGCAGTGCCCCGTGGCACGCGTTTGAGCCGCTGCTCGAGGAGCAGGCGCTTCGCCTCGGATAAGGCAGGTGGGGAGTCTGCCGATGACTTCGCTGGGTTCACGCGACGATCAGGTCTGCAGAGACTTTTCCGCCTCCTCTTCGCTCAAGCCTTCGATGTCCTCCATGATCTTGGACTCGATCGCCTGGCAGAGGTCGGCAAGGCGGGGCTTCGTGAAAATTGTCTGGAGCGGGAGGTCGATGTCGAAATCCCGGCAGAGTTGCAGGGTGACTTCCATGGCATCTAGGGAGGTGCCGCCCAGTTGGAAGAAGCTGTCGGTCCGGCTGATCGCGCGGGTCTTGAAACTCTGCGCCCAGACTTTCGACGGTCTGCCCTCGACGGGGCCGGAGGGCGGTTCAAGAGGGTCCCGGCGTTGTTCGATGCCTGCGTCCGGCTTGGGGAGCGCCTGGACGTCGACCTTGCCGTTGGGCGTCAGCGGGAGGGCGTCGAGACGGACATAGTGGGCCGGCCTCATTTGCGCGGGAAGCGACTTGCTGAGGCGGCGCTCGAGCTCGGCCGCGTCGATTTCTTGCCTGGCGACGTAGTAGGCGGTCAGCCGCACGCGTTCCTGCCCGGCGGAGAGCCGGTCCTCGTTGTATCCAATCTCCGTCAGCATGCGTCGCACGTCGTTCAGGTCGTAGCGATCGTCGAGCTCCTCGAGGGCCTGGTCGCGCTGCTTGTGGCCCATGCGCACATCCCAGCTGTAGGGCAGGGCGTAGTTGTGGTAGCCACGCTCTTTCTTGTGGATGTAGATGCCGACGTCGTTGACGAGGCAGTTGGTGGAGCGGCCTGTATCCGAAGGACGGATCCACGGCAGGCGCCTCGCGAGGTAGCTGTAGATCTCCTCCAGGCTTGCGTCCCAGTACCGGTAGAAATCGACGAACGAAATCTCCTCGAAGATGCGGTCGTCCTTCAGGTGACTCGTGTCCAGAAGCCGGGAGACGGCGTCGTCCACGCGATGATACGCCTTCCGCGCTTCCAGCACGGCCTTGTCCACGTCGGCGGGGCTGAAGCGTCCGCGTTGAAAGAGGTTTTCGGTCAGGCGGGTTTCGAAAAACTGTCCCCGGGAAAGTCCCGTCACGATGATCGGAATGCGCAATTCGCGGGCCCGGCTCATGCCCAGCGTGTAGATGGTCTTGAAGCATCCGTTGCAGACGTTGCTGAACCGCGTGAGGCTGTCGCGGAAGATCTCGTTCATCGCCGGCGTCGTCGCGAACTCGTGGTCAACGCCCAGGGCGCCGACGACACGCCGGATATTCGTCTTGGCCTGCTCGGAGATGTAGCCGTTGTCCAAGGTGAAGGCGTAGACACGGAGGCCGAGGTCAACGAGCTTGCCGAGTGCGTAGGTGCTGTCCTTTCCGCCGCTGTAGAGCATCATGCAGTCAAACTTTGCCTGATGCTTGCGCCGGGAGTCCTCGAAGAAAGCCACCAGCTGGTCGCTGGCCTGGAAGTAGGCCTGGGCTTCGTCGTTGATGGATTCGAACGCGTTGCAGGTATTGCACACGCCGCGGTCGTCGAAGACCACGTTGGGGTAGTTCGAGGCGAGGCCGCACCGTTGGCAGTGGGCAAGGGCCTTTGACGTCGATTCCGCGCGGATGGAACGATGCGCGTGGACGAAGGCGGTTTCGATTTCCACCTGTTCCAGAAGGGCGGCCTCGATCTCGCCTAGTTCGATGCGGTGGCCGGAGACCTTGACCTGGCTGTCGATGCGTCCGAGGAACGACAGTTCCCCCTCGTCGCTGAAGCGGGCGAGGTCCCCGGTGCGATACATCCGTTCGCCCGGGGCGAACGGATTACTCACGAAGGCGGCGGCGGTCTTGACGCGGTCATTGCGATAGCCTCGGGCGAGGCCGTGGCGGGCGATGCAGAGTTCGCCGGGCACGCCTTCGGGCACCGGGCGGCCGGCGGTGTTGAGCAGGTAGATCGCCACGTGGTCGGCGGGCTTGCCGATGGGAACGCTGGCGCCGGGAGGCGTGGCGCGGCCGGGGTCCAGCCGGTGGATCATGCAACCGACGACCGCTTCGGTGGGGCCGTATTCGTTGTAGAGCTCAACGTCGTGGCGGAACTGGGCGGTCACGGAGGACGCGAGGGCGTGCTTCAGGTCCTCGCCTCCGAGCACCAGTCGGGTGATGCGCGAGGCGCCGAGATCCATCTGTCTCAGCAGCGAAAGGTGCGACGGCGTCAGTTTGATGAAGTCGACCGCGTTGTCATTAATCACGTCGATGAGCGCGGAATCCACCTCGGCGGTGGTCGCGGGATAAACGATCAGCTCCCCGCCTGTCATGAGCGGCAGGAAGATGCTGGTGACGGTGAGATCGAACGACAGGGAAGTGAAGAGCGGGTAGCGCAGGCGCTCGCCCTGGACGTACGATCGTTGCGCCCAATCGAGGTAGTCGATCATGCCCCGGTGCTCGATCTCGACGCCCTTGGGTGCGCCAGTGGAGCCCGAGGTGTAGATGACGTAGGCGAGGTCTTCAGGCTGGGGGAAGGGAAGGGAGGGTTCGCCGCCGACGGGATTCTCCAGCAGGCTGCTCCATGCGAGGCGGGGCGGCTTCGCGCCGGTTGCTCCGGCTGGGGATCCGTCGAGGTGGATCGAGCAGTGCGGTTGGGCGTTATCGAGGATCTTGGCGATGCGTTCGGCCGGGTAGTGAGTGTCGATCGGGACGTAGGCCGCCCCGGCGCGCATCGTTGCGAGGATGGCGAGCACGGCCTCGGCCGAGCGCGGCATGACGATGGCAACGCACGCGCCGTTCGTGACGCCGATGCGCCGCAACGCTGCCGCCGCCCGTTCCACCTGCTCCCACAGCGATCGGTAGGAAATAGTCTTTGCGCCCTGACGCAGGGCCGGATCGCTCGGGTAGTTCCGTGCGATGCGGGCGATACGCGGAAGCAATCCCTCGTCAGGGACGGGATGGGGGGCGGCCCGGTTGTAGGCAACGAGCGTTCGTTCCTGCTCCCGTCCGGTCAGGATCTCGAAAGCGTCGACCGGTGTATCCACACTCTCGAGCATGGCCTGCAGCGTCCGCCGGAGATGAGCGGGAAGGCGCTCGCGGTCGTAGTCGGAGAACGTGGCGGTGCTCAGGTCCAGCTGCAGGGTGAGGCATCCGCTGCCGTTGTAATCGTGGGCCTGAAGCTTCAGGTCGTAGACGCCATCGATATGGCCGGAGTGGATCCAGTCCGCGCGAATGGGATGGCCCGCGAAGGAGCCGAAGGCGTGGGGGAAAAAGTTGAGGACGACGTTGCCGGCATTGGCACCGTCGGGGGAGCTCGCCGCGGGAGCGACGTGGGAGAGAAATGCGTGAATCGTTTCGGTGCAGCGGGCACCAAGCGCGCGAAAGGTGGCGCAATCCGCGCTGTCGAAATCGACCGGAAACATCTCGATGAAGCAGCCGAGGGATTGCCGGGCGGCGCGACCGGGACGGTTGCC
>CAYOSX010000182.1:0-3551 GCA_964406745.1 uncultured Opitutus sp.
CCACCGAGTTCAACGGCGACGTCTGGATCGCCTACCGCCGCAAGATCGCCAACCGGATCGACTGGACGCTGCGTCTCAACGTTTCTAACGCCTGGGGCAACGGTGACGACATTCCCGTCACGGCCAACCCCGACGGCACCATCGCGGTGATCCGCATCCCGAACGAAACCCGCTGGTACCTGAGCAGCAAGTTTACGTTCTGAGGACGAGGTGGGCGGGCAGGTCCCTCTGCCCGTATCGGCACACGCATGCCGTCCGTCTTCGAAGCGGGCAGAGGGACCTGCCCGCCCACCTGGGGTTGAGGTGGGTTTGTGCAGACGCGGACTGGTTCTGCCTGTGGGACTGTAGGGTTGCGGCTCCCTTGTACCGACGTCAGGAATACTGATGAACGTGCGTCCGCGGCAGACGCATCTGCCATGCACGTCAGCATCACCCCACGTCTCTTCCGCATGACCTGTTCCCAACTATTTCGGTTAGCCGCGAGCTCCCTCTTGTTTCCCGCCCTCGCCGCCGCTAGCGAGCCGCCGTTCAGCGTCAGCGGCATCTATCCGCACCTCGCCATGTTCAACGAGGAGCGCGAATGCGGGACCGGCGCCGTCGTCCCGTGGGCCGGTCGGCTCTGGGTGATCACCTACGCACCGCATCAACCCCGGGGGTCGACCGACAAGTTATACGAGATCACGCCGGACCTGCGGCAGATCATCCGGCCGGAAAGCATCGGCGGCACGCCGGCGAACCGGTTTGTCCATCGAGAGTCGCAGCAGCTCTTCATTGGTCCCTACGCGATCGACGCCGGGGGCAACGTGCGCGTCATCCCGTACGCGCAGATGTTCGGCCGGCCCACGGGCAATGCCCGCCACCTATTCGATCCGGCGAACAAACTCTACTACGCCTCGATGGAGGAGGCGTTCTACGAGGTCGACGTCCACACGCTCAAGGTCACCGAGCTGTTCCGCGACGAAGCCCTCGAAGGCGGACGCAAGGCAGGGCTGCCCGGCTACCACGGGAAGGGCCTCTATTCCGGCCAGGGTGTGCTCGTGTACGCGAACAACGGAGAGAACTCCCCGATCGCGCGCCAGCGTCCCGACATCCCGAGCGGGGCGCTGGCCGAGTGGGATGGACGCAGCGACGCCTGGACGGTGATCCGCCGCAACCAGTTCACCGAGGTCACCGGACCCGGCGGGCTCGAGGGGAACCGAAATCCGGACACGGACCCGATCTGGTCGATCGGCTGGGATCATCGGTCGCTGATCCTCATGGTCCGTCATGACGGCCGTTGGCATTCCTATCGACTGCCCAAGGCGAGCCACTCCTACGACGGCGCCCATGGCTGGAACACGGAATGGCCGCGCATCCGCGACATTGGCGAGGACGACCTCCTGATGACGATGCACGGCGCCTTCTGGCGGTTCCCGCGCGACTTCACGCCGGGGAAATCCGCCGGGATTGCGCCGCGCTCCAACTACCTCAAGGTCGTTGGCGATTTCACGCGGTGGGGAGAACGGATCGTCCTCGGCACCGACGACACCGCGGCGAGTGAGTTTCTCAACAAACGCCGGGCCAAGGGCGAGATCGCAGGCCCCGGACAGTCGCAGTCGAATCTCTGGTTCCTCGCGCCGGAACAACTCGACGCGTTTGGACCGGCCCTTGGTCGCGGCGCGGTCTGGCTCGACGAGCCGGTCTCCGCGGATGTGCCGTCCGAGCCGTTCCTGTTCTCCGGCTTCGAACACCGCATGCTGCATCTTGCGCACGCGGCGGAGAGTGGCGTGACCTTCACGCTCGAAGTCGACCGCGCCGGTGATGGGACCTGGACGACCCTCCGTCAGATCGATGTGCCGTCCCACGGTTACGTGCCGGTGGTCTTCAGCGCCGCTGAGCAGGGCGTGTGGGTGCGCGTCCGGGCGTCGCGCGATTGCCCGCGGGCAACGGCACAATTCGCGCTGCGCAACCCCGACCGCCGCCAACGCGGTGCGGCCGATGCGCGGTTCGCGGGAATTGCGCCGGCCACCGGTCAGCGCTCGGGCATCGGCGGGTTGCTGCACGCGCGCGGCGAGGGACGGAAGACGATTGGCTTCGCCGCCGCCGCGCTTGTCGACGGACAGCGAGCGGCAGCGGAGTTTTACGAACTCGACGTTGGGATGAATCTCCAACGCCGCGACGAGCCAGGCGCGGTCGAGTGGATGGAGTCAAAACTGGCGGTTCCGTGGAACGCGCTGAGCTACGACGCGGCGTCGGCGATTTTCATTGATGATGCCGGCAAGCGCTGGCGGCTGCCACGGGCGAGCGAGGAGATCGCGACCTCGGGGCCGTTCGGAGTGGAGCGTGCCGTCCGCGAAGTCTGTACGGAGCGCGACCTTTTGAATTGCGCCGGCACCTTCTTCGAGCTGCCGGCCGAGAACGCCGGTGGCATCCGGAAAGTCCGCCCGATCTCGACCCACTTGCGACGCATTCACGACTTCGCCACCTGGCGCGGCCTGCTGGTGATCAGCGGGATGGAGGCGATCGAGGCGACGGCGAGCCGGCATGTCGTTCGTTCCCCCGATGGACGCGCTGCGCTCTGGGTGGGTGCGGTGGACGACCTGGGGTCCTTTGGCCGACCGCACGGGTCCGGGGGGCCATGGATGGTTACGATGGTGGGGGGGGGGGAGTGGTCCGATCCGTATTTGATGACCGGGTACGGCGGGAAATCGCTCGAACTCCGACACGGCTCCGACCGCGCGGTGAACCTACGTGTCCAAGTCGATGTCACCGGCGACGGGCACTGGCTCGATTATCGAACCTTCACCGTGGCTCCCAGGGCAACGATGCCGCATGCGTTTCCCAAGGAATTCGACGCGTACTGGCTCCGCGTTCAGGCGGATGCGGATACGGTAGCGACGGCGTGGCTTACTTACGAGTAGGGGGCAGTCACAGGTCAAAAGTCGGAAAGTCAAAAGTCGTCCACCGGTTCTGCCTGTGCTCCGATGGCTGAGTGATTGCCAAACCCACCGGCAGGAATGCCGGTGTCACGCATGAGGCGCGTGTGACGAAAGGGTAAGAGCGGCTTTACGCCGCGATGTAAGCCGTCCGCCTGCAATCGCGGCAGACAGCCCTCCGAAGGCGGGCAAGCCGCTCCTACGCGTTTTCGTGAGAGAAGCGTCCTCAGCGAACCGGCCAGTTGGGATCTTCGGTGCGGGCGGACTTCATCAAGGCGTCGGCCTTGGCGACGATGTCAGCGTGCCGTGAGGCGAGGTTGTGGCGTTCGCCTTCGTCGCGGGCGAGATCGTAGAGTTCGATCGCGCCGGCGGCGCCGTTGCGCACCGCCTTCCAGTCGCCGAAGCGGATGGCTTGTTTGAAGCCCTGTTCGTGGAGCTCCCAGTAAAAATAGTCGCGCTCCGGCGCGGCCCCGCCCTTGAGGAAATTCACCAGCGAGAGGCCATCGGTCGTGTGATTGGCTGGCAGCGTGACGCCGATGAGCTCCGCGGCGGTGGGGAGGAAATCCCAGAACGCCCACGGCTCGTCGCTCACGCGTCCGGCAGGGACGACGCCGGGCCAGCGGGCGAGGGCTGCCT
>CAYOSX010000183.1:0-3478 GCA_964406745.1 uncultured Opitutus sp.
TCGAGCGCCGACTTGCCGAACCCGACCACAACGACGTCTCTGCCACGCAACCATTCAAGATCGCTCAGTTGCGAGGAATGCAGCGCCAGCCCGCCCGAGGCCTCGAACGCTTCCCGCCCCGGCAGTTGTGGAACGCTCGGCTGGTCGAACACGCCATTGCAGACGACGACGAAATCGAATTCTTCGACCGTTTCGGCGCCGCCGCTCTTTCGTATCGCCATCCGCCAACCCGCTTGGCCGTCCTGCCGCCTAGTGATCCCGGTCACAGCCGACAGCAACTCGATGTGCGAGAAAAGATCGTGATGCTCGGCGTAGGATCGCAGATACTGGTGCATCTCGATCGCGCTCGGAAATTCAGGGAAGGTGGTCGGCATGGGAAAGTCGGAAAACGCATAGCTATCGCGCGCCGTTTGGGTTCGCAGCCCGGGATATCGGCGCGATGGGCTCCAGACACCGCCAATTTCTCCGGAGCGTTCGAATACGCGCACGGAATGGCCTTGGGCGAGAAGCGTTCGCGCGCTCACCAGCCCGCTGATTCCGGCGCCTACAATGCCGATGCGTCGCGCGCTCATGGAACAAGGAATCGGCAGAGGTCGCCGTGCCGATGCCGGGCACCGCGCGAGCACATCTCCGGTCCCTGGAATGCAGGAAACAAGGCTGAATTCTTAGTGTGTTGCAAATCAGTACTTTGTCGCCGGTATCTATTTCGCACATGCAGCGTTTTTTCTACCAGATATCCGCCACGCCATACTATTGTCTTAGTACCGTCGATGCGAACTTCGCCTCGGCGTGGGGATCCGGGGCGCCTCGCAGTCGTGACTATTTGAACGGCACAGATTTTGCCGGCCGCACTTGCTTGTGCACGAATTCGCACCGGCGCGGCGTTAGGGGGTTGGTATGACGAAGCGTGAAGCTGAAAAAGAGCCGTTGGCTATCGTTGGCATCGGGTGCCGGTTCCCAGGCAGCGTCGCCTCGCCCTCCGAGTTCTGGGACCTCCTGAAGCAGGGCCGCTGCGGCATCGGCGAGATACCGCCCGATCGCTGGAATGTCGATCTGCTTTACGACAAGAACCCCGGCGCGATCGGACGCGCCCGTACGAAGTGGGGCGGCTTCATCGACGGCATCCGCGATTTCGACGCAGAGTTCTTCGGCATTTCGCCGCGCGAAGCGGAGGCGATGGACCCGCAGCAGCGCCAGCTGTTGATGGTCGTTTGGGAGGCTTTCGAGGACGCCGGTATTGCCGCCGACCGCATAAAGGGGTCGAACGGCGCGGTGTTCGTCGGCGTATCGGGCACCGACTACACGCAGATCCAGCGCTTCCGCCGCACCGGCGAGAACGTCCATGCCGGCACCGGCGGCGCGATGAGCATCATCGCCAACCGCGTCTCGCATAAATTCGATCTCAAGGGCCCCAGCGCGGCCGTTGATACCGCCTGTTCCTCGTCGCTGGTGGCGACCGACATGGCGTGCAACGCCATCTGGAGCGGCGTCTCGGACATGGCGATCGCCGGCGGCACCAGCGCGCTGCTCGATCCCGGCGTCTTCATCAATTTCTCCAAAGCCAACATGATGTCGCCGACGGGGCGCATCCGCACCTTCGACGCGGACGCCGACGGATATGTCCGTGGCGAGGGCGCCGGCGCCGTGATCATCAAGCGCCTGTCGCAGGCCATCGAGGACGGCGACCACGTCTATGCGGTGTTGCGCGCCACCTGCGTCAACCAGGACGGACAGACCAGCACCATCACCGTGCCCAGCGCCGAGGCGCAGGCCGACATGCTGAGCGAGGCCTGCCGCCGCGGCGGGCTGACGCCGGCAGACGTCGACTACGTCGAGGCTCACGGCACCGGCACGCCGGTCGGCGATCCGATCGAAGCCAGCGCCATCGGCAAGGTCTTCGGCGTCGAGCGCAATCGCCGTCGGCCGATCATCGTCGGCGCCGGCAAGACGAATACCGGCCACCTCGAATCGGCGGCGGGGATTGCCGGCCTGATCAAGACGGCGCTGTGCCTGGAGCATCGCGAGATCCCGCGCAATATCAACTTCAAGCGCGCGAACCCCAACATTCCGTTCGACGATCTCGGCCTAAGCCTGCCGTTGGAACACTCCGCCTGGGCGGCGGATTCGAATCGCCCGCGGCGGGCCGCGGTCAACTCCTTCGGGTTCGGCGGCACGAACGCCTGCGCCGTGCTCGAGGAAGCGCCCAAGGGCAACGGCGCCTATGCCGCCAAACGCCATCCGTATCGCAAGTACCATTTCATTCCGTTCGGCGCACAGACCGACAAGGCGCTGGCCAAGGTCGCGGACAATCTCTCCGCCCATCTCAAATCCCGCCAGGAACTGGCGAAAGCCGTGCCGGAAATGGGCGCGAACCTGGCGCTACGCCGATCGCATCTGAATTTCCGCGCCGCCGTTCTGGCCGAATCGGTTGAGGATGTCGCGACGACGTTGCGTCGGGCGTCGCGCCACATCGGCGCCGAAGACAAGCAGAAGCCGGAGCCTGGCCTGATCCTCGGCCGCCGGACCGCCGATCAGCGCGTCGCCTTCGCCTTCGCAGGCCAGGGCGGCCAGTGGTGGGGAATGGCCCAGGGCCTGCTGCGCGAAGATCCCGTCTTCGCCGCCGTCGTCGAGGAATTCGACGCGCTCTACAAGAAGCATTCGGGCTGGTCGATTCGCGAAGAACTCCTGAAGGGCAAGGCCGACAGCCAGATCAACCGCACCCTCTACACCCAGCCGGGCCTGTTCGCGCTGCAGATCGGCCTGGTGGCGCGCTGGCGCGCCTGGGGCGTCGAGCCGGACATGGTGATCGGCCACTCCGTGGGCGAGATGGCCGCCGCCCACACCGCCGGCATCCTTTCCACCGCCGATGCCGCGCGCATCATCTGGTCGCGTTCCACCTTGCAGAGCCGCCTCGAAGGCAAGGGCGGCATTGCCACGGTGGCGTTGTCGCGCGAGGAGATGGAAGCGAACCTCGCCGCGTGGGGCGTCACCCTGGTCGAGATCGCCGCGGTCAATGGCCCGTCGATGGTCAACATCGCCGGCGACACCGACGCGCTGGCGCAGACCGTCGAGCGGCTGCGCGAAAAATACGGCGAGGATTTCTTCGCCCGGATTCTCAAGGTCGATTACGCGCCGCATTCGTTCCACATGGAGCCGCTGCGCGAGGAATTCCTGGCCGCCGTCAAGGACGTTCGGCCCGGCGCCAGCAAGGTGCCGATGATTTCCACTGTATCCGGCCGCCTCGTGCCGGGGCAGACCGTCGACGGCCTCTATTGGTGGCGCAACGCGCGCGACGCCGTGCTGTTCGAACCGGCTCTGCGCGAAGCGGTGCGGGCCGGCGCCACAACCTTCGTCGAGATCGGCCCCCATACCAATCTGGCGGCGATGATTTCCGGCGTGCTTGCGGAGGGCGGTTCGTCGGCGCTGACCGTGCCTTCGCTAAGGCGCGAGGAGCCGCACGACGCAACGCTGATGACGG
>CAYOSX010000184.1:0-3453 GCA_964406745.1 uncultured Opitutus sp.
AGATGCCTTTGCCCTGTCGGTCGAGCGCCAGTTCGCGGACTACGCCGCCTACCTCGCGTCCTCCCCCGCCAACGCTCCCCTGCTCGACCTCTGGGCCGAACGTAGCGAACGTCTGGTGCAGCTCGCACGCGGCGAGGACATGAAACGCGCCGGACGTGTCCGCGCGGTCGACGGCTCGGAGGACGCGACGGAACTTGGCTATCCCTATTTCCGACGCATGGGCTGGCAGACACGCAACAAGCCGTTCTTCACGAAGTCCGGGCGCATGCTTTTTCCGCTGTACTCGGACGGGTTCAGCTTCTCGCTCATGGCGTACACCGACGACGGCGGCGAAACCTGGGGAAGCAGCGCTCCGCTGGTCGGCGCGGGCAACATCCAGCCGGCAATCGCTGGGACGGCGGACGGAGAGCTTGTGGCCTACATGCGCGACAACGGCCCGCCTCCGAAACGCCTGCACGTTAGTCGTTCGGACGACGACGGTCTCACCTGGTCTCCCGTGCGCGACGCGTCCCTCGCCAACTCCGGCACCGCCTGCGACATCGTCACCCTTCCCAACGGGAACTGGGTGTTGATCAACAACGACACCGAGGAAGGACGCGCCCGCCTCACCGTTTCGCTCTCGACGGACCAAGGCCGGACGTGGACGCACCGCACGCTGATGAACGAGCCCGACGCACGATCCCATTACCCCGCCCTGATCGCCGGTGCCAACGGCCGCCTGCACGCCACCTTCAGCTCTTTCGCCGCAGACGGCATGAAGACCATCCGGCACGCCGCGTTTACCGCGGACTGGATCGCTGCCAGCACCGAGCGCCGTTGAGGCGGTCGCCTATCTGCTGACGGGCGTCAGTCGGCGAAACCGGAGCGAAAGGAAGATCGCCGCAAAGGTAAGGCCCACGGCCAGCGAGGTCCAAACCCCCATCGGCCCTAGGGGTCCGCGCACGCCGATGAAGTACGCACCGGGCAAGGCGAGGATCCAGTACGCGATGAAGGTGATGGCCGCCGGCACCTTCACGTCACTGAGTCCGCGCAACGCTCCCGCCGCGATGACCTGGCCGCCGTCCGCGAGTTGAAAGAGGGCCGCGACGACGAGAAGCTTGGCGGCAAGCAGGATGACGACTTCGTCATGCACGAAGAACGCCGCCAGCGGACGGCCGGCGATCGCGAAGACGATCGCGAAGATGGCCATAAAGGCGCAGGACATGAGCAGCGCACCAAAGCCAATCGGGCGCAGTGCCTCGTGCCGCTTTTCGCCGACCGCCTTGCCGATGCGCATGCTCACCGCCATGGAGAGCCCCAAGGGGAACATGAATGTGAAGGCCGCGCAGCTCAGGGCGATCTGGTGCGCGGCCAGGGGCACCGCCCCCAGCCAGCCCATCATGATCGCCGACATCGAGAACGCCCCGGCCTCGAACATCAGCATCATCGCCGCGGGCACGCCGATCCTCGCCATGGTCGCAAAGCGCGCACGGGTGAGCCCCTCCAGCCATCCCCGCGCCCGCTTTGCTGCGCCGTAAGGCCAGGCGACCCGGAAGTCCGCTGCCTTCGCCAGCCACAGATAGATCGCCACCACACCCGCCACCCGCGCGAGCAGGGTCGCCCAACCCGCACCCGTCAGGCCCAGCACGGGCATGCCGAGATTCCCGTAAATGAAAACCCAGTTAAGCAGAATGTTCAGCGCCACGCCGGCCAGCATGAGCAGCATCGGCACCCACGGCCGCCCCAATGCCTCCGCAAACTGGCGGAGGCATTGGAAGAGCAACGTCGGTAGAAGCGAAATCGCGATCAGCGTGTAGTACGGGCCGACCACGGCCACGACTTCGGGCGCCTGGCGGAACCATTGTATCTGCCATCCCATGACACCCATGATCGCCGCTCCGGCCACCCCCGTGACCACGGCCAGCACCATGCCATGGCGCAACCAGTCCCCTCCCTCGGCGTCATTCCCTCCGCCGTGCGCCCTCGCCACCAGAACCGCCACCGGAATCAGCAGCCCGATGCCGACCATGAAGACCACGCCGAAGACACTGTTGGCAAACGCCGACGCCGCCAGCGGCACCGTGCCCACCCGCCCGATCATCACACTGTCCGTGATGCCCATGAGCATCTGGCTGACCTGTCCGACAATGATCGGCAGGGCCAGACGCAGGGTGGCGCGGGCCTCCTGTAGGTAGTGCGACATGCGAAGCGCCGACTCTGCGCACGCTTCCGCCAATGACACGCGGAAACTTCACCCAAACGCCACGGGCCCGTCCGAGGTTCCACCCCTCCCACCTTCATCCTTCATAATTCATCCTTCTTCCTTCATCCTTCCCTCCATGTCCTCCAAGAAAATCATCACCGTACTCGGCGCCACCGGCGCCCAAGGGGGCGGACTTGTCCGCGCCATTCAGAATGATCCGTCCGGCGAGTTCCGCGCCCGCGCCGTAACGCGCGACATCCATTCCGACAAGGCCAAAGCCCTCGCCGCGCTCGGGGCGGAAGTGGTGGCCGGCGACGTCGACGATCCCGCCGCCCTTGCCCGCGCCTTCGCGGGTGTGCACGGCGCGTTCTGCGTCACGTTCTTCTGGGCACACTTCTCGCCAGAAAAGGAACAAGCCGAGGCCCGCGCCATGGCCCAGGCCGCCCGCGAGGCCGGGTTGCGTCATGTCATCTGGTCCACGCTGGAGGACACCCGGAAATGGGTTCCCCTCAGCGACGACCGCATGCCCACCCTCATGGGCAACTACAAGGTTCCCCACTTCGACGCCAAGGGGGAGGCCAACGCGTTCTTCACCGACGCCGGCGTGCCCGTTACGTTCCTGTACACCTCCTTTTACTGGGACAACTTCATCCACTTCGGCATGGGACCGCGGAAAGGTCCGGATGGCCGCCTCGCGATCACCTTGCCGATGGGCGACAAAAAGTTGCCCGGCATCGCCGCCGAAGACATCGGCCGCTGCGCCTATGGCATCTTCCAGCAAGGCAAGGAGCTGATCGGGAAATCCGTGGGTATCGCCGGCGAGCACCTGACCGGGGCGGAAATGGCCGCCGCCTTCACCGCGTCGCTGGGGCAGGAAGTGGCCTACAACGCCGTGCCCCCCGCAGTCTATCGCGGGTTTGGATTTCCTGGCGCCGACGACCTCGGAAACATGTTTCAGTTCAAGCACGACTTCAACGAAGCCTTCTGCGGCGTGCGCAACGTCGCCTTTTCGCGCTCGCTCAATCCCCAGCTTCAGAGTTTCGCCCAATGGCTGGCCGCGAACGGGAAACAAGTCCCGCTGGAGTGAGGGCGATCAGGCCTGGCCTGGTCGTCTGATTTCGCCGAAGGCGGAATGAGCTATTTGGAAATCGCGCCCACAGCCTCAGAGCCGAGCCGCTCGGCAAGTTGCGTCAGGTAGAGACTGCGCGGCTCGACAGGTTGGCCGTGCGAATCGATCACGCCGCGCGCCGCGTCCTGGTTCCATTGCCCGG
>CAYOSX010000185.1:0-3299 GCA_964406745.1 uncultured Opitutus sp.
CGCCAGCGGATATCGGCGTGGATCAGTTCGAGTTCTGGCAGCCGCGCCGCCGTCCGGGCGGACATAACCTCGCCCTGCGTCTCGCCGAACCGCTCACGGTCTTTCGCGCGGTCAACGTGATCAACGGCATCGCGCGACCGACGGCGAATCCCAACGCGTGGGTTGCGGCGGTGAACGATCCCGCTCCGGCTCTGACCTTATCGTGGGACGAACCGCAGACCGTCGCGCGGGTGGAACTCAGCTTTGACAGCGACTTTGATCACCCGATGGAGTCGGTGTTGTGGGGACACCCCGAAAGCAGCATGCCCTCCTGCGTGCAGCGTTATCGACTCATCGACGCCGACACGGGTGAGGTGCTTGCGTCCCGCACGGACAATCATCAGACGCGCAACATCATCCTGCTTCCGCGGGCCATCCGCACGAAGGCGTTACGCCTCCAAGTGGAACACCCCTCACCCCACTATCCCGCAGCGCTCTTTGAAGTGCGTTGTTATTCCACTGCCCAACTTTCATGATTCCTCGTTCCCCTCTCTGTTCGTTTCAAGGTGGCGCCTTGTTTACGCTCGTAATGTCGATCGCGGCGTTGCATGCGCAACCCGAGCTGACGCTGACCGATTCCTCCGTGCGCCTTGTCTTCGAGCCGACCGGCGAGGGCTGGCGTGCGAAGGAGATCGTGGCCTTGCAGGACGGGCGGTCGCTTCCCTTCGGTGATCCGTCGGGCCGCTACACGATCTTGTATTCCTCCGCGGCGCCTGCTCGCGAGTCGGTGGGGCCGGGGTTGGGCGAATTCTACGATCTCTCCGCGGAGCTGAAGGTCCCGCAACTCGAGAATCAGTGGGCGCTCACGACCGACGCCGTGTCGCTCAACACGGCCGGCGAGGCGATGACGTTCCTGCCGCGTGAGGGCGTTGCCCGCGACGACGGCTCCCTTGAGTTCCGGCATGAGACCGCACGGGCATCCCTTCGGGCCGAGTTCGCGCTGGATCCGGCGTTCCCTGGCGATGTGCGAGTGACCCTGACGTTGACCGCGAAGGAAGCCGGCTTCTTTTCGCTGGCCACGCCCGCGCTGGCCACCGTGACGCCCGATGAACTTTCCTGGTCCATCGTGCCCGGCTACTTTCAAGGCCCGGCCGTTGAACCCAACCTGCTGTTGAGTTACGGCTATGGTCAAGGGCTGCCCGACCGTCCCGTGCTGGCGCGGGAACGTGCGACCGCCACGCTGACCTCCATTGCCACGGCCAAATCAGGCGTCTCGCTCGCGGTCACCGCCGAGCCCGGCACCGCCGCCGAGCCGTGGGGCGATGATCGGGAAAACCGGCAGGAGTGGAGACTCGGACTCTCGCACATGAACCGCGACGGGGCGTTGAGTCCGACGTTGTATCATCCGGTCCTTGGGCAGGCGGGGTCGCAGCTGGCCGCGGGGGAGAGCCGCACGTTTCGTTTTCGCTACACGGTGCGCGCTGCCGACTGGTTTGCGCTCAACACCCACGTGGTCGAGAACATCTACCGTTTCGGGGACGCGCTCGCGTTGCGCCAGCCGACGCAGTCGTTGACCGATCGCATCCGCGCCCAGCACCGGTACGTCACCGACGATCAGACGTCCCTTTGGCGCGTGGAGGAGTTTGAGGGCCTGCGCATCGGTGCGCAGTCGTACTTCGGCACCGTCATGGGCGCGAAGGAGCGCGGTGACTCGATCAAGAATTCCGACTACGGCGCGATGTGGATGCTCGCGCGCCTCACCGGCGATCCGAAACTCACCGAGGGTCGTTTGCCTTATGCGCGCAACTTCAAGCTCAAACAGGTGCAGGCAGATCCCGGTTTCTTCCAAGGCGCCGCCATCGGCCAGTATTACCTGCCCGGCAGCAAGCGCTTCACGGAAGAGTGGGGCGACTACGTCGAGCCGGTGGCGCTGACGTACTATGCGCTGCTCGATCTGGGCAACATCCTGCTTTTCGAACCCGACGATGAGGCGGTGCGGGCCCGGTTCAAACTCTCGGCCGAGCGACTGCTTGCCTGGCAGAAAGCCGATGGCCGCTGGGAAGTCGGCTACCGGTCGCACGACGCGCGACCGGTCTTCACCGACCTCACCGACTACCGGCCGACCTTCTACGGTATGCTCGTGGCGTATCGAATCCTTGGCGACGAGAAATACCTTGCCGCGGCGCGCAAAGGTGCCGATTGGCTGGTCGAGCATGCCGTGAAGCGCGGACGATTCCTCGGGGTGTGCGGCGACGTGCGTTTCGTTCCCGACTTCGCCACGGCGCAGATCGCGCAGGCGCTGCTCGATCTGCACGATGCCACCGGCGAGGCCCGTTACCGCGACGCCGGCATTGCAGCGGCACGGTCCTACACGACTTCGATCTACTCTCACCCGGTCGCCTCGATGCAGGCGCGAACGGTCAAGGGCCAGCTGATGCCCGAGTGGACGATCAACCAGGCGGGCCTCGGTTTCGAGCACGGCGGCCTCATGGGCTCCGCGGTCAATAACGGCCCAATCCTGCTCGCGAGCCATGCCGGGCTTTTCCTCCGGGTCTTTCAGATGACGGGTGAGACCCTCTTCCGCGACCTGGCGCGGTCGGCCGCAGTGGGGCGCGAGGCGTTCGTCGATCCGGCAACGCGCGTGGCGTCCTACTACTGGCGCAGCCTTAATGCCGGTGCGGGCCGGTTTCCGCATCACGCCTGGTGGCAGATTGGCTGGATCACCGATTACCTCATGTCCGAACTCGCCCTTCGTTCCGAGGGTGAGGTGACGTTCCCGCGTGGCTTCTTCACGCCGAAGGTCGGGCCGCATGCGAGCTATGGCTTTGCGCCCGGCTCAATCTACGGCACCGCCGCGGAACTGGCGTGGGGCGAGGCGGGAGTGGACAACCCCGCGATTGACTGCGTGATCGCCCGCGCGGTGGATTCGCCCCGGGTATACCTTTTGCTGATGAACGAGGTGGGTCGAGAACACACCGTCACGCTTTCGCCGGAGGCCGCTTCGCTCACCGGCGGACGTGCGTCCTCCTTTAGCGGCGGAGGGGTGATCGGTCCGTCCACGAGTGCGAAACTCAACCTCAACCAGCCCCTCCGCCTCACCGTCCCCGGCTACGGTTTGACGGTCGTGGCGCTCGATTTCGTGCCATGATGATCCCGCACCTGCGCTGGTGGATTGCGGGATTCTCTTCCTCGCGTCGGTCCTTAACCAAATTGACCGGCAGACGCTCTCGATCCTCGCGCCCACGATCCAGGCAGAGCTCTCGCTTCCTGCTCGGACTTGGCGAGGCGGGCAACGTGACGGCGGCGCCGAAGGCCGTCTC
>CAYOSX010000186.1:0-3250 GCA_964406745.1 uncultured Opitutus sp.
ATAGGCGTCGCGAAGGAATCCATACAGCGCCGCTCGCTGCGCTACGACAAGAGCGCCGACGAGCCTTACGACCACGCCTCGGCCTGCATAAAATCCATGCGCGGCTCCGATCCCGACGCCGCCGTGTACTGGCTGGCAAAGATGCTGGCGGGCGGCGAGGACCCGCGCTTCATCGCGCGGCGGCTCGTCATTCTCGCGAGCGAGGATGTCGGCCTCGCGGACCCGCTGGCCCTGCCCACCGCCGTCGCGGCGCACCAAGCCTGCGATTTTGTGGGCCTGCCGGAGGCCGAGTTTGCGTTGGCCCATGCGACGCTCTACATCGCCTGCGCGCCGAAGAGCAATTCGGCGACCCTTGCGCTGGCGGCCGCGCACAAGGCGCTGAAAACGCAGCCGGTGCAGGCGGTGCCCCTTCCGCTGCGCGACAAGGGCGGTCAGGCCAGCAAGCGCGCCGGACACGGCAAGGGGTATCTCTATTCGCACGACTATCCCGAGAACGTTTCGGGGCAACGCTATCTCGAGCAGCCGCTCACGCTCTACACGCCTAAGACGGCCGGCATGGAGGCGCGGATCGCAGAACGCCTCGCCCGCTGGCGCGAGATGCGCGACCAGGCCGGCCCGGTGTAGCGGCGGGCGTGTCGCCCGCCTTTTCCGAGAAGATTCAATCGAACCGCGAATGGACGCGAATGAACGCGAATCCAATCCGCGCTTCAGGCGGAGTGCTCAATCCTCTGTCGATGATCGCAGGCCTGTATCCAAGGCCGGATGGGCCCTCCCTTATATTCGCGCCGATTGGCGTTCATTCGCGGTTTCATCCCTGCAGATTCCCACCCAGGCTTCACATGATGTTTACGCTCGCACGCTTGCGCGAAAGCGGGAGATGGCCAACGTATACCGTATGAAGCTGAACGCCGCACTTGCGAAATCGGTGTTGTTGGCCGCGTCGATGGGCATGGTGGTGCCTGTGCTGGCGCAAACGTCGGTGCGTCCGGCGGCGCCGCGCCCCGCGGCCAAAGAAGAGGAAGAGAAGGAAGGGGAGGTCAAGGGCCTCGCGCTTGAGCGTCCGAACGGACAATGGCTCGGGTTGACGATGGACGGACTGAACCTTCGGCTGACCTTTTATAACGAGAAGAAGAACCCGATCGCTCCCGACGTCGTGCGGGCTACCGCCCGCTGGAACCGTCCGACGGTCGCCACGCCGGATCGCGCGGTCCTGAATCCCGCCGGTGACGGCGTCTCGCTCGTCGGCAACCGGATCGTGCGCAAGCCGTGGACATTCGTCGTCTTCCTCGCGCTGGTGAACGACCGCGACGAAGTGATCGAGTCCTATCAGGTCCGGCTCGACGACTCCGTCGTGCCCGACGAAAGCTGAGCCAGATGGCCCGTGTAGACGGCGCAATGTCGCCGGCCGCCATCTCCCGGCTGGCAACCTTTCCTCTTCCGACGGATCATAAGGTACGTGATCGGTCGCCTCGCCTTTGTCCTCCTGTTTGGCCTTGCTGCGTCTGCGGCTGCGGCCGAGGGACGCTGGCCGTTGTTTGCGGGTTCCCTCTCGGGTGAATTGACGCCGTTTGGAGAAGAGGGGCCTCGGTTCCGTTGGCAACTTGTGGCGGCTCCCCCCGAGGAGGGCCAACGGCGCTTCACTTGGAGGATCGAGGGCGACGTGGCGTCCGCGCACGGAAGCGTGGTCGCAGTTCCGTCCACGGGTGTCTTCACCTGGCGGATCGACGAAGCTGTCGTGCCGCTCGCCGCCTGGCTTCCTTCGGTGTCGACGCGGTTCGCTCTTCCGCTGGACGGAGTGGAGGCGGAGGGTCGGGTTCATGGGGAAGGCGAAGGGACGTGGGACGGCACGGCTCTGGCCGGTACGGTACGGGTTCGTTGGGAGGACGGGCTGCTGCGTCATCGCGAAGACGACTGGGAACTCGGAGGTATCCAAGCCAACGCTACGTACGCCCTCGACGGCTCCGGCGAAGCGGAGATCTCGGTCGGGTCGGTCCGCTACGGTCCGCTCCTCCTCAAGGCGGGGGAGCTGGCGGTCCGGCTGGGGGCCGACATGCAAGCGTCGATCTCACGCCTGGAGATCCAGGGACTCGGGGGGCGGATCGCGTTCAATCCGTTCGTGGTGCCAATCTCCGAGCCGGCCGCGACAGTCACGATCCGGATGTCTCAGATCGCGATGCAGGACCTCGTCGCGCTCCTCCCGGATGCCCTTGCCGAGGCGCGCGGGCGCCTGGATGGGGAGGTCGGTGCGTCGTGGAGCGCCGCGGATGGGTTGCGCTTGGGCGCGGGGTGGCTGGCCCTCTCCGAGGGCTCCGAAGCGTCTGTCCGGCTGACGCCCACCCCCGGGCTCATCACGCGCCAGTTGGACGAATCGAATCCCGCCTTCGCGCCCCTGCAGCGGGTCGAATTGGGGCGCACGACCCTTGATGTAAGTCTCTTGCGGGCCCGCTTTACGCCTCAAGGTGACGTCGATGGTCGCACGGCCACGCTGCGCCTGCAGGCCGAACCGGTCGATCCCCAGCTCAAGGCGCCGCTGGTGATCGACGTGAACATCGCCGGCCCGCTCGATCAGTTGATCAAGCTCGGCATGGACGGCCGGATACGCTTTTGAATAAATACGGGTTGAACGACGTCTCAGGTGAAACTCAACGCCTCTTTCGCCGGTCGACTCCACAAACCCTCCCTACCATGAAGCTTCCCTTGATCCCCCTGCTGCTTGCGCCCCTGGCGTTTTCGGGGTGCCTCAGCGTCAAGACGGCCCCCATCGAGGTGAAGCCGATTCACATCACCGTCGACGTCAACGTGAAGGTTGACCGCGCCTTGGACGACTTCTTTGGCGACCTCGACAAGCAGTCCACGACCATCGTCCGCGAACCTAATTCCTAACGACCATGACCACGCTTTTCCGCTTCTTTGTTTCGTTGGCCACGCTTTCCGTTCTCGCCGTTTCGTTGCAGGCGCAGGATTTGGGCAGCGTGCAGGCACGCATGCGCGAACGCCTGCCCAAGATCGACGCCCTCAAAGCGGAGGGTGCCCTCGGCGAAAACAACCGCGGTTTCCTCGAGGTGCGCGAGAACAAGGGTGACGCCACGTCCGTCTCCAGCGAGGAGAACGCTGACCGCACCACCGTCTACGCCGCCATTGCCAAACAAACCGGCAGCACGCCGGCGGCGGTGGGCGCCGCCCGTGCCAAGCAGATCGCGAACAACAGTGCCCGCGGCGTCTGGGTCCAGCGCGAGAATGGCGAGTGGTA
>CAYOSX010000187.1:0-3249 GCA_964406745.1 uncultured Opitutus sp.
TGTGGTCTCGCATCTCCTGCTCGCGGCGATCTATTTTCTCGTGCTCACACCGGTGGGCCTGTTGCTGCGTCTCGCCCGAAAGGATCCTCTGGAACGTCGCTTCGATCCCCAGCGCTCCACCTATTGGGTGCCTCGTGAACCCACCCGGGCGCCGGAGAGCTATTTTCGCCAACACTGACCATGAACGAGAAACCCAAGACCTTTGCCGAGGCGGCGCGGCAACCCCGACGGGGTGCGCTGGCCGAGTTCGTCTACTTCCTTCTCCACACGAAACGGTGGTGGCTCACGCCGATCATCGTCCTCCTCCTGCTTGCGGGCCTGCTCGTCGTCCTCGGCGGATCCGGCGCCGCACCGTTCATCTACACCTTGTTCTGACGTGAAGGGGGGATCTCTACTTGGTTTCGTTGCGTTGGGGGTGATGGCCCTTCCGTCGACACCTGGGCGCGCGGCCGAGGGAGTCCAGGCGACTCCGTTGGCGGCGCGGTCGCCCGCATCGGGCAACACGTTGTTCACGCGGATGCCGGCCGAGCGCACCGGATTGGTTGCACCAAATCCTTACGACGATCCGGCGATGTGGGCCGATCGCTATCAGGAACTCGTGTACGGCGCCATCGGCACCGGGGTCGCGGTGGGGGATTACGACGATGACGGGAGGCCCGATCTCTTTATCGTGAGCAAGACAGGCACGAGCCGGTTGTTTCGAAATCTCGGGGGATGGCGGTTCGAAGATGTGACCGAGGCGGCGGGTCTGGCGGGTGAGGGCGGCGCCTCGAGCTGGATGCGCACCCTGCTCTCGCGCGCCTCGGGCGTGACCTGGACACAAGGCGCTTCGTTTGCCGACGTGAACAACGACGGACGCCTGGATCTTTACGTCTGCCGTTTCGCCGCGCCCAACCGGCTCTACATCAATCAAGGCGACGGCACGTTCCAGGAGGAGGCGGAGGCCCGCGGGCTCGCCATGAGCGACGCCAGCGGGATGGCCGCCTTCGCCGATTACGATCGGGACGGCTGGCTCGATGTGTATGTGCAGACGAACATGGCGAGCGCGAGCGAAGGTCCGGAAGGCCAGCGCGACCGCCTTTTCCGCAACCGCGGAAACGGCACGTTTGAGGACGTGACGGAGCGGGCCGGCATTCGCGGCGTCACCCTCGGTCATGCGGCCATCTGGTGGGATGCCGACGAAGACGGCTGGCCCGACTTGTATGTGGCCAATGACTACGCCGGGGCCGACCAATGGTATCGAAACCAGCGCGACGGCACCTTTGCCGAGAGGATCTCGGACCTCGTGCCGCGCACGCCGTACTATTCGATGGGTGCGGACCTCGGGGACGTGAACAACGACGGCCATCTGGACTTCTACGTCGCGGACATGGCGGCGACCACCCACGAAAAGGACCAGCGCGGCATGGCGGGTTCGCGCACCCGCGCGCAGGCGGAGCCCGGCGAACCCGGCGTGGCTCCGCAGCGCATGCGGAATGCGCTGTACCTCAACACCGGCCTCGGACGCGTGCGGGAAGCGGCGGATCTCGCTGGCGTGGCGGCGACCGATTGGACGTGGTCGGTGCGCCTCGAGGATCTCGACAACGACGGCTGGCTCGATCTGCACGTGACCAATGGCATGGCCCGTGAATACCATAATACGGACCTGCTCGCCCGCATCATGAGCGCGGAGGGCACGGTCGAGTCACGGGCGATGATGAAGGCCAGTCCGGTCCTCGCGGAGGCGAATCTCGCGTATCGAAACCGTGGCGACGGTCGTTTCAAGGAGGTCGGTGCCGCGTGGGGCCTGAACGAGACAGGGGTGAGCTTCGGGGCGGCCTTCGGCGACTTCGATGGCGATGGTGACCTTGACCTGGTTTACGGCAACTACGACGCGGCGCCGACCGTTCTTCGCAACGATTCGCCGTCCGGTCACCGCGCGATGGTCGCGTTGCGAGGGGCCGTTACCAACCGCTTCGGCGTGGGTGCCGTCGTTCGGATCAAGACCGCCGCGGGCCGGCAGGTGCGGCAGTTGGTCCTCGCGCGCGGCTACCTTTCCCAAAGCGAGCCGGTCCTGCACTTTGGATTGGGGGAGGCCGCTCTGATTGAGGAGCTCACCGTCGAATGGCCCAGCGGACACGTGCAACGCCTCACCGCGATCGAGGCCGACCAGCGCCTGACCATCACCGAGCCAGCAGGCCCAGCCACACGGAGCGTGCCCGCTGCGCCGTCCCCTGCGTTTGCGGAGCAGTCGGCCGTGTTGGGACTCGCGTTCAGCGTGGCCGAGGAGGCGATGCCCGAGCGCGAGGCGCAGGCACTGATCCCATTTCGTTTCGATCGACGGGGACCGGCACTCGCGGTGGGTGATATTGCCGGGGATGCAGGCCCCGAAGTGGTTCTAGGCGGGACGCGTGCGAGCCCGCTGGTGATCACGACGGGGCAGTCGCTTCCGCCAACGGGTGCAGACGATGGACCGATCCTGCTTTTTGACGCGGACGGGGATGGTGACCTCGACCTCCTTCGCACCGGTTTCAGTGTGAATCCATCTTCGCCGTCGGCGCCTGCGCTTTATCACAATGATCAGGGACGTTTCACCCAGGCGGAGGTTTTGCCCGCCGTAACCCAGTCGACGGGTGCGGCCGTGGCGGCGGATTTCGATCGTGACGGGGACCTCGATGTTTTCCTGGGCGCGCGCCTGCTGCCGGGCCGTTACCCGCGTTCGCCCCGAAGCGCGTGGCTGCGCAATGACGGCGGTCGGTTCGTAGAGGTGACGGACGAGTGGGCGCAGGATCTTGCCGAATTGGGGCTCGTCACTTCCGCGCTGGCGACAGATCTCGATGGTGACGGCTGGCTCGATCTGCTCGTGGCAACGGAGTGGGGCGTTGTTCGCGCTTTGCTCAATCGCGAGGGTCAGCGTTTTACGGACGCGACGGAGGCGCTTGGCTTCGCCGAGGCCGGCACGGGCTGGTGGACGGCGCTTGCCGCGGCGGACTTCAATCAGGACGGGCGCGTCGACTACGTTGCAGGTAACGTTGGACTCAACACACCGTACCGCGCACCGGCGCTGCTGTTCGAAGGCGATTTTCGCGGAGGAGGAGCCCCGTTGTTGATCGAGGCGCATCTTGAGGACGGGCGGCTGTATCCACGTCGGACGCGTCAGGAGCTCGCGTCGCATTTGCCTGTGTTGCAGCGACGGTTTCCGAGTAACGACGCCTACGCCAAGGCCACGCTGCCCGAACTCGTCGGCCAGGCCCGGCTCGATGCGGCCCG
>CAYOSX010000188.1:0-3231 GCA_964406745.1 uncultured Opitutus sp.
CGGCCTGCACGACGGGATAGAGGTTGGTGACGGGCCAGGGGTTGTTGACGCCCACGCCCCACATGAACCGGAAGGCGGTGCGTGCGCGGTCGACGTCGAGCAGGTTGACGAGGTACGCGAGCACGTTACCGAAAACGTCGCAGCGCCAGTTGAAGGCGAAGGGTGTCACCTCGGCGATGAGGTAATGCGTGTCGCCGAGCGTGAACTGTTGTTCGGCGAACCGGTGCGGGTTGGTGTTGCCGTTGGACGCGCGGGTGGACGGCCAGAAGACGTCGAGCACGCGCGTGCGGATGTGTTGCGACCAGCGCAGATAATCCGCGGCGCGTTCGTTCTCACCGAGAAACTCGCAGAGGCGGCCGTAGCAGACGTTGGCGCGGTACCAGAGGACCTCGTCGTAAAGCACGTTGTAGCTGCGGCCGAAGAGGTCGGTCCAGTCGCCCGCCTCGGGAATCTCGAGCAGCCCATCGTTGTTGCTGTCGTGGGCGCTGAGCCAGTCCATGGCGCGTTGCAACTTCGGCGCGTGCGCGCGCAGCAGATCGTGGTCGCCCGTCTTCAGGACGTAGTTGTAGAAGGCGATGATCAGCCAGAGGCCGCTGTCGATGGAGCAGATGTTGCCGACGCCGGCGTAGTCGGGCACGCCGTCATCGATCCGGACGTTGGCGGGGATCTGTCCGTTGGGCGCGGTGGCGTTCAACAGGGTTTCGAGCGTGGCGCGCTGGGCGGCGCGGATGTCGGGATCGTCGAGCTCGAGGGTGTTGATGAGGGTGATGGCGCCGTCGCGCGCCCAGACGCTGCGGTAGTTGGCGTCGGTGCCGGTGACGGTGTTGTCGTCGAGGGAGCACGCGGAGAACCCCAGCGGCGTGATGTTTTTTCGCAGAGCCTCGAGGGCGCGTTCGTAGGCGGTGACGAGCAGGCGGCGTTCCTCCTCGCCGAGCGTGCCGAGGCGCGTCCCCGTGAAAAGCATGCGGAACGCAGCGGGCATCTGGTCCCGGGGAATTTCCGTCTCGTTTGCCCGGGGAGTCACGCATTCGATGCCGTGTTCGCGCAGGCCGTCGAGCACGCCGTCAGCCATGACATGGCGCGAGGTGTAGGTGGGCGTGTCGATCGTGGCCTCGAGCAGTTCCGGATGGGCGTTCTCGACGAGAATGCCGCGCACGCCGGGCAGGCGGAACATCGAGCTGTCGTTGCCCGTGTCACCCGCCACGAGGACCTGGGAGAACGGAATGTTCAGGCGCGTGCACAGCCAGGCGAGGGCGTTGCCCTTGTTGGCGGCGCGTGGCAGGATGTCGAGGTGCCGGTCGCCCGAATAGACCACGTGGACATCAAGGCCGGCCTCGGTGAGACGACGGTTGAGCTCGGCGAGCTGCTCGGGCGAGGCGCCTTCGAGGAACCAGCTCGATTTGTGCGCATGCAGGAAATGCTCGGGCTGCGGTTTGACGCCGGGAAAGGTTGTCAGGATATCCTGGATACGCTGAAGGTCCCAGCCTGCGCCGAGGGCCGAGGCGAAATCGTGCAGGTCCTCGCCCTTGCGATGGTCATGGATCTGGGTGCCGACGCCGCCGATCAGATAGTCGGCGGGCGGGAGCACCTTGCGCGCGATGAGGTCGCGCATGTCGGGGACGAGGCGTCCGCTGTTGTAGACAAGGAGGGGGCGGTCGTCGGCGGCGATGGACGTCCAGGCCTCGTAGAAACGCTGGGCGGACTCGTCGTTGCCGAGAAGGGTGCCGTCCAGATCACTGCTGAACAGGCGGACGGGAGGGAAATGTGCGTGGGAAGCGGTCATGGCAGAAAGTGCGGCCGAGACCCCAAGGGCCGGATCCGCGTGCAAACGTCCGGCCCAACGCGACGCGCTGTCATCCCTGCGCCGGACGTGCAGTATTCAAAAAACCGTGCGATCGCCCCCGGGTCAAGGCCCGGGGGCGGTTTTGGCGCTTTGGCGCCAAACCGAACGTCCAACATCCAACGTCGAACATCCAACATCCAAGTTCGAAAGGAGCGGCGGCACTCTTGCCGCCGAACCCGACCGCCGGACGGTCCGCGTTCCCCCATCCCGTACCCAACCCGCGACAGGAGTACCGATCCTCCCATTCCGAATTTGTTTGTTGGTTTCTGGCCGTTGGGCGTGGTTTGTGCTCGCGCCGCTGTTTTGCCCGCGCGTGGCGTACAACGCCGCGGCGCGAGCAGTCTGCTGAGGTCCTCGGCCATGTTGCTCAGGACCGGGAAGCGGCGCTTGGGGTCGGGGTCGTGTTCGCGGCAATGGCGCACAAGTTCACCCGCCCAGATGCGCATCGCGCGTACGTCAGGTTCGGAGTAAAGAACGACTCCGATTTCAAAATTAACGAAAAGGCTTCGCAGGTCGAAATTGGCGGAGCCGATCAAGCCGATGCGGTCGTCGACGATCATCGCCTTCCCGTGCATCATGCCGGGTCCGTAGAGCAGGACGCGTCCGCCAGCCAGGTGCAGTTGGCGCAGGAAGTGGCGGCGGGCGTGATCGGTGACCGGGTGATTCGACCGCGCGGGCACGATGAGGGTCACATCCTTGCCGGCGCGGGCTTTGACAAGGAGGGAGCGCAGCAACACCTCGTCGGGGATGAAGTAAGGGGTGATGATCCACACGCTCTGTTTCGCCTCTTGGATCATCGAGAGAATGCCGTCGTAAAGCGGGTCGCCATCGACGTCAGGACCGCTTGCCACCACCTGCAGTTCGCTCCGGCCCTCGACCCGGATCGCCTGGGGGTCGAGTTCCCGGTGGAGGTCGTCGATCGACTGGCCGCTCGCAAAGGCCCAGTCGGCAAGGAACACCTCATTGAGCAGCGCTCCGGCGGGCCCGCTCATGATTGCGCCGAAGTCGACCCAGCGCTTGCGCCAAGGCGTGGCGCCCATGTATTCACGCGCCAGATTGTGTCCGCCGACGATCGCGGTGTGCTGGTCGAAGACTGCGATCTTGCGGTGATTGCGGAGATTGGCGGAGCCGCGCGTGGAAAGCGGGACGACCGGCATGAAGCGCGCAACCTCACCGCCGGCCTCGCGAATGGGATCGACGAAGCCGCGCCCGCTGAAAAGGCAGCCGAGGGCATCGAGGAGCAGCCGTACTTTCACGCCCTCGCGGGCACGCTCCGCCAGCAGGGCGACAAGGCGCCGTCCCGTGTCGTCGCGGCCGAGGATGAAGGTGGTGATGTGGATCGAATGGCGGGCGGCCTTGATCTGCGCCTCGAGTTCCGCGTAGGCGTC
>CAYOSX010000189.1:0-3205 GCA_964406745.1 uncultured Opitutus sp.
CTTCTATTGATGGTAGTTTAATAACAACCTCCATCAAATCGTCTCTACGAATAAAGGGCATAACAGAAGCTCCCAACCTATAAGATTCAAGTTGCTCCTTTACATAATCAGCATGAAGCTCGTTAATTAAGTATGCTATATTAGCAATTGCCTCATTAACCTTGAAGGAAAGAATATCCTGACTTCTGAAAATTGGTTCACCTTTGAACTCAAAAAAAGTTGGTTTCAAAGTACGCCAACGCATAGCAATGAGTAAACAAGACTCTGAAACAAGATGAATGTCAGAACGTCTCAGTGCCGTTTCTTCAACGCTGGAAACATCAAGCGTAAAATCAACTTTATCGTCTTTTAAATCTCTAATACGAACTAGTTTTCCTGTTTCTGGCAGGCTGCCTCTTTGACCTCTAACTATCTCTAGAATATCACCAAGTTTTACACCGTCAATTTTCTTTTGAAAATAACGAGCAACACTAAGATTGTAATTATTCTCACGTATTTGTTCATTATAAACAATCTTAACTACATTATCGTCTTCCTTATCGCTATGAATAAAGCTATTTAGACTATAACCATTCAGTACCTTTTCTCTATGCCCTTTTACTATGACAAAATTCTTAGCATCAACAAATTTTACTCTTCCTGGTAATTTTTTGTTTTTTCCAAGAACTAAAATAACTAATGGAATACCCGTATTTATTAACAAGCCACCGGGCAAGGAAATAATGGTGTCGATTAAATCTTCTTCTACAAGATGTTCCCGTAAACGCTGCTCCTGCATTCCTCTGAAAAGGAAGCTTTGTGGTAAAAGGGCGATTAACTTGCCGTTTTGCTTTAAGGATTGAACACCTTTTTCAATCAAAAACTGCTCAATAGTTCTTATGCTGGGATCAATTTCCCTGTAATGATGCCCGAGTCTAATCCCGAATGGAGGATTGGAAATAACCAAGTCAAATTTTTCGGATTTGTTTGGCCAATGTAAGATCGAATCATCACAAACATAGTTTGAACTATCTAGACTCTTGTATGCCATAAGTCTCAAAGCACCCAAAGCCCATGTTTTTTTATTTAGCTCTTGACCAAAATAGTCTTGACCTTGTTCAAGATAAACACCAAATGAGGCCAAGCCAGCAAAAGGGTTAAAAACTTTGGCATCTTTTTTCAAATCAGCCAAGCTACACATAAAACGGGTTAATTCAACGGGATGTATAAATTCACCTGAATATCTTCCTTGAGATTGAGAAATTCGATACAATACACTGTCAAAAACATCTGAGAAATTTTCAGTTAAAACTTGCTTGTCAATGTTTACAAGTTCACTAAAAAGATGTCTGATTCCATTTTCACTTAGTCTTTGAATGTAAGGTTCGAAACTATGAATGATTTGAATATATTGATCGTAACATTCATGATTAGAATTACGTAATCGTTCTATCAACCTTTCTTTTACGTGATGATTTTCGTTTATTAAGTCGATTGATATAAGATTATCCTTATAGGCAGAGAGTAGAAACAATACCACATGATAATCATCAGAAGAAATGTTTTCACTTCTTAGAACATTAAATATCATCCAAATTCTTGATTTCACTGTTTCAAGTGACATTAAATCTTCTATCTTAAATTCCTTCATAAACTAAATTTTACTCTGCAAATGTATTTTTAATTAGTGCGCTATATCTGCATTAATAATTATTGTTCATTTTTTCAATTCTACTTTTCATTTTTTCAACAAACGAAGCAGGTTCTAAAACTTGTAAACTATCACCATGGGAAAGCAATAATGATTCTAATTCATAATTAGGTATTACTTTTATAATTACTCGATGTACATTATCTTCATACTTATAAGCTTGAGATGGATGTAATGGTTTTGTTTTGATATAAGGTACTAAAGACTCTGCAATTTTAATTTTTATAGTTTCAACTTTAGCATCTGGTATTGTTACACCCACAATATCTTCAAAATATTCATTAAAATCTATTGCACTGTTTTCATAGGTTTTATCTATTTCCTTAATAGAAATAATTCTATCTAAAGCCAAGTTAGTAAGAGTTTCAAAGTTGGGAGATTTACCAAACAGAAACCAACGCTTGTTGAATTGCTTCAAATGATAAGGGCTTAATTCGTAGGTTACACTGTTTTCATTTTTAAAGGTTTTGTATTCAATTGCAACTACTTTTTTGTAAATGATAGCGTTGTATAACTCGGAGATAAAGGGTTTGCCTTCTAAGTACTCATTTTCTTCAAAACTCATTACTTTTTCTGAGTTTTTATTCAATTTGAATTCAGCATCTAATCGCGTACCTAATTCCTCAATCCAATCATATTGTGGCATACCTTTGAACCTACTTAATGTTAGTAAAGCTTCTTTTAGTTGAAAAGCTTCTGTTTCATTTAATGGTTTATTTGATATAGAAAAGTTTAGATCTTCATAGCGATAGTACACTTTTCTGCCGTCTTTTGTTTTCTCCAGTTCGATAGACCAGCCTTGTTCGCTTTCCATGAATCGAATATCGTCATACAATTGTCTTTTCTTAATGCCTTCTTCTTTTCCTGTAAACTCGTAAATAGAGTCGTTACATGCAGCCACTAAATCCTCAATAGCAAATCTTTTACCTGGATTCCTAAAACACTTATCAAGAGTGTTATATCGAATTTGTGCATGTTTATTAGTTGCCAATGGAATAGTATTAGAGAGATTTACAAACATACAAAATTCCATTTTCTTGTAAATATTGAAAACCTTTTAAATTGAATTATTTATCAACAAAATGTATTAAATATCTTATTTGTTCATAGGATTTGGTTGTTTTTGTTTCAGGTTTCAGGTTTTTTTAAGCGTAGCTTAAAGTGTACCTACTGCATAGGAGATTCCTAATTTAGCGGAATGACAAAAAGAGAGCCTACTGCGTAAGAGATTCCTAACAAGCTCGGAAAGACAAAAGAGGGGAGTCTACTACGTAGGAGATTTCTAGCAAGCTCGTAAAGACAAAAAAAAGATGCTGAAACAAGTTCAGCATGATAAGATTTTTTTAGAGTTATTCGAAGAATATTTTTAGTTTTCTGTTGTAGTTAATTTTTGCAAGATAGTCTATGAATTCAGGGAGTTCGGAGAGTGATAATAAGCCGTTTGTTTTTTGAGGCATTACTTCGCAATTGAAGTCATAGATGTGTTTTTTGTATTTGACTTCGCCTAGTGTGAAG
>CAYOSX010000190.1:0-3186 GCA_964406745.1 uncultured Opitutus sp.
CGAGGCGCCAGCGGCCCTGGCGGCGCGGGCGCTCGATTACCTCTTCGCCTACCGCGCGCCCCTCCTGCTGGCGGATGAAAAGGCGCGTTCGATCTTCAGCGGCCTGCGGACGGAGAAGGTGGGCGCCTCCGTCCGCCTCACCGAGGTGCGTCGTGAACAATTTGGCGACGACGACCTGCTGCGCGGGCGGATTGTCTATCCCGGGAAATTGCAGATCGACGAAACGGTGATCGGCGTGCGATGAGCAACGTCATGCCGTCGTCAACGCCTGCCGCTATCCTTCATCTAGCCTCCGGGAACAGCCATAAAGTGGGAGAGTTTCAGGAGCTTGCCCGCCGGTCCGGAATGGCGCTGACCATCCGGTCGGCACGCGACGTGGGAGGCATGCCGGAGGTCGAGGAGGACACGGGCACCTTTGTGGGCAATGCCCGGACGAAAGCCCAGGCGTTGAAGGCGAAGGTCGGAGCGGATGCCTGGGTGCTTGCGGACGACAGCGGTCTCTGTGTCGACGCCCTTGGTGGAGCGCCTGGAGTGGAATCGGCTTACTACGCGGGACCGCAGGGAGATGCCGCTGCGAATCTCGAGAAGCTGATTCGCGTCATGGCGGAGATTCCGCCCGGCAAGCGGGGGGCGTATTTTGTCTGCGTGCTCGTGTTGATCGATGGGAACGGCGCCGAGCATGTCTTCGAGGGCCGCTGTGAAGGAACGCTCGCGCGGGCGCCGAGAGCGGGCGGCGGTTTTGGCTACGATCCGCTGTTCGTGCCGGACGGCAGCTCGCTGACGTTTTCCGAGATGGAAGAGGAGGGAAAGAACCGCCTGAGCCACCGGGCGCGGGCGTGGGAGAAGCTCGCGCAGTGGCTCCGGCCTGAACTCGGAAGCAGGAGCGGCTTTACGCCGCGACCATAGCCGGAGGGCCTTCGCAGCGGATGGATAAAGACTGCGAGAACGATTGGCTTGGCGGCACCAGGTGTGAGATCAGGGCGTCGGCGGGACCGGGAGGCTGGCGCCGGTTGAGCCGGAACCGGAGGGCAGGGCGGCCTTCAGGGTGTCGTACTCGGCTTTGGTGAGGTCAGTGAAGTCCACGCGGCGATACGACATCACCAGCGGCATTTGCGGAGGATAGCGTTGTTCAGTGCCAAAAAGGGTGTTGAAGCCCCAAAGCCGGGTGGGCGGTGAGTAGAAACGCAGGCCCCACGGTTCATCGGCAACGCGGCTTTCGTACATCACGACGATCGATCCGCGGATGGCGGCGGTGCCGTCCCAGTCCTCGAGGAAGCGGGGCAGGTTGTGCACGCCGCCACTGTTTTGTCCGCTGCCATTCTTGTTGGAAGGCGTGACACCCACGAGGAAGGCCGCGGCGATCTCCGCCGAACCTCCTGCGAACTTGATGGTCCGAGCCGAACCGGCCGTGGCGCCGGTGTAGGGGGTCGGCACGATCGATGTCGCCGTGCCGTCGATACGGTTGCCATTGGAGGGCGAGGATGTCGCCCAGGACGGACTCCAGTTGCCCGAGCCCATGCGGTGTCCGCTCAAGGAATCGTTCCAGCCACCGGTTTGTTCGCCGGAGCTGTTGAACGTGGGCTGGGACAGCAAGGTGATGGCATCGGCCGCCAGGGCCACGGGGCGCTCGCCGGATTCCGGGTAACGCGCGCTGTTGGACGTGCCGCTGGTGCTGCTGTTGATGCTGCCGTCAGCATTGAAATGCCCGAGGATGTACATCGCGTCGTTGGTCGCGAGGGTCAGCCCTTCGTCGGCGACGCCGGCCGAGCCCGACTTCGACGCGACCTGGCCGCGTCCGTTGATCAGGCGAACGCCGGAGTCCTTGCGCGTCTCGGCATCGACCGACTCGATGTAGATGGCGCCGTTCCAATCGCTCGCGCTGAGATTCTCGATTCGATGCGAATCGTCGATGGCGACCGTGCTTGGAGCGCTTTGCGTGTAATCGGCATAAACGCTGGTCGATGACGCTCCGTTGACGGTGCGGTCGACGGCCTTCTTGAGGGCATTCATGTCCACCTCGACGATGTCGATGGACTTGCCCGCATAGGGATTGGCGGAGGAGCGCGCGGCGTCGTAGTCGAAGCCCGGGTCGTGGCGGCGCAGGTCGGTCATCTGGTCGGGCTTGATGGTCACGACGGGGTCGCCACCCGGACTGCTGTGGCCGGGTGTGCCAGGAAGGAAGACCTCGGTGCCATCCTTTTTGAACGCCTTCACGGAGTTGGCCGGCAGGGTGAAGGTGGAGCCGTCGGGCTTGCGCGCGGTCCGGTCGGTGGAGCTTGGGTTGACCGCAATGTAGAGCCCGGACTTCCGCGAGAGCTTCTGGCTCTCGAGCTCGGCGTTGTAGTCGGGGTCGGAGGCGGCCTTGGGCGGCTCGATCAACGCGCGCCCTTCGTTCTTGGAGTCATCGAATCCATTGTACGGCGTGGGGTCTTCCTCATAGTCGCCGATGGCGACCGGTTTGTAGGGCTGGATGCCGTGCGACTTGGTCTGCAGGTTCCCGTTGTAGGTATTGGATGAATACGAACGAAAGTCGCCGTTGGTCTGGTCCGATTCGGAAGCGTTGCCCATCTTCTGATCCTTCCAGACGCCCCCCTGCTTGAGGCTGACGGTGGCTCCGGCCTTGTTGACGAAGTAGACATCGTTGTTCTGCGAGACCTCGGTGGCGCCGTTGGCCTGGATGGGTGGAGTCTTGAAACCCTTGTAGAGGCCGCCGGTGGCGGTGACCTGGGCCATGAAGTTGAGCGGGCCGGAGCCTTGCTTGGAGACGTAGACGTTTCCGTTGGCGTGGACGGGGCCCCAAATGGTCATGTTGGGCCCCGGGGCGATCTCGAGGTCCATATTGTAGAAGATCGCATGGGCGAAGAGCGGCGCGCCACGCACGGAGAGGCGTTGGGAAACGTAGGCGGTGATCGGGGCGCCGCGTTGGGCGGAGGGCTGGACGGTGGCCTTCGCAATGACGGCGATGTCGCGGCGGAAGATCCATTTGCCCTTCAGCGGATCGAACTCGTTGTTCTGGTCGTTCGGGTCGACGAAGTAGGCGTTGGTGTATCCGGGGGTGCTCACGATGGTGATCATGCCGCCAACGAGCTCGGTGGTCGGGTGGTCGACATGGCCGCCGGTGAAGAAGGTCCCGGGCGGGACCAGCGGCGCGTCGGAGCCGACGGCGAAGGCGTTGGGAGCGAAGGT
>CAYOSX010000191.1:0-3166 GCA_964406745.1 uncultured Opitutus sp.
GCCGCCGTCTCGCAGGTCGTCGGCGGCCGATGGCTGACGCTCGTGGGTCAGGTCCGCCTGGTCACCGATCCGGCCGCCGTCGCCCGGGCCGAGGCGGCGTACGCCGAGCGCTACCAGGCGCCACGCGAACGTGCCGATCGCGCCGCGATCGAGATCCTCGTCGACCGGGTGATGGGCCGCGGTTGACGGCGCCGCTCAGCCGGCGTCGCAACGCCAGGGCAGCTCGGCCAGGAACTTGGCCGCCGCCGGATGCGGGTCCATGTGCGGGGTGTCGTCGACCGAGCGCCGGTCGAGCCGGGTCTGACAGCCGGGGCACCAGTAGAGCAGCCGCGGCGGATCACCCGACCGGCGGACCTCGATGGTGTCGTGGCAGCGGGCGCACCGCTGACCGTTGCGCCCGTACACGGCCAGACCCCCCGGTGTCGCCGCCGTGGTGACGCGCTTCGCGTGGTGCAGGTTGGAGCGCAGCATCCGCGCAGCGGTGTTGACGAGCAGCTGCGCGTCGCCATGGGCGAGGTCGCCGACGTGCGCCCAGGGGCTCAGCTCGGTCGCCCACAGCACCTCGCACCGGTAGACGTTGCCCACGCCACACATCACCCGCTGGTCGAGGAGCACGTCGCGCAGGCGCGCATCGGCGTCGGGGTACGAGAGCAGCAGGTCGACCACGGCACCCAGGTCGGCCTCGTTGTCGCACAGGTCGGGCCCGAGACGGCCCATGCCGGGGTGGCGACGCCGGTCGGGCACCCGATAGGTCTCCACGATCGGAGCGTTGAAGCACACCGCGATCCACTCGTCGGTCTCGATCGAGGCCCGCAGCTGCCGGTACGGGCGGCGCCAGCGCTCCCCGATCCGGTAGAGGTGCCACGACCCCGTCATGCGCATGTGGGTGTGGAGGACGATGCCGTCGTCCCACACGATCTCGAGGTGCTTGCCGTGACTCACGACCTTCTCGATGTGACGACCTGCGTGCGGCACCGGCCCCGAGAGCCGCGGCGCATCGAAGCGCACCATGGTCCGACCGACCAACGCCGTGCGCAATGCGCTGGCGGTGCGGTGGATGGTGTCGCCCTCGGGCATCGAAGGGCATGCTACGCGCCTTCGCGCGGTGGGTGGTGGAGCTACCGCTCGGTCTCGCTCACCGTCAGGGCAGCTGGCCGACGTGGGCGAGCGCCAGACGCAGCAGCCGGTCGTGACCACCGGTCATCTGGGCGCGCACGGCCGGGCTGACGGCCTCGTCGGGCGTGAACCAGGCCAGGTCGAGCGCCTCCTGGGTGGGCTGGCACTCGCCGTCGACGGGGACCACGTACGCCAGGCTCACCGCGTGGTGGCGCGGATCGTGGAACCCGCTGCGATCGGGATCGGGGAAGTACTCCACCACGGTGAACGGCGACGGATCAGCCGGGATGCGGGGCAGCGCGATCGGGCCGAGGTCCTTCTCGAGGTGGCGCACGAGTGCGTCGCGGACCCGCTCGCCGAACAGCACCCGACCGCTCACGACCATCCGACTGATGGTCCCGTCGGCGGCGACACGCAGCAGCAGCCCGACGGCGGTGACCCGACCGGTGTCGTCCACCCGCACCGGGACGGCGTCGACGTACACGATCGGGACGTGGGCTCGGACCAGCTCGAGCGTCTCGGGCGAGAGCCACACGGTGTCGGTGGCGGTGGAGTCGATGCCGTTCACGGCCGGTCATCTTCCCAGATCTCACCCGGCCGGGCCGCATGACGGCCGACACGTCGCCGTCCCGCACGGGTTGCCGGCGCCCCGGACCCACCTCGGCCGGACCGACGGTACCGTCGCACGGGTGACCGAGCGAGCGGCACCCGGTGCCGACACCTGGACCGACCTCGCGCCCGGGGCCGCCGGCCGCGTGCTCGTGGTGGCGGTCGGCTCCTGGGAGCAGCACGGCCCCCACCTCCCGCTCGCGACCGACACGATCGTGGCCGAGGCACTCGTCGCCGAGCTCGCCGGTCGACGTCCCGAGGCACTCGTCGGGCCGACGCTGACGGTGACCTCGAGCGGCGAGCACGCCGGGTTCCCCGGCACCCTCTCGATCGGGGCCGAGGTGACCGAGTCGCTGGTCGTCGAGCTCGTCCGGTCGGCCGACTGGTGTGGAGGGGTGCTGCTCGTGAACGGGCACGGCGGCAACCTCCTCCCGATCCAGCGGGCGGTCACCGGGCTGCGGACCGAGTCGCGTCGCGTCGTGGCCTGGTGGCCGCGGGTGCCGGGCGGCGATCCGCACGCCGGGTACACCGAGACCTCGCTGCTGCTGCACCTGCGCCCCGACCTGGTCCGCCGCGACCGCCTCACGGCCGGACCCGTCCCACCGATCGAGGAGCTGGTCGAGCACGGGGTCGCGGCGATCAGCCCGAGCGGCGTGCTCGGCGACCCGACCGGGGCCACCGCCGCCGTGGGCGCAACGCTCTTCGCCCGCCTCGCCGACGACCTGGTGACCGCCTTCGACGAGCTCGGGCGGGCCGCCGCCGCGGATCGGGCCGATGGCGGGGGATCGTGATGCAGTACCGGCTGGATCGCTCCGTGCGCCGGGTGCCGAGCGGGATCCTGGGGGGATCCCCGCTGCGGCTCTTCCGGCTCACCCCGGCCGGAGAGCGCTGGGTCGACCGACTTGCCGCGGGTGACGAGGTGACCCCGAACCCGCTCCTCGACCGACTCCTCGACAGCGGCACCGTCCACCCGGTGCCGAGCCCCGGGGGCGGACGGTCGCCCGACGAGGTCACCCTGGTGATCCCCGCCCACGGGCGCCCGCCGCGCACCACCACCGGCGGCGCGCGACGACGGGTGGTGGTCGACGACGCGTCCGACCCGCCGATCCCGGGCGCGGATCTCCGCCTGGCGGTCAACCTCGGACCCGGCGGCGCGCGCGCCGCCGGACTCGCCGAGGTCGGCACCGCGTTCGTGGCCTTCCTCGACACCGACGTCACCGTCCCCGACGACTGGCTGGACCGGCTGCTCCCCCACTTCGCCGACCCCCGGGTCGCGCTCGTCGCGCCGCGGGTCCGCAGCCGCCCCGGTCGCGGGGTGCTCGCCCGCTACGAGCGCCGTCGGTCGCCCCTCGACCTCGGTCCCGATGCGGCCCCGGTCGCGGCCGGCACGCGGGTCGGCTACGTGCCCGCCGCCGCCCTCGTCTGCCGGGTCGACGCGTTG
>CAYOSX010000192.1:0-3098 GCA_964406745.1 uncultured Opitutus sp.
CCTGCACGCCGCCGAAATTCAGGCCGCAATAGTCGCGCGCCGCCTCGTCGTGGTTGCCGGGGATGTAGATTACCTTCGTGCCCTTGCGCGCCTTGCGCAGGATCTTCTGCACCACGTCGTTATGGCTCTGGGCCCAGAACCACGAGCGTTTGAGCCGCCAGCCGTCGACGATGTCGCCGACCAGATACAGGTAATCGCTCTCGTTGTGCCTGAGGAAGTCGAGCAGCAGTTCGGCCTGGCAGCCGCGCGTGCCGAGATGGATGTCGGAGAGGAAGATGGCGCGGCAGCGCCGGGGCGCGATTTCGGGCGGCACGTCGATCCCGCCGTTGTATTCGTCTGGGGATAATTCTGTGGACGTGAAGCTCATTGCGCGTCTATCTATCCCAACATCTGGTGCAGGACAATGAATCCAATATGAATATTGTAAAACAAAAGTGAAACGGCACCGTAACGCTATCGTCAATATTCCGTAACATGAGCGCGGAAGACAACGGATGCCGGGGGGATTTCGCGGCGATGCAGGAGAAATCGGACCGGCCAGCGGGCGCGCGGATGCAGGTCGTCTACAACCCGACGGCCGGACGCCGGCGGCTGCGCCTGCTCGAGGACGTGCTGGCCCGGCTGCGGACGCAGGGTGTGGATATCGTGCTGCAGCCGACCGGCGCGCGCGGCGACGCCGAACGCCTGGCGGCGGCGATCGATCCGGACGATCTGGCGGTGGCGGCCGGCGGGGACGGCACCATCAACGAGGTCGTCAACGGGCTGATGCACCGCTGCGAGGACGGGCGTGCGCCGCCGGCGCTGGGCCTCGTTCCGCTGGGCACCGCCAACGTGCTGGCGCGCGAGATCGGCCTGCCGGTCGACGCCGCCTCGATCGTCGCGGCGCTGACGGGCGGGCGCAGCATCGCGTTCCGGCCCGGCCGGCTGCGCTTCGCGACGGGCGAGCGACATTTCGCGATGATGGCCGGAGTCGGCTTCGACGCCGACGTGGTGGCGCATGTCGATCTGGCGACCAAGCGGCTTCTGGGCAAAGGCGCCTATGCGCTGGCGTCGGGCGGGCGGCTGCTGGCCTACCGCCCGCATCTCTTTCGCCTGAACATCGACGGCGCCCCGTTCCAGGCCGCCTCGGTGGTGATCTCGCGCGGCCGCCACTATGCCGGCCCATATCTCTGCGCGCCCGATGCGGCGCTGGAGCGGCCGCAGCTGCATGCCTGCCTGTTCGAGCAGCCCGGCCGTCTGGCGGTGATGCGCTACGGCGCGGCATTGCTGGCCGACCGGCTGGTGCAGGCGCGTCGCTATCGCGTCGTAGGCGGTCGCGAGATCGAGGTGCTGGGCGTGGCAAGCCAGCTGGTGCAGGCCGACGGCGACATCGTCGCTTCGCTGCCGCTGACGGCCGACGTGGCCGAGCGGGCGATCAGGCTAAAGGTGCCATGAACGCAGTCCCGGATTCCGTCATGCTGAGCGATAGCGAAGCATCTTCCCTCAATCGGTGAGATTGGACTCGAGGAGAGGAGATCTTTCGCTATCGCTCAGGATGACGCAAATCATCTGACGCTGCGCAGCCGCGTCATCAGGTCCTGGTCGGGAAAGCCGTCCTGGGGCAGGCCGGCGGAGGCCTGGAAAGCGCGGATGGCGGCGCGGGTCTTGGGGCCGACCAGCCCGTCGGACGGATCGGGGTAGTGGCCCAGCCGGCGCAGCACGTCCTGCATTTCGACGATGTCGGTCGCGGACAGCGGCGGCTCGGCCCAACTCTGCACCGCACTCATGCCGGGCCGGCCGGCGATGCGCTCGGACAGGATGTGAATGCCCAGCCCGTAGAGCAGCGAGCGGTTCCAGCGCAGGATGACCTTGAAGTTGGGCAGCAGCAGGAAGGCGGGGCCGCGATGGCCGGCGGGCAGGCCGATCGCGGTCATGTCCTGCGGCGCGCCGAGCGGCTGGCCGTCGATGCGGCGCACGCCAAGCGCGGCCCATTCGGCGTTGGTCTTCTCGATCGAAGGATCGGCCTGGTCCCAGGGGAAGTTCGCCGGCAGGGTCACTTCGTGCGCGGCGCGTTCGCCGGGGCGCCAGCCGCTGTTGCGCAGGAAATTGGCCGACGAGGCGAAGACGTCGGGCAGCGAGCGGAACAGATCGCGCCTTCCGTCGCCGTCGTAGTCGATGGCGTTGCCGGTGAAGGTCGAGGGCATGAACTGGGTGTGGCCGAAGGCGCCGGCCCAGGAGCCGCGCATGGCGGCGGGTTCGATGCGGTCGACGGCGATCATGCGCAGCGCCTCGACCAGCTCGGCCTGGAAGAACTTGGCGCGGCGCTCGTCGCAGGCCAGGGTCGAAAGCGAGCGGATGGTGGGGAAGTCGCCGAGATTGCCGCCGTAATTCGATTCCAGGCCCCAGAACGCGGTCAGAACTTCGGGCTGCACGCCGTACTGCGCCTGCACGCGCCCGAGCAGGGCGGCGTGCTGGGCCAGCATCTGGCGGCCGGTGGCGACCCGCTGTTCGGAGGCGGCGTTGCCGACGTAGCGCCAGAAGCTCAGAAGGAATTCGGGCTGGCGGCGATCGAGCTCGATGACCCTGGGATCGGCTGTGGTGATCCCGGCGAAGGCGCGCTGCACGACATTCTGTGGAATGCCGCGCGCGGCGGCGTCGGACTGGAGATTGAGCAGGCAGGCGCGGAAGGCGCTGTCGTCCAGAGCGGCGGAGACCGGCTGGCCGGAATCGGAAATGCCGGAAGCGGGCGCCGTCGATTGCGGAGCGGATGATTGCTGGGCCTGGGCGGTGCAGCCGGCAAGCAGGGCGAGCGAAAGCAGGGCAAGGGAACGGCTCATCCCATTGTTACGCGCAATGGTGGCCAGCGGTTCCAGGGCGGCGGCGAAATAACGGGGCGTCACTGGCCGGCCACCGTCATGCCGTCGATGCGCAGGGTCGGCGCGTCCATGCCGCTCTTGTAGACGAGGTCGCTGGCCGGCGTCATGCGCAGGAACATGTCCTTGAGGTTGCCGGCCACGGTCAGGCCGCTGACCGGCCAGGCCAGCCTGCCGTTCTCGATCCAGAAGCCCGACGCGCCGCGGCTGTAGTCGCCGGTCACGCCGTTGACGCCGAAGCCGATC
>CAYOSX010000193.1:0-3055 GCA_964406745.1 uncultured Opitutus sp.
CAACTCTATCGCAATCAGGCGCCCAAGACTACGAGGCACCCGGGCGGACTCTTACCTTGCCTCCCCCGACGGACAGGAGTGTCCGTCCAGCCAAAGAGCCCTACCCCTCCGTCGGCTCGCCCCGGAGCGTTGTCCCTTTCGTCCCACCAAGAAGTTCCTCACAACGGGCGACAACGTATGCCTTAACGTCGATCATCGGTCGCTCGGCCAGCCTTTCCTCAACGGGCTTCGGCCATTCGGTCGAACGTCCGGGCATAGACCGTCCATTTCCATGGGGTCAGGCAGAGTATTGTTGTATTTTGAGTGTCCTTATTCAATCCGAAGATTGCTAACTCCGAGACTGACTTCCAGCAGTCGACTCTTACTGCCATCTGGATATCGGGCTCGATAGGTAATCGTAATATTACCCCACTCAGAGTCTTCTATTTCAAAGGCAATAATCTTTGGGTTACCTGATTTTATATCGCTCAGCTCTGCCGTTGCAGATAGCAGTTGGTCAAACGGGATCAAATAAAAGTAGGCCCCCGCGTCGGTTTTCTTCTCAGCCCCAAAATTATAAAACTGAAAATGAATATCCCTTGGCGAACCGGTGATTTCCACCTCATCCCGAGTTACCTTAACAACATCAATTCCCCATATATAATCTCTGAAAACACCTACATTTTCATCCTTCGGCGGCGGAATTACGAGGACGACCGCAGGGATGCTATCCGCATATAAACCTGCGTAGTTATCTCCTCTCGCATCTCGAACGACCGTAGCACAAAGCAGGACTGATAGAGTTGCGAAATTCTTAGCGAGGAACATATTTTTATGAATCTGGAACATTGTGATCAAAAGATAGCCCATGACGTGGGCTCATGATTCTTGACAAAATGATGCCCCCTCAGCGCGCAAACACCTCAACCCGCCGCGCGTGCTGTCGCTCGAGGCTGCCGCAGACGAGCTCGCAGAGTTCAAAGATCGACGGGTCGGCGATCTTGTAAAACACCTGCAGGCCTTCCTTGCGGCGCGCAAGGATGCCCGCCTCCGCCAATGCCTGGAGGTGCCGGGAGACGTTTGCCTGCGTCCCGCCACTCGCTTCCACCAGCGCATTCACGTTCCTCTCCCCGGCAAACAGGGTGTGCAACAGACGTAGCCGCATCGGCTCCGCCAGTAGCGCAAAGCGACGGGCGATCAGGGCGAGCGCCTCGTCGGAGAGGATGCGAATCTTTTTTCCAGCCATGAAACCGAGTGAACAGCCGCTTGACATGATTTCAAGTATATGCGTATATGCTCATATAAATCAAATCGAAACTTTCCCGCCATGAAAACTGAGTCCTTCGTCCGCGCCCTCGCCGGCACCATGATCCTCGCCAGCCTTCTGCTGGCCCACTTCGCAAGCCCTTGGTGGCTCTTGCTTACCGCCTTCGTGGCCCTTAACCTCATCCAGTCCGCCTTCACCGGGTTCTGCCCGCCCACGTGGTTGCTGGACAAGCTTCACTGGGTCGACGCCTCCGGCCGCATCCATTGGGGAAAGCGCCAGCCGCCGGCCCACTCCTAACCGTCCTTCGCCGCACGACGCGCCATGAGCCACCTCACCGCTGCAACCTTGTCCGCCGTCGCACTCTTCCTGTTCGCAGGATGCGGTCGTCCGTCCGGCGGACCCCAGCCGATCGTCGAGGGCGATCCGCTCGCGGTGAAGACCGCCATGGTCGAGGAGGTGGTGAGCGCCCGCCTTCAGGGCGTGACCGCCACCGTGCGCCCGGTCGACCGGGCGTCGCTCTCCGCCCGCCTGATGGGAAGGGTCGCCCAACTCCACGTGCCGATCGGTGCGTCTGTCCGCGCAGGCGAACCCATCATCACGCTCGACGCGGGCGAAATCGAAGCACGCCTCCAACAGGCCCGTGCCAGCTTCGACCAGATCGAACGCGACCTCGCCCGCGAGACGACCTTGGTCCGCCAAGGTGCCTCCAGCGCCGAGGTCGCACGGACCCTCGAGGACCGCCGGCGCGCCGCGGCCGCCGCCGTGCGCGAAGCGGAAACCCTGGCTTCCTACACCACCGTTTCCGCGCCTTTTGACGGCATCGTCACTGGCCGGCACGTCGAAGTCGGTGACCTCGCGGTCCCGGGTGCCCCGTTGATCGAGATCGAAGGCCCCTCCCGTCTGAGGGCCGAAGCCCACGTTCCGGAGTCCCTCCCCGTCCTCGAGGTGGGTACTTCCGTAACCGTGCAACTCGATGGCTCCGTGGTCACCGGGCAGGTTGCCGAGTTCTCGCCCTCGGCCGACCCCTCCACCCGGACACGCCTCGCCAAGGTCGACCTCCCCGCCGGCGCACCCGCCCGCTCTGGACAATTTGTTCGCGTCCTGTGGCCCGCCGGCGACCACCGTTCCTTGCTCGCACCTGCCTCCGCCGTGACCCGTTTCGGCCAGATGGAGCGGGTCTGGATCGTCACCGACGATCGCGTCCAGCTACGCCTCGTCCGCACCGGCGCCACCTTGGGCGAGCGGGTGGAACTGCTCTCTGGCGCCTCCGCCGGGGAGGTCGTGGTCCTGCATCCGCCCGCCGCCCTGCGCGACGGTCAGCGCATCACCCGATGAGCACGCCCGACGCCCCCCGTTTCGGCATGGCCGGCAGGTTGGCCGCGTACTTCGTCGACTCGAAGCTCACGCCGATCGCCGTGATCGCCTCGGTGGTGCTCGGCGCCTTCGCCGTTCTGCAGCTTCCCCGCGAGGAGGAACCTCAGATCAAGGTACCCATGGTCGACGTGATCGTCGCCATGCCCGGCGCCTCCGCCCACGAGGTCGAAAATCGTGTCACGCGCCCGATGGAGAAACTCCTCTGGGAAATCCCGGGCGTCGAATATCTCTACTCCACCTCCAGCCCCGGTCGCTCGCTCGTCATCGTGCGCTTCGTGGTCGGCACCGACATCGAAGCGGCCCTGGTCCGGCTCAACCAGAAGTTGCAAACCAACTTTGACCGCATTCCCGCCGGCGTCGGCACGCCCATCGTCAAGCCGCGCACCATCGACGACGTGCCGATTCTCGCCCTCACGCTGCACAGCCGCACACAGG
>CAYOSX010000194.1:0-3008 GCA_964406745.1 uncultured Opitutus sp.
CCTGCACGCCGCCGAAATTCAGGCCGCAATAGTCGCGCGCCGCCTCGTCGTGGTTTCCGGGAATGTAGATCACGTGCGTGCCCTTGCGCGCCTTGCGCAGGATTTTCTGCACCACGTCGTTATGGCTCTGGGCCCAGAACCACGACCGCTTCAGACGCCAGCCATCGACGATGTCGCCGACGAGGTAGAGATAGTCGCTTTCGTGGTGCTTGAGGAAATCGAGCAGCAACTCGGCCTGGCAGCCGCGCGTGCCGAGATGGATGTCGGAGAGAAAGATGGCGCGGCAATGGCGGGGCTGCGCTTCAGGAGGGAGGCTTGCCCCATGCCTGAATTTGTCTGGGGATAATTCTGTGGACGCGAAGGTCATTGAGCGTCTATCTATCCCAATATCTAGTACAACTCAATGAATCGAACATGAATATTGTAAAACAAAAATGAAACATCGATGTAATCGAACCGTCACTATTCTGCAATGCTTGACGATGGGCGAGCGGTCCGCGTGCGGATGAACGGGATTCAGGAGACGGAACGATCGCGTCGGGCAGTGGTGATCTACAACCCGACTGCCGGGCGGCGGCGTCTGCGCCGATTCGAATCGGTGCTGCAACGGCTGCGGGCGCAGGGTGTGGATATCGTGCTGCAGCCGACCGAAGCCCGCGGCGACGCCGAACGGCTGGCGCGCGACGCGCAGGCGGTCGACCTCCTGGTGGTCGCGGGCGGCGACGGCACGATCAACGAGGCGATCAACGGCCTGATGGCGGCTGCCGCTGCCGGGCGCGAGGTGCCGCCGCTTGGTCTCGTTCCGCTTGGCACCGTCAATGTGCTGGCGCGCGAAATCGGCCTTGCGACCGACGCCGCGGCAATAGTGGCGGCCCTATTGGGGCCGCGCGAACTGGCGTTCCATCCGGGGCGTCTGCGCAGTGGCGATGGGGTCCGTCATTTCGTCACGATGGCCGGCATCGGGTTCGATGCCGATGTGGTCCGGCATGTCGATCTGCGGATCAAACGGCGCCTAGGGCGCATCGCCTATGGCTGGGCCTCGGCCGGGCGCTTCATCGCGTACCGGCCGCACCTGTTCCGGCTTATCGTCGACGGCGTGCCCCGCCAGGCAGCATCGGTGGTGATTTCGCGCGGCCGTCTATATGCCGGACCGTTCGTCGCGGCGCCCGAGGCGGTCCTTGCGCGGCGGGATCTGCATGTCTGCCTGTTCGAGCGTGCCGGCCGGATGTCGGTGCTGCGCTACGGCTCGGCCCTGTTGCGCAACGCGCTTTCGCGAGCCGCCGGCTATCGGGTAGTGCGCGGCGATCGCGTCGAGATTTTCGGCCATGTCGGGCAGGTCGTGCAGGCCGACGGCGATATCGTGGCTGCTCTCCCGCTTAGCGTCGATGTCGCCGAGCAGGCGATCAGGCTGAAAACTCCCTGAGCGTGGCGCCGGCTTCTATCTGGCCGCCCGCAACCGGCTCAGCAGGTCCTGATCGGGGAAGCCGTCCTGCGGCAGGCCGGCCCGGGCTTGGAAGGCGCGGATGGCGGCGCGGGTCTTGGGGCCGACCAGCCCGTCGGATTCGTCCGGGTAATGTCCCAGCCGGCGCAGCACGTCCTGCATGTCAACGATGTCGGTGGCCGACAGAGGCGGCTCGTCCCAGGTCTGCACCGCGGTCATGCCCGGCCGCCCGGCAAGACGTTCCGACAGGATGCTCACCGCAAGCCCGTAGAGCAGCGAGCGGTTCCATTTCAGGATGACCTTGAAATTCGGCAGCAGCAGGAAGGCCGGCCCGCGATGGCCGGCCGGCAGACCGATCGCCGTTCTGGTGTCCGGCGGGCCCAGCGCCTGGCCATCGACGCGGCGCACGCCCAGCGCGGCCCATTCGGCATTGGTCTTCTCGATCGACGGATCGGCCTGATCGTACGGAAAATTCGGCGGCAGGACGACCTCGTGCGAGGCCTGCTCGCCAGCGCGCCAGCCGCTGCGGCTGAGGAAATTGGCCGAGGAGGCGAAGACGTCGGGCAGCGAGCGAAACAGATCGCGCCGACCGTCGCCGTCATAGTCCACCGCGTTGCCGGTGAAGGTGGAGGGCATGAACTGCGTGTTGCCGAATGCGCCTGCCCAGGATCCCTTCATCGTCGCCGGTTCGACGCGATCGACCGCGACCATGCGCAGCGCTTCCACCAACTCGTTGGCGAAGAATTTGGCGCGGCGCTCGTCGCAGGCCAAGGTCGCCAGCGACCGGATGGTTGGGAAATCGCCCATGATGGCGCCGAAATTCGATTCCAGGCCCCAGAAGGCGACCAGCACTTCAGGCTGCACGCCGTATTGCGCCTCGACCCGGCGCAGCAGCGGGCCGTGCTGGGCCAGAAGCTGCTGCCCCTTGGCGACGCGATCGGCGGTCACCGAATTGCCGACATAGCGCCAGAAGGTAAGCAGGAATTCGGGCTGGCGCCGATCGAGTTCGATCACCCTGGGATCGGCGGTGGCGACGCCGGCAAAGGCGCGCTGCACGACTTGCTGGGGAATGCCGCGGGCGACGGCCTCCGACTGGAGATTGAGCACGCAGGCGCGAAAGGCGCTCTCGTCGAGCGCCGCCGATACGGCCTGGCCGCTTGTCGACAGGCCCGAGGCATTCGTCGTCGGCGCGCTTTGCTGGCCGGCCTGCTGCGCCTGGGCCGTGCAGCCCGCCAGCAGCGCGAGCGAGAGGAGGGCGGGATGTCGGAGCATCATCATGATACGCACCGCGACATGATTCGGTTCCCGGACGGATGATGAAATGTCGTCACCGGCCGGCGACCGTCATGCCATCGACGCGCAGGGTCGGCGCGTCCATGCCGCTCTTGTACACCAGATCGCTGGCCGGCGTGAGGTGCAGGAACATCTCCCTGAGATTGCCCGCGACCGTCAGGCCGCTGACGGGATAGGTCAGCCGGCCGTTTTCGATCCAGAAGCCGGACGCGCCGCGGCTGTAGTCGCCGGTCACGCCATTGACGCCGAAGCCGATCAGGTCGGTGATGTAGAG
>CAYOSX010000195.1:0-3005 GCA_964406745.1 uncultured Opitutus sp.
TGAGCCGTCGAGGGGCTGGAGCTATAACTATTGCCAACAGATGCTTGGCTCGTGAGGTTGCGGCATAGCTGTCTAATCGATCCGTAATTGTATTGTCGACCAGCAAAACGACGCGGACGTTATTTCGAGCCCAGCTGTGCCCGAAGGCATCGCACACGGGTCTTAATCCTTCGCGGCACCTGCGCATTGCTTCAGGGGTTATGGAAGGCGACTTAAGTCGATTCCATGAACGAAAAGCGCCACGCACAGCTCGATCGTAGTCGTCGAGGTGTTCGGCGAAAAAACAATACTTGGATCGACGTCATTGGGAAGCTGCCCGACGTTACGAGAATCGGGAAACGCTACCGCATATTTTCGACAGCCACCAAACCAGAAGGGTTGGTCCTTAAGCTTCAGAATCCCTTCGATTGCATACAGGTTCCGCGCGGTAGAAAAATGTCGCCACATGATTGAGCCGAAGAAACGCGACAAAATTTAAGTGAGGAGATCCGTGCTTGTCGCCACTCTGAATAGCCGCCAGAGGGGCAAGCGAGAGCGACGCCTGTTGGCAATCAAGCTGAAGATCCGATACCGCGCAGCAGCGAACCAGGTTGCTAGTTCAGCTTTTGGGATGACTAAGGTATGTAAGACGATCAGGCAGCGGCGCGATAGGACTTCCGGTGACTACCTACATCTTTTTACAAAATGGGTTGCGCACGCGTAGGGCATACTCAGAGTAACCGACCGAACCGGTCTCGAACTCATTTGGTGCGGCAAAAACAGAGTATTTCCAGAGCCACTGCACAAAGAAGGCCCAATTTCAGGGTCGGTACGGGGAGCTGTGCTGAATCACTCGCCAGTGAAAATGCCAGCCGTTTAGCCGCCATGCAACGGGCTGGCAAAAACATCGATCAATTGTTGGCTGACCTGAACAGTGACTATCATCAGCTTCGTCAAAGCACCATCGACGAAGAGCTATTCGATGTCATTTCCGGATTTGAAGCTCTCAAATGAAACTTGTCGAAATCCGATGGAGCTATTCAAAACTCACTTGGTTAGATGCTGTCTATAGGGGCGATTGTCCAGTGATCGATTAAAAATTAAAAATGGTCGGCCTCACTTTTTCCCTGCTCAATTCTCTCCTGTTAAGTGTTTCGGAAAAGCAAACTTCCAACACACATGAAACATCGTGAAGAGTCAACCCTCACCACCTTCTCAGCATTTCCTACGAGCTTTCCAAAACGTAGGCTACCGAGCAAACGCGGCCAATTCTCTTGCGATGTTGAGATCGTGAGGGAGCGTCATAGCCTTTTCAGCTCGGGCTAGAGTGAAGCGTGCTTGAGCAATTGCCGCTGCCTTGATCGACTGGTCATCTACCGCCGCTAAGGCTTCAAGACACTTTAGCAACCGCACCACGACTTCAATCGTGCCCGCACCATCGCGAGCAATTGCTGCAAACGCATCATCAAACAAGTCGTCCATCGAAAGTTCAGGAACCGCAACCCGATCGTATCGGACTTCTTGCGTTTTCTCACCTTCAGTTTGGGAGCTTTCGTGCCAGGTAAGCAACAATCGCAGCAACGTATGCACAACATCGATTGCTGTACCAGGATCGTTTACGGCGGGTGAAAGCGCACGACTAGCAATTTCTGAAAGCACGATCAGCCCAAATCGTGGATCTTGATCAAAGACTCGCGAGTCACCAATGACGAAGGCGTTCGCTATCATCTTAATATCTTCGTCGATATCTTCCTGCGAAGCCCCTTCGGACTCCTCCGCAATGATCCACGCGATGGGACGAGATGGGGTGCAGAATGTACCTGGCAACGCGGAAACGAGAACCCTCAGTCGAGACCGGGTTGCGTGCTCCTGGATTGTACCTGTGTGAACGTGCTGCACGTATCCTACAATTTTGGCGAAAACAGCGTGAGCATCACTTGGTGGATGGAACGCTGCGATTCCGCCAAGTCGAGGTGCCATCTGACGCTTTCGTATAGCAACATCCGCGGCTGACTCAACCTTGTCGACGGTGTAACCCAGGCGACCAAGTCGAGCAATATTATCCACCCACCAAATAAAAGACAGAATGACGATACCGAAGACCACCATCGTCATCGCAAATAGAACAAGTAGGCTAGCCTTACCATCGAAATGTCCGTTCGTTAGCGCGACGAGAGCAACCACACTGTAGATGAACGCACCAATAAACGCCGATAGGGCGTTTTGCGAAACGTCATCAGCGATGATCAGCAAAAACGTGCGCGGTGTCGCGGCATTGCTTGCCGAGGCATAAGCGGAAACCATTGCCCCAACCGAAAACGTAGCCATGACTAGCATGCTGGATGCCATCAGCTTCAGCAGAGCTTCAGTCGACTCTGCGGAGAATTCCGGTAGAAAGTTCCCGACGTAAGTCATGTCCAAAAGGCTAGCAAGCAAGACAGCCACAATCGACAAGACACAAAAACTGAGTGGTTTGAACCACAAACGCTCGCGAAGTCGCGCGACAAAAAAATTAAACTTCTCCTTCATGTCCCGGCACTTCCCAATCGGATTCGCCCCTCAGGCTTGCAAAATTATTCCAGAAAGCTCTTAAGCATCCAAACGGTTTTTTCATGGACTTGCGTACGAGCGATCATCAGATCCTCTGTTTCTGAGTCACCGGCCTCTCCAGCCGCGTCTCGTGCCACTTTCAAATCTTTGAGTAGCTTTTCGTTGGCCATGAGAAGGTGGCGGACCATGTCCTGAGCCGTCGCGTCTTCAGCCAATTCTTGTATCTCCGCTAGCTTAGCAAGATTAGCCAAGCCTCCCGGAGCCAACGATCCCTTGGCTCGGATTCGTTCCGCGATTTCATCAACGGCAGCAAAAAGCTCTGTGTACTGGGCTTCAAAGGCAGCATGCAGCGAAAAGAATGATGGGCCTCGGACGTTCCAGTGGCACAGGTGCGTCTGACCGATGAGCGCATAACTATCTGCAACGACCTGGCGCAATGTTTTAACGACTTTGTCGGACATTATTAATTTTCCTAA
>CAYOSX010000196.1:0-2958 GCA_964406745.1 uncultured Opitutus sp.
GTTCAACCGACGCGCTGCGATTGATGAGGAGCTGAACCCCGCGTGATTCATAAAGGCGATCCAGTGATGGAAGATCAATTCGAGCCCAATGCTCCCAGTTTCCGAGAATTGAGAATTTCCAAGCCGATGTGGGAAGCAGCGAAAGAAAGGCACCGAGAACATCCAGTCGATCCCGCCGGTCGATCGCGTCGCCGGTGAGTACGATCAGATGAGGGGAGAGCGCGCGAACCGCATCAGCGATTCGCTCCTCGTGGGAACCCACCTCACCGAGGTGAAGATCCGACAACTGCACGATCCGAAGCGGATCTCGACCGGCCATAGGGTTTCCGAGCACATGGCGCGAGACACTCACTCGATTGGGTTCAAACCAACAGGCGTTCAGCCCAACCGCCGCCAGGCCCGCGGCCGAGGCCCAAAGAAAGCGCCGGCGCGTGATCGGGTTGGGCCTCATGTTGAGTTAGTCAAAGTTACAAATCCGCCCGACCAGGCGGGCATGACGGTCGTCTCGCGACATCCTGGCATCATCCAGTTTCCGGACCGCCCGCACATCCGCCGATGACCACAAACTCGACGCCTGAATCAGCGAGTCGTTGAAGCAGTTGACTCAGGCTTTGCATGACCTCGGTCGCGACGCAATTGATCCAGCTCCAGCACCAAGGCAAGCGCCTGATCATGCTGACGCGCACGTTGCTCGTGGGTAAGCCGGAGACTTTCGTCCACCAAGCTCAGGTCGAAGCCGGCTCGCTCCGCTTGCTCGATTGCCTGGGACCGATTCACCATGCGAACTATGATTGCTGCCGTCCGCCTCCACGCGAAAACAAAATCACTCCTGGCCCACGTCGCACGCCTCCGCTTTTGTGAACGCGCAGCTTGAACAGCTAGGCCTCATCGTGAAGCGAGCGACGCTGATTCGGGTCGATTCGGGTGTCGCCGCGCTCCCCGTGCATCCGCGGAAGATCGCCCTCTTCCGGGGGCTTTTTGCGATGGGCGTATAGGCTGGGGAATGGATGGCCGACGAGGACGTCGGCGCTCCCAGCATTCCATATAACAGAGCCAAGCTGGAGCTTGGCGTTCTCAGGGAGGCGCGGTGGAGCGCCTGTTCAGCGGGGCTGCCGGTACTGTGCGTAGCGGTCAATCACCGCCTGGAGGTCGGCTTTTGTCCGGCGTTGTTCAGGCGAGAGGGCACCCTCATCAAGCGGTTGCTGTTCGTCGACGTCGCTGGCGACGTCGATGTAACGACCGTCCCGATACAATTTGTACTGCTGGGTCCGGGCGAAGACCGTGGCGTCGCGGTCGCGGCCGGCTCGACTGTACCAGCTGTAAACGTAGTTTCGCGGCGATCCCGCTTCGCCGAGGAGTTGGGGCAGGAAGCTCCGGCCGTCGAGATCCTGGCGGATGGGTGAGAGGCCGACGTTTGCGAGGTCGCACAGCGTGGGAAGGAAGTCGGTGAAATCCACAAGGTCGGAGACGACCCGCGATTTGAAACGCCCGGGGGCACTCGCGATGAGCGGCACCCGCGTGCCTGCGTCGGTGCTGGTACCCTTGCCCCCGGCGACGTCGCGGCCTTTCAGACGCGAGACGATGGGCTGGTCTGTTCCGTTATCGCCGGTGAAGAGGATGACCGTCCGATCCGACAGACCCAACTCGTCCACCTTTGCGACGATCCGGCCGACCAGCTTGTCCATGGTGCGCACCATGTCGCCGAAGTATTTCGGATCTCCCTTGTACGTGGGCGATCCCTGACTCTGCGAATTCCAGTCGGCGGAGTCCGGTGTCGGCACGAAGGGGCAGTGCGTCAGGATCATCGGGTAATAGACCAGGAACGGACCGTCCTTCTTGCGCTCCATGAAGTCGCAGATGAAATCCACCATGAGATCAGGCGCGTATTCGCCGTTGGAATACGATTCTTCGGCGCCGTTGCGCTCGAGGTGGGGGTTCTCGTAGCGTTTGTCGAGGCGTTGGCCGTCCCGGGCGAGGCGGCCGTCGCGCGTGTGCTGCCAGAGCAGGGCCTCGTCGAAACCGAAGTGCTGCGGGGCGTCCGGTTCGGAACCGAGCTGCCACTTCCCCGCGATGCCGGTGGCGTAGCCCGCCTCCTTCAGCAGATGGGCGAAGGTGCGCTCACCGCGCGGCAGCGACCCGAAGCCGCGGTAATTGCGAACGTTGTACTTGCCGGTCATGATCTGAACCCGCGACGGTGTGCACAACGGCTGGGCGTAACAGTGCTCGAAACGGACACCGTTCGCGGCCAGGCGGTCGAGATGGGGTGTCTGGTAGGACTCTCCCCCGTTGGCGGCGATCGTTTCGTAGCCGAGGTCGTCAGCCAGGATCAGGATCACATTGAGCGGCTCCCGGGCTGCGCCTGCCACGATTGAGCAGGTTCCAAGGATGACGGTGAGCAGGGCGCGATGGAGAAGCTTCATGGGTGGGTTTCCGGTCCGGGCGGACGCGCCGAGAGTCGGTCGTTGAGGGCTGTCGGAAGGGTAACCGTGCTCGCCGGTGGGCGTCAATCGGGCGAACGAGGGGTGCACTTCGCTGCATCCGTCACCGTCGACGGCACTTGCCCGCGGACGCGACTGGCCTATGCTTCAAGCGGCTGTCCTCTCACGATAACTCAAGCCCCACACGCCATGCGCCCTTCCCGTTGCGACCGACGAGACTTCATCAAGACGACCGGCCTCGGATTGGTCGCTGCCGGCATGGGTTTCTCGCCGGGAATCTCACAACCTGGGAAGGCTCCTTCGCTCTCCTCGCCGGCCGCGAATACGCTGCCCAAGTGGAAGGGCTTCAATTTTCTGGATTTCTTCAACCCGAATCCGGCCGCGGCGCGTCCGGCCACGCGTCCGCAGAGCTTCGCGTGGATGCGCGATTGGGGCTTCGACTTCGTGCGCGTTCCGATCGCGTACCCCGCGTATCTCGACATCGACTACACGCGCCCGATCACACCCGAGGAGGTCTACC
>CAYOSX010000197.1:0-2942 GCA_964406745.1 uncultured Opitutus sp.
AGCTCAGGTAGCCGAAGTGAACGATCCGATGCACGTGCAGCAGCGCATCCACCGGACGGATCGGCAGAACCCGGCGGCGCTCGGCGTCGAGGGCGTCGGGGTGACGTTCCGCGTACGTGTTCATCCCGTCGGCAAACGCGGCAAAGTAGCGCTGGTAGTCCGGACTCTGCTGTGCGAGCCACGCGTCCGCGCGCTCCGGCGCGTCGTTGAGCCAGACCCAACGATCATTCTCCAGATTCGCGGGCGCTCCGTGGGGCAGGGACGGATCATTGGCCGCGCCCCAGTACTCCGCGGCCCGTCCGCGCGACTCGCCGTAGAGTTTCAGCACGAGGTTGCCGTGACTGCGCATCTGCAGGTAACCGTACCCGAAGAAGAGTCCTTCCAAATCCTGCGCGTAGACATGCCCGACGCCGTAGCGATCCCAGAGGATCTCGACCCCGCGTTCGGCCGCCCGGCACGCCCCCGCGACCAGAGGGAGGAGCACACCCAGGACCAGCACCGACCGAAACCGTGTTGAGGCGCAGGTCGGGAGATTCTCTGTTGCCGCCCGGCGGGTCAAGGAAGGCGTCATGAGGCCCGGATAAAGCAGTCCTCGCGCCACCCGCGGCAGTGTTCTTTTCCTTCCCGTGGCGCCGGTCGTTCTGGTACGCGGGCAAGCGACGGCGGTCTGACCAAAAAAGGAGCGGCGACACTCCTGTCGCCGAACCCGCACGCCAGACGGCGCTCGCATACCTGTCCCGCACCCAAACCCGGCGACAGGAGTGTCGCCGCTCCGGGAATACCCTCTGTCTCCTCGGCGCATGCGCGCGATCCCTGTCGCGGCCCCGCGGAACTTTGAGATTGGGTCGAAGCCGGGTTTGCGCTGGATTCCCTCTCGCCCCGCCCCGGCATCGCCGCGCTTTCTCCGGCCAACCCTTCGTCCCCGCTTTCCGCATGTCGCCCGTCTCCCGTTGCCTTGCCTTGGTTTCCCTCACGCTCTGCCTCGGCGCTCACGCCCAGGACCGTCAGTTTCCCGTCGCCGCCGGCACGGGTCTGCCCGCCGACGAGGCGGCGAAGCAGATGACGCTTCCGCAGGGCTTTCACTCCTCCGCCTTCGCGGCCGAGCCGATGATTCACCAACCGATCGCGTTCACGATCGACGAACGCGGACGTCTTTGGGTGGTGGAAAATTACTCCTACCCGGATTGGGCGCCGTATGGACGCGACCGCGTGGTCATCCTCGAGGACACCGACGGCGACGGGCAGGCCGATTCGCGCAAGGTCTTCTTCGAGGGTCTCAACTTCGGCAGCGCCATCGCCGTCGGCCACGGCGGCGCGTGGATTGGCAGCGCGCCGTACCTGTTGTTCATCCCGGATCGCAACCGCGACGACACCCCCGACGGTCCGCCCCAGGTGATTCTCGACGGATGGGGTTGGCACGATACGCACGAAACGCTCAACAGCTTTGTCTGGGGTCCCGACGGCTGGCTCTACGGCAACCAGGGCATCTTCACGCACTCCAACGTCGGTGTGCCCGGCGCACGCGACAAGGACCGCACTCCCCTCAACGCGTGTGTCTGGCGCTACCACCCGACCAAGAAAATCTTCGAGGTCTTCGCCGAAGGCATGAGCAACCAGTGGGGGCTCGACTTCAATGACGTCGGCGATGCGTTCGCGACAGCCTGCGTTATTCCGCACCTCTACCACGTCATCCAAGGCGGGCATTATCAGCGCCAGACCGGACAGCACTTTCACCCGTACACCTACGGCGACATCCAGACGATCGCGGACCATTTTCATTACGACCGCGGCGTGCAGTGGTCCGAAGCGCGGTTCGGCGAGGGCGGCACCGATGCGGCCGGCGGCGGCCATGCGCATGCGGGCACGCTGGTTTACCTGGGCGATTCGTTTCCCGCCGAGTACCGCGGCACGCTCTTCACGCACAACATCCTCGGCAACCGCATCAACCGCGAGCTCCTGCGTCCGGCGGGCTCCGGCTACATCGGCAGCCACGCGCCCGACTTCATGAAGGCCAACGACGGCTGGTTCCGCGGCCTGCGGCTCGAACTCGGACCCGACGGCTCAATCTTCAACAGCGATTGGTACGACGCCCGCGCCTGCCACCAGCAGCAACCGCACGACCGCACCAACGGACGCATCTACAAGCTTTCCTACGGCACGCCCGCACCCGTGCGCGTCGACCTCGCCGCCCTGTCCAGCGCCGAGCTCGTGCAGCATCAGTTGCACGCCAACGAATGGTTCGTGCGACGCTCCCGCGTGCTCCTCCAGGAACGCGGCCCCGACGCCGCGGTGCACGCCGCCTTGCTCGCCATCCTGCGCGAACATCCGGATGTCACCCGGCGGCTGCGTGCGCTCTGGGCGTTGCACGCGACCCGCGGACTCACCGGCACGATCGCGCTCGAGTTGCTCACGTCGCCGGAGCCGTACCTGCGTGGCTGGACGGTCCAGCTGATGAGTGAGGACAAGAGTCCCTCGCCCGCCTTGCTCGCCGCCTTCGCGGAGCTCGCCCGCACGGACCCGTCGCCGGTCGTGCGCCGTTTCCTCGCGTCGGCCGCCAAGCGCATCGAGCCCGCCGCCCGCTGGGACCTCGTGGAGGCGCTGCTCGGTCGCGCCGAGGACGCGGAAGACCGCAACATCCCCCTGCTCGTCTGGTACGCGGCCGAACCCTTGGTGGCCGCCGATCCCGCCCGCGCCCGCGCGCTGGGTGAGAAGACCGCGCTCACGAGCATCCGGCCGTTCTTCACGCGCCGCGAAGCCGCGCTCAGCGCCACAGCCGCCGCGCAACCCGGCGATGGATCGCCGTTCGATGCCCTCGTCCGCACGCTCGCACGCAGTGACGATGCCGCCTACCAAGGCGAGATTCTCGTCAGCCTGCTCGACGCGACGGAAGGGCAGACCACGCCGAAGATGCCCCAAGGCTGGAGCGCCGCCTTCGCCAAGCT
>CAYOSX010000198.1:0-2899 GCA_964406745.1 uncultured Opitutus sp.
GTCGAACGCGTCATGCAGGCGGTGATCGCGCAGCACGGGCGGCTCGACGCCTACGTGCACACGGTCGGCTCCATCTTTCTGCGCAACGCCCACCTGACCTCGCTCGACGATTGGTCGCGTGTGCTCGAGATCAACCTGACCTCGGCCTTCATTGGTCTGAAAGCCGCCCTCGGCCCCATGCAAAGCCAGGGAAGCGGCGCGGTTGTCCTGCTGAGCTCGGTGGCGGCAAAGGCCGGCCTGCCCGGCCATGAGGCGATCGCGGCCGCGAAGGCGGGCATCAACGGACTCGTCCGCTCCGCCGCGGCCACCTACGCCAACCGAGGCATCCGCATCAACGCCGTGGCCCCGGGTCTCATCGACACCCCGATGGCCGCGCCGTTGCTGGCGTCCGCGCAGGCCCGTTCCTTCTCGGAGAAGATGCATCCGTTGGGCCGGATTGGACAACCCGCCGAGATCGCCAGCCTCATCGCCTGGCTCGTCTCGGACGAGGGGGCCTGGACGACCGGACAAATCTGGTCGGTCGACGGCGGCCTCGCCCACCTGCGCCCGCGTCCGAAGGCGTAGTTGTCAGGCTATTACGCGTTTCCCGGAGCCGGGAATGATGTCGTCTGGGCCCGCGTGGCCAAGAAATGCGCAGCATTGGGCAAGACAGGAGCAGCAATCGTCCGGAGAAAGGTCTAGGGTCCCGGCAACGCCACACCCCCTGTTGGCCGGATCGCTCGGATCTCCAAAAACCCCTCAGTACGACATGAGAAAGCGTCATGAAGAAGTATCTCGTCATCGCTCTCCTCGGCGGAGGCATCACCCTCATTAGTTACGCGGCCGCTGACGTCGCCGCTGTCTGGACCTCGGAATGCGCCAAGTGTCACGGAGCCAAGGGAGCCGGGGACACGAAGATGGGAAAAAAACTCCGGATCAAGGACTACACGAAAGCCGAGGCGCAGGCTTCGTTCACCGACGAAGAGGCACTCAAGGCGATGAAGGAAGGCATCAAGAACGAGGCCGGCACCGTACGGATGAAGCCGGTCGAAGGCCTCTCCGAAGAAGAGATGAAAGCGATGGTTCAGTACGTCCGCAGCCTGAAGCAATAGCGCCTTACGCCGGGACGCCGCCCCGATGCACAACGAACGCAAAGCCAATCTGGTCATGTGGGCGTTGTCGGCGACGTTCCTGCTGCTCACCGTCGTCTTCATCCTGAACCCTTGGGGGCATGCCGCCCCTCGAACGGCTCCGGCATTGGTGGACCCCGAGGTCCTCGATCCAGCGCCCGTGCGCACCGCTTACGCGGACTGGGTGCGAATGAACGAAGACGTTTCCGAGTTTGACTGCCTCGCCTGTCACGAAAAGGACAAGCCCCCGGTCCTCACCTACGATGAACGCGGCCAGCTCGTCATCCCCGTGGAGCACGAGAACATCGTGCTCGGCCACGGCACCCACGGTCGCAACAACAACTGCTACAACTGCCACAACCAGGCCAATCTCACGACGCTCTCCACCCGGGAGGGTGACGAGATGGGTTTCGCCCAAAGCTCACAGCTTTGCGGCAGCTGCCATGGCCCCACGATTCGCGACTGGGACTCCGGCGCCCACGGACGCACGAATGGATACTGGAACCTCGCCGCCGGCGCGGCGGTGAAGCTGGACTGCGTCAACTGCCACGACCCGCACACGCCGCACTTCCCCGGACGGGCTCCCGCCCCCGGCCCGCACTCCCTCACCGCGGAGCCTGGCGGCGCTCCCTCCTCTCCGACCCCGCCTTGAAATGCCTGCCGCCGATCCAGGATCCCCCCGTCCCGCGCCGGTGCCTGCCGGCGGCATGACGCGGCGCAGTTTTCTTCGCACGTCCGCCGTCCTCACCACCGGACTTGCCGCCGTCGCCGCGAGTCTTCGTCCGCTGTTCGAAATGGAGGACTTCGCCTCCGCCGAGCAGTTCATGCAGAAGTACTACAAGGAGCTCACGCCAGCCGACATGGAGAAGGTCCTCCGTCGCATCGAGGCCGAGGTCGAGCGGCAGTACGGCATCCGCCCCCATGTCCGGGACCTGCGGCCGATGGACGGCGTCGAATTTGTCTACGCGCTCAATCTCTCCCGATGCATCGGCTGCCGGAAGTGCGTTCACGCCTGCGTGGCGGAGAACAACCTCTCCCGCGATCCAGAAATCCAATACATCCGCGTGCTCAAGATGCCGCACGGCACCTTTGACCTCGAAAAGGCCGACCACCACTACGCCCCCGAATCCGTCCCAGAACCGGGCTACTTCTACATGCCGGTGCAATGCCAGCAGTGCCGGAATCCACCCTGCGTGAAAGTCTGCCCGGTGAACGCAACGTGGCAGGAGAGCGACGGGATCACCGTGATCGACTACGACTGGTGCATCGGCTGCCGCTACTGCGAGGCAGCCTGCCCCTACTGGGCGCGCCGCTTCAATTTCGCGAAACCTTCGATCCCGGCCGACCGGCTCAATCCGGAGATGGCCTATCTCGGCAATCGCCCGCGTCACAAGGGCGTCATGGAGAAATGCCACTTCTGCGTCCAGCGCACGCGAGCCGGGCGTTACCCGGCCTGCCTCGAGGTCTGCCCGACGGGCTCGCGCAAGTTCGGCAACATCCTCGATCCCGAGAGCGAGGTCTCCCAGATCCTCCGCACCAAACGCGTGTTCATGCAACTGAAGGAGGACGCCGGGACGAATCCCCGCTTCTTCTACTACTTCGACGTATGATCGCCTCCATCCGCAACTACTTCGTCTTCCTCCGTCGCTGCGCGCGCGTCGCGTTCGTCGGCGACTGGCGCTACTACGCGTGGATGGGAGCGCTCAGTGTGGTCTTCCGGCTCGGCCTCAACGCCTACGCGAAGCAGCTCGCGGAGGGCCTTGCGGTCACGGGCATGACCGACGAGGTTC
>CAYOSX010000199.1:0-2845 GCA_964406745.1 uncultured Opitutus sp.
TGCGCAAATACGTCGACGTTGCGCGTGAGCGACGGGGCAACCAGGTGTACGTCGTCGACGACAAGGGGGAGAACCACCTCGATGTCGGGGGCAAGGTGGGTCACCGCTTTATCGGGGAGTTCATCCTCGATTGCCTGAAACGCACGGAACACGCGATGACGCAGGCACACGCCTTCAAGGCTGCCGAGCTCTGCGTGAAGGCGCAGGCCGCAGCGCGTTGGCTGACCTGAGTGCACGGCGCGATCTCAAGACTCGTATTCCGAGGCGGGTGATACAGGCATTCCGGCCTGTAGTCTGGATGGCATTCGATCGGTGAAGAATCACAGGCCGGAATGCCTGTGTCACGGTTCGTCGGGCGGCAGGGCTGCGGGTCCGTCGTCACAAGGAACTTGCGTGGACGCGCCTTCGCGGGAGGCTTTGCGCCGATGAGCGAGACGACCAAAGGTCCGGATGGAAAACCACGTTGCCGTTGGTGTGCGGCGGCGCCGGAGTTCTTTGCTTACCACGACACGGAGTGGGGCTTTCCGGTGGGCGACGACCGCCGCTTGTTTGAGAAACTCTGCCTGGAAGGCTTTCAGTCTGGACTGAGCTGGCGGACGATCCTTGCGAAGCGGGATGCCTTTCGTGAGGTGTTTCACGACTTCGACTTCGACCGGATTTCGCGCTTCAACGAGCGGAATGTCGCGTGTCTCCTGAAGGACGCGCGCATCGTCCGTCATCGCGGAAAGATCGAGGCCGTCATTAACAACGCGCACAGGGCGCGGGAGATGGTCGCACAGGAGGGTTCGCTCGCGGCCTTTCTCTGGCGTTACGAGCCGAAGCCGGGCGCGACCGCAGCGCCACAGACCGCTTCCATATCTCCGGAGTCGATTGCGCTCTCGAAGGAGCTCAAGCGTCGCGGATGGAAGTTCGTGGGACCGACCACCGTCTACGCCTTCATGCAGGCAATGGGTTTGATCAACGATCACGTGGAAGCCTGCGTGATCCGGCCGAAGGCGGAACGCGCGCGAAAGGCGTTCAAGCGTCCGGGGGCGTAAGAGGCGCCGCAGCCTGCCGCCCTGGTGGATTTTAAGCCTGACCGGAGGCCGGGCCACGGGTATGGATTCTTCGCCGCCGCGCGCTCGGGCGGACCCTTCCTATGAGCATCCCTCTGTTTTCATTTCCCCGCGGCGCGCTGGTGGCCGCTTTTCTGTTGTCGTCCTCCTTGTGCGAACTCGCCGCCGAAGAGTGGACTCCGCTTTGGAACGCCAAGGACCTCTCCGAATGGACCACCTGGCTGCGCCAGCCCGATCGCTCATCGAATGTTCCGGGCCTGGAGCGGCTGCCTGACGGTCGCTACCGTGATGCGATCGGCGCAAACAAGGATCCCCTGCAGGTGTTCACCGTGGTGAGTGAGGACGGCGAACCTGCCATCCGCATCTCGGGTGAAGTCTTTGGGGAGCTTCGATCGCGCTCCTCGGCGGGCAACTATCACTTGCGCTTCGAGTTCAAGTGGGGCGAGCGCAAGTGGCCGCCCCGGGACAAGCCGGAGACGCCCCGCGACAGCGGCCTGTTGTATCATGTCCACGCCGCGCCGGGAGCGGAGGGTCGGGTTTGGGCGCGCTCAATCGAATTGCAGATTCAAGAACGCGATGTCGGAGACCTCTATGCGGTGGGTGCGATGATTCAGGTCCCGTCGCGGTTGCGTCAGGGAACCGGAACGGGTGGCGTGCCGGCGGTCTACGACTACGATCCCAAGGGGCTCTGGTATCCTTTCGCGCAGCTGCCGGGCATGCCGGGGCGTTGCGTGAAGCAGCCGGACAACGAAAAGCCGACGGGGGAGTGGAACACCGTTGAACTCGTCTGTCTCGGCGAGGAGTCGCTGCACATCGTCAATGGCAAGGTGGTCATGCGCCTGTATGGACCGCGCCGCGTGGATACGGCGACGCCGATGGCGGTCACCTCGGGGCCGATCATCTTCCAGTCCGAGGGCGCGGAGATCTTCTACCGCAACATCGAGATGCGTCCGATCACGGCGATTCCCGAGGAGTATGCGGTTTCGGCGCGCTGACGGGCAGGGTGTGACCGTTCAGTTGCGAACAGGCGATGGCGCGTCCGCATGTTGCCTGACCGTGGCCGCAGCGATCGTGCGAAGGTCGGCGGCATCCGCTTCATCCAGACCGTTGGGAACGAAAGCCACCGGCGTCACGTCCTCCTGGAAAATCGTCTGATAAAACACCGCGGCGCCGAGGTACTGTCCGGCGGTGTTTGCATGATTCGGATCGAGGCGGAGGACTTGCTGCTGGGTTTGCGCATCCGTGCGCCATACCCAGCCAATGTTGAGGCTTCCCGTTTGATCGGGCACCGCGGGCGGGATCGCGGCGGCGTAGTTGAAATCGGGATCAGGAAAACGAAACGTCCAGCGTGGCGTCTTGCGGGCGGCGGCGAAGGCGTCGCCGACGGGCAGGAAGCCCAGGTCATGGCGTTCGGCCAGGGCGAGGTAGTTGGTCCGGAGGCGTGCGTGCATGCTGGCAGCGTCCACCAGGCCTTCTGTGAAGAGGGGTGAATCCTCGCGGTACGCCCACGTCTGATGGACGAGGATTCTGGCGCCGGGCTCGTGCTTGCGTAGGTAAGCAATCACTACACTCGCGTGGGGTTCGAAGGAGTCGGCGATGAAGCTTTGGCGGCTCACCTGCTGGATCGTGATGACGTCCCAATCGCGCCGATCGAGAATCTCCCGGAGACTAAGCTTGGCGGCGGTTTTGGGGGAGTCAGCAAAGTGGTCCGTGTAAGGCCGTCCCTTCGGGTCCGCCGGGTCGGCCTCGTGGGCAAGCAGGTAGCCGGCATGCTGTTCGAGCGAGTGGCC
>CAYOSX010000200.1:0-2815 GCA_964406745.1 uncultured Opitutus sp.
CATCCGACAATTCTAACCTTATCTTCTCTTGGGTAAGCATGCTTGATGACAGTACCGCTCAGTTTTCTTATTCTTTTTTGGAAAATGGAGAAAAATGGTCTCAACCAACCTCCATTATTAAAGGCTCTGATTGGTTTGTCAATTGGGCTGACTATCCGGCTATTGTACAAAATAAAGGAAATCTCCTTAGTTATATCCTCCAAAAGTCTTCGGGAGGAAAATTCTCCTACGATGTCAAACTCAATACCTTGTCCAAAGGGGAGGGTAAGTGGGAAACAGGACTTTCGCTACATACAGATTCCACGTTTACTGAGCATGGATTTGTATCGGCCATTCCGCTTTCAGATTCCACTTATTCGGTCACATGGCTCGATGGAAGAAATACAGGTGGTGGGGGTCATGACCATTCTGGGCATGCTGGTGCGATGAGTCTTCGTGCCGCAGAAGTAGACCTAAGAGGCAAAGTGATCAGGGATGAACTATTGGACGATAAAACCTGTGACTGCTGTCAGACATCGGCTGCACTAACAGACCAAGGCCCAGTGGTTCTGTACCGAAACCGATCGGATGAGGAAATCCGAGACATTGCCATCACCCGCCAGGTTAACGGCAAATGGACCGAACCAAAAATTATTCATGCAGATGGTTGGAAGATTGCCGGATGTCCGGTAAACGGGCCTAGAGCAGCTGCTATAAATTCAACGGTACTCGTGGGTTGGTTTACCGCTTCAGGTGAGTCGCCAAAGGTGCAATTTGCTTTTTCAGATAATTCAGGAGAGAGTTTCAAAGCTCCGGTAAGTATAGACGGGAAAGTAATCGGTCGAGTGGATGTGGCTTTACTTGATTCCAAAACAGGTGTTGTCTCTTGGATGGAGACGCTGGAAGAGGGTACTTTTCTTTTGGCAGCCAAAATTACTATTGATGGTAAATTGGGGATTCCTGTAAAGATTTCATCAATAGATCCCAGTCGCAAAAGCGGCTTTCCTCAAATGGAGATGTTAGGCGATCGAGTGTACTTTGCATGGACTGAAGAAATTGACGGAATTAGCGCTATCAGGACTGCTTACTTTCCAGGCAAAGGATTTAAGTGATCAGCATAAGTCTCTAGTTCTTATTTTTTTCAAACTCATAATTCCGAATCCAGACCAAACCTTCACGCTTTTCATTTAGGAGTTTTTGATCCTTGAGCCAAAGCTCAAGCGCATCGACATCCACTTGTTCTTTTGGATAGCTGTGCTTGTAATAATCATAAATCAATACCCTGAAATATTGCGGGGGATTAAGCTGCAGTGAATCCAATTTCTCAATGGGAAAAAGTAAATTTTGTGCAGATTGATTCTCTGGAAAAAGCACTTCTTTGCTGAAATCAATGAAGTTATTGGTGAGGATAAGTGATTGATTTTCTGTGTTTAAAGTTTCTTTGGATAAAGTTTGAGTTAATAGGTAGTACCCCTTCAGTTTTTGCTGATAACTAATAGCCATCAGAGCGGGAATCGTCAGATAAACACCAAAAGCCAAGATCTGTTTTCTGCCTGAAATGGTATAAATGATAATAACAGCTAAGGCCTGAAAAGCTGCCATTTTCCAATCTTGTTGGATTAAACTAATTGCGACACCAAGCAGAATTAAACCAACCATTGTGAGTTTTAACTGCAGATTTCCCCGCCATTCTTCCCAACCTGTGGTAATCAAAAAGGCCAAAATTGGCACCAGAATAATCAAGTGTCTTGGATTAAGATAAATTGGATTGTAAAGCCGAAAGGTGGTACTCATGACCCAAAACAGTCCCAGTAAGCTTAAAAACGCCAAACCAAATTCTATTCCTGGACGTGTAGGTTTCCTCCAAATTTTAACTAATCCGGGAATTGCAAATACGATCCAAAGCCAATAGGATCGCTCGACAAATGTGATGATTGGAAGAACTGTCAATCGCTTGAGCATTACCCACCCATTTTTATCCGCATAGGTGAATTCAGAAATGTAATGTCCATCTTGAATCGAATCAAACCGGTAAAATGGACTTCCAAAATTGATCCAAAAATAGCCTAAATAAAGTGCGCCAAAGGCGAAACCCAAACCAATTAATGTGAAATAGAATTGGAGATTTTTGCTTCCCTTTTTCCAATCAAATACAAAAAGCAAAATAGGAAGAGGTGCAAGAAAGATGATGGTTTCTTTAGTCAGAAACCCAAAAAACAAACCTGAAATAACTCCTAAAGCTGCAAGAAATGGCTTTTCTATTCGATATACAGCTGAGAACGGAATCAAAACTGCCCAGAAAACTAGCAGAGAATCAGGGTAAACCTTAGTCAAAAAGTGCAGGAAATAGACTTGAGTCGAAAGCCAAATAAGCACAATCCATGGATTGAATTCTTTGGGTAAAACCTTTATTAATAAACCCAAAGTACCGATGTAACTGATCAGTGAGGTCAAAGAAATCCGATGTGGGTCGAACCCAAAAAGAAAGCCAATCAAGCCCGAAGGGACATATGCACCCCAACGGGTGGAAAAGTGGTAGTCGTTAAATTCCATGAACCCTTCCCAGAATTTTTTGCCAGCAAGCAGGTAATAAACATCATCCGAGAAAGTGATTCCATCAAATGCGAAGAACCAATAGACTGAAAGGAAAGTGATTCCTGAAAAAAATACCATTCTTTTTGGATAAACCTTAAAATATTCTCTGACGGACATTTTGTAAAAATAGAGAAGAAAAGGAGATACAATAGAAATAAGCTACGCGAAATATTATGGTAATAAGCCTTGCGAAATACGATTGAAATACGCTGCGCAAAATACACTTTTTGAGATACTGTCT
>CAYOSX010000201.1:0-2806 GCA_964406745.1 uncultured Opitutus sp.
GGTGATGCGCGAACAGCGTTTGCCGGCCTGACAAGGACATTTTTCCGAATAAGAATTGGCCGGGTATTCTCGGCCTTTTCTGAGGCTACTGAGTTCGCGCGCTGGTTTGCCGTGCGCGAGAACGGCGACGACCGACGCGTCTAAGACGCATGTCACTGCTTATGGGCGTGCTGCCCGTAGCGGCGATCCTTCTTTGGTCGAGTAGCGCCGATCTCATTCTCTCCGCCTGTTGGCAGGCCCGCTGATCCGCAGATCGGGCCTTTGGATTGGCCGCGGGCAGTCAGCAAGGGCGGGTTCGGTTATGCTGCCATGGCGGGGCAGGCCTTTACCGAATGCGATCAAGGCGCCGCGCCGTCGTCTGGACGCGCATCGTCGGAAACCAAACGGAGGCAGTCACATGCGTTTCCTCTTCAAGGCCGCAGCCTGCGGTGCTGTTCTCGGGATCACCGCCTGCGCGGCGCCGGGAAACTCGCCCCCAACCCAGAGCGCGTCTTAATCCGCGTTTTCCCCCCGGGCTACTGCCTATCGGCGGGGGCGGGCGGCCCCCCGCGCCGCGGCGGCGGACGCTCTGGCGCGGCGCGGTATCGTCTGCGATCAGGCCCGCTTCGCGGCGATTCACGCGCAGGAGCGGCGTGGATCTATCCGGCCGACGACAGCCGGGAATCCGCGTAAGGAAGAGGGAAGCTGGTAGCGATGCCGCCCGCTGTTTTCCCGACGCGCCTGCTGCTGCTCGACGAACCGTCGATCGGCCTGACGCCGGACATAGTCGACATGATCGCTTCGATCGTCGAAACGGTCAGCAAGGCGGGGGTCGATGTGCTGATGGTCGAGCAGAACGCGGCCCTGGCGCTTGAACTGGCGGCCGACGCCTATGTGCTGGAGAACGGCAGCGTGGCGATGGATGGCGAAGCGCGGGCGCTCGCCTAGACCGACGCCGTGCGCGCCGCCTATCTGGGAATGCAGGCCGCTTCGGGCGAATTGGCGCCGTTCGAATTCGCGCGACACGCGACGCCGTTCGACTATTGTGTGCCGCAATGACCACGAGTTCGAACGCAGCGCCGCCGCCGCGCCAGATTGCCGACGACGACTCCGCGCCCGCCGCCGTGCGTCGCCTCTACGCCGACATACGCGAGACGCTCGATACTTCGATCGTCAATCTGGTGTTCCGTCGCCTGGCGGGCATCGACGTCGAGGTGCTGGAGGCGGTGTGGCGGTTGCTGAGGCCGGCATATCGCCGCGGCAGCATCGGCGCGCGGGCCGCGATGGTGACGCAAGGCATCGCTGCAGAGATCGCCCGAGAGGCCTCGGCCGCGCCGGCGATCCGCGTGGATAGCGCCAGCCTGCCGACCGTCAAGGCGCTGATCGCAGGCTATAACCAGAACAACGCCCGCAACCTTATCGCCTTCGCCGCGCTGCTCGGAGCGGTCCCGGGCGATCCGGTCCCGACCGTGGCGGGCGTACCGTCGCCGTTCGAAGCCGCCGCCGGCGCGCCGGGGATCGTCCTGCCTGCCCTGCCGGCGATCGAGGCGCTGCCGCACGGCCTGGCCGATTTGGTGCGGCGCCTCAACAGATTCGGCGACACCAACGAGCCCGGCAATCCGATCGCCAGCCTCTATCTTCACCTGACGCACTGGCCGGAACTGCTCGAACGGGCGGAGACGACGCTCGAGCCGCTCGACGCCGACGGCACTTTGGCGCACTGGCGGATGGCGGTCGGCGACAGGGCGGCCGCGCTTGGCTTGCCGGAACTGGCGGCGCCGGCCGATCTGCGCGGCGCGATCGAACCGGTTCTTGGGAGTCTGGTGGGTTGCACGCTGCCCAAAATGATTCCCATCGGTGGATTTCTGCAGGCGCTGCTGGAAGACCCGACGTAGAAGCTGTCGTTATATCTGCGATCGCGAAACCTATTGGTCGCGCCCCGGCGTCCCGGCCTATACCACCGCAACGCCGTCGCGCCGTGCCTCTCGAGCCGGACGTGAAAGCGGCACGGATCGGGGAGGAAGTGGATCTTGGATGCCATCGTTGCGCATGCGGACTATCGGGAAGTCGCATTCTTCATCGACGGAACCTGGACCAGCGGCGACGCCAGAATGGGCGAGATGGTCGTGAATCCGGCCGACGAAGAGGCGCTTGGCCATCTGCCTCATGCCTCGGCAGCGGACCTGGAAAGGGCCGCGAACGCCGCCGAGCGCAGCTTCGCGTCGTGGAGCCGCACGCCGGCGCTGCAGCGCAAGCGGATTCTCAACAAGGCGGCGGAGCTGCTGCGCGAGCGCTGTGAGCGGATCGCCGGCTGGCTGACGCTCGAAGAGGGCAAGACGCTGTCCGAATCGAAGGGCGAAATTCTGGCGGCGGCCGACATATTCGAATGGTACGGCGACGAGTGCGTGCGCGTGTATGGCCGCATCGTGCCGTCCCGCATTCCGGGCGCCAATCAGATGGTGATCCGCGAGCCGGTGGGGCCGGTGGCCGGATTCTGCCCGTGGAACTTCCCGGCGCTGACCCCGGCGCGCAAGATCGCCGGCGCCCTGGCGGCCGGTTGCACGCTCGTCATCAAGGCGTCGGAGGAAACACCGGCGACCTGCTGCGCGCTGGTCGACGCCTGCGTCGATGCCGGTCTGCCGGACGGCGTGCTCAACCTCGTGTTCGGCGATCCCGCCGCGATCTCGGCGTATCTCGTGCCGCATCCGGGCATCCGCAAAATCTCGTTCACCGGCTCGATTCCCGTCGGCAAGCATCTTGCGAAGCTGGCGGCGGACGGCGTCAAGCGCTGCACGTTGGAGCTTGGCGGGCATGCGCCGGTGCTGGT
>CAYOSX010000202.1:0-2655 GCA_964406745.1 uncultured Opitutus sp.
ATCGTCGAGGTGCGCTGCGGCGATCCCCGACAGGGTGTCGCCCGGCGCCACGGTGTGGACCAGGCTCGACCCCGCGACCGGGGAGGCCGCCGATCCGCCGCGCGACCCGGCGGGCAGTTCGAGCTCCCACCCCGGCTCGATGTGCGCCGGGGTGGTGAACCGTTGGCCGTCGGCCATGACCCGATCGAGGTTCCGGTCGAGGAGCTCGTCGACCCACGCCGAGCGAGCGGCCGCGTCGGGACCGGCGTGGCGCTCGGCAAGCGCGTACACCGAGTCCCCCGACTGCACCACGTGGACCGCCGGACCCGCCGCAGCGGGGGCATCGACCGCCTGCGATCTGCCGCTGCCCGAGGTGGTCCGTCCGGCGCGCACGTCGGACAGCTCACGGTGCGCGTCGAACGATCCGTTCGCCTCCGACACGACCGTCGCGACCGAACCGCCGGGGGCGAGCCCGAGCTCGGCGAGCGCTGGTCGCGCCGGAGCGCGGACCGTGGCGACCATCGGCACGAGTGCGAGGAGCCCGGCTGCGATCCATCGGGCCGGCCCCGTCGACCAGCCCATCCCAGGCCGCGACGGCGTCCGAACCCGGCCATGTCGAACCGCGGCGACGATCTCGGTGACCGTGCTCACGACCACGACCAGGATCGCCGACCAGCCGAGCACGAGCGCCAGGCGCAGCGCGAGGTCGACCACCGTCGACTCCGACAGCGGACCGGTGAGCACGTCGACAGCGCCGGTTCCGTCGGGGACGGCGCTGCTCGTCAGCCCGGACCAGGGCGCCGGTCCACCGAACCTCGAGCTTGCGATCGCGGTGAGCGTGAGCGGCGCGCCGACCAGCAGCAGGCCGAGCGCGAAGATCGAGGCGAGTGCACGGCCCAGACGATGGATCGTTCGGCGCGGGTTCATCGGTCTCCTCCCACGGAACCATGGGCGCACCGCGGCGCGCCCGGCGGAAACAGCGATACCCGCGCCGACAGCGACCTGCTCACGAACGCTCCTCGGCTCGGGCCGCGGCCGCTCCGGTCACGGTCCGCCCGCTATCGGTCACGGTCACGACGACCTCGACCCGATCACCCTCGACCACGACGTCGACGACATGACCGTCCAGGCCGTAGGACCGGAACAGCGATACGGCGGTCGTGACGGCGGCCTCCCGAGCCGCGGACGGGTCGACCGCAGGACGACCGCCCTCGGTCCGCAGCTGTGCGACGTCGAGCTGTTGCGTGCCCGATCGCGCCGCCTGGAAGGCGATCGACTGCGCCGAGGTCCGATGCGAGATCGAGCGGTCGACGTCTCGAGCCAGCCACATCACCGTACCGGCGCTGAAGGCGAACACGAGCACCAGTGCGGCGACCGAGGCCGACCCGCGATCACGAGCCTGCGACCGGTCGTCGCCGCCATGCGACGCACGAGCTCGTTCGTGCGGCCGATCCCCGATCCGCTGGTGGCGCCACCGGATCACGGGACCTCGTCGTCCGCTCACGGCGCGTCCTCCGTCATCCGGAACGGATCGATGGTCGCCGTGGCGCGGGCGGTGAACGCTGCGCGCACGGAACCGGCCGGTCGGCCGTCGAGCAGTTCGAGCCCGCGGCCGCTCACCGAGCATGCGACGCTCACCGAGACCGATCCGCCCGGCACGAACCGGGTCGTGTCGATCTCGACGGTCGGCGCTGTACAGGTGTCGGGGTCGATCGCCGAGGCGGCCACCACCGACCGTGCCGCTGCCGCTGCCGCACCGGGCGAGCGTTGGAGTGCGGCCGCCTGCGCGGCGGTCTCGGCCATCGAGCGGACCTGGGCCTGGCTGTCGACCTGTCGCCCGAGGAAGACGACGAGCACGGCGAACGCCAGCATCACCGGCGCCAGCAGGACCACGCCCAGCACGTCGACCGCGCCGCGGTCGGCCCGCGTAGCGACGTCCCCAGGGCGTCCCGTCCGGGCGCGAACGGTCGGTGCGCGGTCGAACCACCTCACGGTCGCCACCCCTCGGTCGGGACGGCCACCGCCACGCGAACCGGTGCCCGGGTCCCGCGCAGGATCCCGGGCGCGGTGCCGTCGATCCGCACCGTCACCTGCTCGGGGGTCCGGTCGACGGCCACCGACACCGAGCGGAGATCGGTGTCGGCCGCGAGGACTCGGAGCACCGAGGCACGGGCGTCCGCGGGGGCGACTCCGGCTCGCGCCACCAGGGTCGCGGTGTCCCGGGCGAGCACGCGGGTCTCGGTCCGGGCGTGACCCCACAACGCCGCCTGGAACCCTGCCAGTGCGAGGACCAGGAAGACGGGCGTGAGGAGCACGACCGAGAGCGAGGTGGCTGCACCGCGGTCGCGCACCGACGGGTGATCGTCGGTCATGGGATCAGGGGGCGCTCGGCGAGTTGATCGGGGTGTTGGCCTCGTCGCGGATGCGGTTCCACAAGATGGCTGCGACGACGGCGACGCTGACCCCCGCGGCGACGAACCACAGCACCTGCTCGAGCGAGACGGCGCCCCGGTCGCGGACGGCCTGCTCGTGTCGGGCCTCGTCGACGACCAGGGCGTCCGCGCAGTGTCGGCCCGGGACGGCGCGGAGCAGGTGATGGTGCACGGTGTGGCGGGCGCCGAGGGTGATCGCTTCGATCGGAGACATGGGGTGGTTCCTTCCGGTGATGGGTGATGG
>CAYOSX010000203.1:0-2636 GCA_964406745.1 uncultured Opitutus sp.
GCAGGCCGATATAGACGTCCATCGCCTCGTCGGTGTCGATGTCGGGCCTGGCGCCATGCACGACCTTGACCTTCTTCCGGCCGAGGAAATCGGCCAGCGCCTGCAGCCGGCCCTGCACCTCCGCATCGACCGCCGAGTTGCGGTCCTCGAGCATGATCCCGACCTTGAACTGGCGGAACTCGCTCTTCTTCGGTTTCGGCAGATCGAGCTTCCAGCCGGCGCCGTCGATGGCGTCCGGCCCGGCCATGGCGGCCAGCGCGATGTCGAGATCGGCGGCCGAGCGCGCCAGCGGGCCGATCACCGAGATGTCGCCGGGCGCGACGCGGCCGGGCAGCGCATGGCCGCGCGGCGCGCAGATGCCCCAGCTCGGCTTGTGGCCGAACACGCCGCAGTAATGGGCCGGGTTGCGGATCGAGGCGCCGATGTCGGAACCGGCCTCGATGCCCGACAGGCCGGCGGCCATCGCCGCCGCCGCGCCGCCCGAGGAGCCGCCGGGCGAGCGCGTCACGTCCCAGGGATTGTTGGTGGTGCCGTAGATCGCGTTGTAGCTCTGCCAGTCGGCCAGCATCAGCGGCACGTTGGTCTTGCCGAACAGCACCACGCCAGCCGCCTTCAGCCGCTTCACCGCCAGCGCATCCTCGGCGGCGATGTTGTCCTTCAGCGCCGGATCGCCCCAGGTGGTGGGCGCGCCGGCGACGTCGTAGCTTTCCTTGATGGTCATGGGCACGCCGTGCAGCGGCCCCCAGAACTCGCCCTTCATCGCCGCACGGTCGGCCGCCCTGGCCCGCTTGCGCGCGCCCTCGACATCGGTCCAGATCACCGCGTTGAGCGCCGGGTTGAAGCGCTTGATGCGCTCCAGATAGTGCTCGAGCAGCTCGAGGCTGGAAATCCTGCCGCGGCGGATCATCCCCGCCAGTTCGCGCGCCGACTTGAAGGCGATGTCCATTGAGTTCCCCTTAACCGAAATGCTGAAAAAACGATAGCAGATGAGAGCGCGGTGTCGCGCGACTTGTGCGGGTCAGGCGTTGGACGCCAGCACCGTGCCGGCCAGATAGAGCGAGCCGCAGACCAGCACGCGCACGGGAACTCGCGCCTCGCCGATCGCTTCGGCCAGCGCCGCGTCGATCGAGTCCGCGGCACGGCAGGGAATGCCGACCGCGACGGCGCGCGCGGCGGCCTCCTCGGCGCTGTAGGCGAGATGGCCCTCGATCGTCACGGCATGAGCGGCCGACGCCAGCCCGGCCAGCGGCCGCAGGAAGCCCTGCGCATCCTTGCTGGTCAGCATGCCGAAGATCAGGTGCAACGGCTTGGAGTCCTGCGCCGCCCAGCGTCGCGCCATGGCCGCCAGAGCCAGCCCGCAATCCTCGTTGTGCCCGCCGTCGAGCCACAGCTCGTCGCCCGGCCGCAGCCGATCGACCAGCGTCCCGCGCCGCAGCCGCTGCAGACGCGCGGGCCACTCGACCGTGCGCAGCCCGCGCGCGATGGCGGCGTCGGCGACGGAAAATTGCGGCAGCATTTCCAGCACCGCGATGGCGCTGGCGGCGTTGTCGATCTGGTGCGCGCCGGCCAGCGCCGGCAGCGGCAGCGCAAGCCGGCGCGCGCCGCTTTCATAGACGAAGCCAGCCTCGTTCGGCGCGACGCGCCATTCATGGCCCATGCGATGCAGCGGCGCGCTGCGGCGCCGCGCTTCGGCCTCGATCACCGCGGCGGCGGCCTCGCGCTGGCGGCCGACGATCAGCGGCACGTCCTGCTTGACGATGCCGGCCTTGTTGCCGGCGATCTCGGCCAGCGTCTGGCCGAGGAACTGCGTGTGGTCGATGCCGATCGGCGTGATGGCGGTGGCGACCGGACGGTCGATCACGTTGGTGGCGTCGTAGATGCCGCCGAGTCCGACCTCAAGCAGCAGCGCGTCGGCCTTGTGCCGCGAGAAGGCGAGGAAAGCCGCCGCCGTGGTGATCTCGAAATAGGTGATCGAGCGGCCGGCATTGACGCGCTCGCATTCCTCCAGGCTCGCCACCAGCTCGGCTTCGGAAATCAGCGCGCCGGCCAGCCGGATGCGCTCATGGAAGCGCACCAGATGCGGCGAGGTGTAGACATGGCACGTCCTGCCCGCCGCTTCGAGCATGGCGCGCAGATAGGCGAGCAGCGAGCCCTTGCCGTTGGTGCCGGCGACATGGATGACCGGCGGCAGCCGGCGTTCGGGATGGCCGAGCGCCGCGAGCAGCACATTGATGCGCTCCAGCGACAGGTCGATGACGCGCGGGTGCAGGCCCAGCAGGCGCTCGAGCAGGGCCGTGCTGGCGGCGACGGGCGCATTCATGGCGTTGGCGGCGAAGCGGCTCGGACGGCGGCGCTGAAGGCTATTTCACCCGCACGGAGCCGGCCAGGCGCTGCACGCCAGCGGATTTGGCGGCGGCATTGGCGTTGGCCGAAACCGCCGGCAGGTTGGGCGTCGGCCGCCCCTCGCCCAGCAGCGCCAGGATGCGGATCAGCGTGTCGCGCAGCTGATGGCGCTGCACCACCATGTCGACCATGCCGTGCTCGAGCAGATACTCGGCGCGCTGGAAGCCGTCGGGCAGCGCCTCGCGGATCGTGTCCTGGATGACGCGCTGGCCGGCGAAGCCGATCACCGCGCC
>CAYOSX010000204.1:0-2632 GCA_964406745.1 uncultured Opitutus sp.
TAAGGGCCAAATGTCGCATTGGAGAGTTTCAGGAGTCAATGGATACCCCAGACAACCAGGGCCAGCACGACTTGTAAATGAGGAAAGTGCAGTTGCAACAATTTCGGTTTCAAAAGACGACGTTCCTGTTGACGCCACAACTAGCCAATTGAATTTTTCCAGTAACACAATCCCTGTCAATGTCACTCTGGACGGATCTCAGACAACTGTGGAGGTGCTGGCCCCCACTCTGGCCGAGAATCCCCAGACACTGAATGTTTACACTCAGCCTGCGGCTGAGGCATCGATGAACGTGGATGCGGTGTCAACCTTCTCGGTCGGGTCTTTGACTACAGGAAATCTCATTGTTTTCACGGGCCAGCTTTTTTTGAGAGTGTCGGCCCCAGGTGCATACAGCATTTCGTGGGGAACTTCCTTTCCGCGTTTGACTGATCTTGTACTGAAACTGCCTTTCATTTCTTCAACTGGGGCTGTCAGCCTTGTGGATTTTGCCAATGACCCCACGGGAGATTTGGCTTTTGCAGGAAATGTGGCAGCCGCTGGCGATTATTACGCCAATGTCACTTGGGCTCATGGACTAAACTAATCCAATTTATTTCTTGCAGCAATCGCCTCAGCCACTGCATCGGCTCCAGCGGGAAAAATGTCCCATTTGATTCCCCAACGGATTAATTTGTTTCTGATTTCAGAAGGCACAGCCACCCCGGCTTCTGCTGACTGTTTCTCAATCAGGTCGGCGGCTGCCATAAAAATTCCAAAGCTTATTTCGTCGGCGGTCTTGTCGATTGCGGCGGTGCGCTTAGTGCGCTTGCACGAGATACATCCATAACGAACGCGTTCTTCAGTCATTTTGACTTTTGTGGATTAGATCGAAAAGACGACCACAACAAGCTTTTAATAAGTGATGCGGCCTTTCTTTGCAACTTTTCTGTCGTCTTTTTGTAAATCTGGGTGAGGATAAAACCATGGCTTGTCGTGCCAATATTCCGGACCATAATTGAGCAGGATTTCCTGGCCCGGTGCAATATTGGTTTTTGCCTGCATGTAGACATAACCTTCATCTCGATAACTATCATACACGCTTTTCAGCTCCACGTTTCCAGATGCACGAGTCCAATCTGTTGGCTTTGGTTTTGATCCTTTTCTGCCCATAAAGCCGCCAAGAAAGCCCGGATCATTTGCAAAGGAACAATAATTGAATTCGCCATTTCGATTCATGACATCTCCCACAATTGTAGTCCCGGGCCGAAAACCTTGCACCAATTTGTCATAATAATCTGGCAGATCATCACCTATGTCTTCAGGCACTTCCAAGCCGGTGTAATATCCAATTCGGTCGCCTCTTTTGAATCCTTTTTTGGCGCGCAAAGCAAATCCGTAGTTACTTTTGAAGATTTCGACCTTGTCGTTGTTTGGGTCGCTTGTGTTAAATCTTTCGACCCAGTCGGCAATGTAAGGCCCCTGCCGAGCCAGATCAACACCGCCTTTCATGTTCACGTATCTTACTGCCGATTGCTGACTTTGAGATAAGCGGGCAGGAAGTGGCACGACCCCGCGTGGTTCGGTGTCATGGGTTTCTTGAACCACACTGTGCTGATTTTCAGAGTTCTGCGCGGGATTTTTTGTGCCGATGTATTCCAGTGATGGCACGCGGCGAGGCGCAGGTCTACTCTTTTGGCGTGGGGGTTCGGGTCCGTTGTCTGCTGGTTCATCGGAATCGTCGATGACGTAGGGATTTCTTTCGCTTCCATCTGCTGATTGCATTTCTGCTCTTCATCTTTTTGCTCAGAAAAAAGGACTGGGAAGTGCCTTTTTTCTGGAACATGAAAGCAAAACTACCATTCTTTGAAATGAGCCAGTCTGATGAATCCCTCTCCCAATCCGGAGAATCAATCGAAGTTGAGCAGCACGCTGCCCCCGTGGTCGATCTGGAAGCGACCGCGCAGGCAGATGAGCTTCTATGGAACGATGAACACTCGTCCGACGACGAGGCATTCGATCCTGAGAACCCTACTGATCTCCTCACCGAGAATGCCAAGGAGGCCGCGCGATTTGACGACGCCTCGCAGTCTGGAGAAGGAGCCGATGCCTCCGACGAAGATGAGCCGGACGACTCAATCGTGTGCTCCGATGACGAGGTCGAGCTCGAGTGCGAAGATCACGATATTTGTGTGTCTCGGTCCCAAGACGTTTTTGCGCTCCTTGTCCAGTCCATGTCTTGCAAGACCTCCAAGCGACAGGCCAAAGCAGCTCTCACGGAGGCCATCTGTGATCATTTCAAGTCACTTTGAGTTTGTGCAAACCTCTAAACAGTATTGACTTCATTTGTCTCCACTTTCACGTCAGATTCCTGCTCGGCGACATTTTCTTGGTTGATTTCTTCCATCACACTTTTGGGCATCAAATGCCCAATGTGGCGATCAATGAAAGCCGCGGGATCAAAGTGAAACAAGCGCAACTGCTCGTCAATCTTGTCGTGATCCTTTTTGGCCAGCTTTCGGTTGTGTCCTTTCTTGCGCGCCAAAAATTCCCGCTTCAACAACTCACGGTGCCTGCTCTCCAAGATCAATGAGAACCTGAGCGGCTCAACCTTAGGTTCCGGCACCTCTTCCTTTCCTGGCACTGGCACCTT
>CAYOSX010000205.1:0-2533 GCA_964406745.1 uncultured Opitutus sp.
TCATGGCGCGCTGGCGCAGGCCGCCGGAGAGCTCGAACGGATAGGTGCGCAGCGCCCGCTTGGGATCGGGAAAGCCGACCATGCGCAGCATGTCGGCCACCAGTTCGAGCGCCGCCGGCTTCGACACCGTCCGGTGCAGCATCAGCGCCTCGCCGATCTGGTCGCCGACGGTGTGCAGCGCCGAGAGCGAGGTCATAGGCTCCTGGAAGATGATCGAAATGCGCCCGCCGCGGATATCGCGCATCTGCGCGCTGTTGCGGTCGAGCGCGGCGATGTCGGTCGTCTGGCCGGTCTGCGGATCGTTGAACAGGATCTGCCCGCTCACGATCTGGCCGACGCGCGGCAGAATGCCCATGATGGCCTGACTGCAGACCGACTTGCCCGATCCCGATTCGCCGACGATGGCGACGGTCGAGCCCGGACGCACGCGGAAGCTGACGCCGTCGACCGCCGTGATCGTGCCCTCGTGCACACGGAAGTCGATTTTCAGATCGCGAACCTGCAACAGATCGGACACGATCCCTCCGCTCAGACGCCAAGCCGGTCGCCGCCGGCCGGCATCGCGATGTTCAGCGCCGCGAGATTGGCCGTGGTGGCGTCGGAAAGTTCCAGGTTGTTGGCGATGGATGCCGTGGCGGCCTGGCGCGCCAGCCGGTCGAAGCCTTCCAGCGAAGAATCGAATTTCAGGCGCCGTCCACCACCGCGCAGCGTGAGCTGCATCCATCCTCCCTGCCGGTCGCGCCGGGTCGTGTAATAGCCCAGCTTCAACTGGTCCAACTCCCGCCAGGCGATCCGACCGCCGAGTAAACCCCGCGCCTCCACCCCGTCGGGGCTCAGCGCCACCTTCGTCTGGTGGCGCAGGAACGTGCGAAATCCGAACAGCGCAAACAGGACAGTCAGTCCGCCAAGCACGGCGAGTGTGGCAGGACTCTCGCCGACAAACAACATTGGCACGCCGGTCAGGAGCGCGCCGATTCCCGCGCGCACGTAGTCGCCGGCCAGCGCATTGCGCCGGTATTTCAGGTCTTCGGCGCCCATGCCGCTCATGCCGCGAAAACCTCGCGCGCCGCCAGCCAGCGCTGCGCCGGATGGCCGTTCGCCAGCGCCAGGAAGCGCTCAAGAAACGACCACAGCGCCGCGTCGTGCGCGCCGTGATGGGTCATCAGCCCGGTCGGCTCCTCGGCCTGGCCGCTGCCGGCCGCGGCGGCCAGTCGCACCTCCAGATGGGCGACGGCGGCGGCGACGGCTTGTTCGACACCGACGAAACCGCGCGTGGAGCGCCAGGCGATGGGATCGATATGGCAGTTGGTCTGGATCACGGATTTCACTGGCGTGGCTCGGCGGCGGGGACCGAATTGCGACAACCCTCGATAGCCCAGTTCGGGCAGCACAGGCACCAGAAAAGACGCGATGCGGTTCCAGGGCGGCACCAGCACCGGCTGCGCCCGCCCGGCAAACAGGGTTTCCAGCCGCAACCAGCCCGTCGCCAGTTCGCCGATCACCACCTGCGCCGGGCGCTGTGGCCCCAGTTCGATCTTCTTTTCGTTCGGACCGGCATGGTTCTGATGCGCATAGCCATGTTGCAGCACCGCGACGCGCTCGGGCGCATGGCGCAGCCGCTCGCCGAGCGCCGCACTTGCCTGCGCCGGCACCACCGCCAGCGCCAGCGGCACGGCGTGGTCGGCCGAGAGTTGCAGCAGCCTGTCGAGCGCCGGCGAGACGTCGGCGGCATCGTCGTCGCGCCACCAGAACGTCGCCGTCCGGCCGGCGGCCTGAAACCGGTCGAGAATGGCGAGCAGCGGCGCGAAACCGGGTTCCGTCACGATGCGGCGCGTCCCTGTTGCGATTGCGCGACCAGGGCGCCGACCGCCGCCACCGATTTCGCCATGCCGTCGAGATCGACGTTGAGGCGGCCGGCCAGTTCCGGACCGGCCAGCGCCCGCGCCACCGCCTCGGCCATCGACTGCGCCGTCATCGTCGTCTCGTCGACTATCTGGATCAGCCCGCGCCTTCCCAGCAGTTCCGCCCGCAGGGTCTGCTCGGTCTCCAGCCCGCCGGCATAGGGTACGACGACCGAGCGGCGGCCGAACTTCAGCGTCTCCATCACCGTGTTGTAGCCGCCCTGGCTGATCGACAGCTCGGCATTTGCCAGCAGGGTGACGAAGTCGGCGCGCGCGCGCTCGACGACGACCCCGTCGGGCGCGGCGGCTCGCAGCTTCTCGAAGCGATCCGCCGGCAGATTGTGCCCGATCAGCAGCCGCCAGGTCCTGTCGTTGAGCGCCGTCAGCTGTCGCGCCGCCATCGCCGCTTCCAGCAACGGCTCGCTGACCGCGCCGCCGCCGGCCGAGACGACGACCTCGCCATGGCCCGGCGCATCGTCGCCGCGATGCGGTTCGCTGGTATCGACGACGTAGCCGGTATAGACCAGCCGGTCGGCGATGCGCGCGGCCGGCGCGAAGGTGGCGTCGAAGGGGATGAGTTCGCGATCGCCATGCACCAGCACGGCGTCGTAATAGGTCTCGACCAGGCCCAG
>CAYOSX010000206.1:0-2533 GCA_964406745.1 uncultured Opitutus sp.
AGTCGTCGTGGACGGAGGAACGGATCGAGACCGGCGACCAGCGCCTCTACAGCCCGCATCGCCGCAACGGCACGATCGTGCAGGCTGCGGCCGCGAGCGAGTTCCAGGACTTCGAGGCGTTCAAGGCCGCCATCCGCGCTTTGCCGCTGTCGTACTCGATGGACCCCGTGCCCTCCGTAAAGTTTCGCACGCTGCGCGGCAAGGACGTTGCCTGCGCCTATGGCCGGGCACCGATCGTCGACGGAAAGGCCGTCGACTACTCGCAGTGGAAGCTCTTCGAAGGCCCGTACCTCAACGCCGAGAAAGGCTCGCGCCGCGTCACCATGACCCATGGACGTCTCGAACGCGTGGTCGATTTCAACACCCTCTCCGTCACCGACCGCGTGCGGGAGGAGTGAGTGGGCAACCGCGAATGGATGCGAAGCAACGCGAATGAAGGACGCGCTTCCCCTACGTGACGTTCGGTTCGATCACGGCTTCCTCGCCGAGCGGGCCCGGTGCGTGCGCGAGACTGTCATCCCGCAGCAATGGGAGGCGCTGAACGATCGGATACCGAACGCGGAGCGCAGCGGTTGCGTGCACAATGTGCAGGTCGCCGCAGGCGTGAAGGAAGGTCAGTTTCACGGACTCTTCTGGCAGGATTCCGACCTCGCGAAATGGATTGAAGCGGCGAGCTTTCGCCTCGCGGGAGCGCCCGACGCCGCGCTCGAACGCGAGCTCGATGACGTGATCGCGTTGCTGGCCAAGGCGCAGCAGCCCGATGGCTATCTCAACACCTACTTCCAGCTCGTCGAACCGCAGAACCGCTGGGCCAACCTGCGCGATGCACACGAACTCTACGTGGCCGGCCACTTCATCGAAGCGGGCGTGGCCCATTTCGAAGCGACCGGGAAACGCACCTTGCTTGATGTTGTCTGCCGCCTGGCCGATCTCGTCCGGCGCACGTTTGGGCGCGGACCCGGACAACTCCGTGGTTATTGCGGACACGAGGAGATCGAACTCGCACTAGTGAAACTTGCGCGCGTCACAGGAGAGGGGCGTTACCTCGACCTGGCGGCGTATTTCATCGAAGAGCGCGGACAGGCGCCCAATTACTTCGAGGAGGAAGCCCGCCGCCGCGGGGATGAGAAGCTTCCGTGGCACATGCACCACGACGGGCTCGCGACCCTGCAGGCGGCGCAGCCGGTGCAAACCCGCACCGAGCCGGTCGGGCATGCCGTGCGCATGATGTACCTGCTGTCCGCCATGGCCGACCTTGCGCGCGAGCGCGACGACGCCGGACTGCGGGAATCGTGCACGCGCTTGTGGCACGCCACGCTGGCGCGGCACCTCTACGTCACCGGAGGCGTTGGCAGTGAGCCGTACGGCGAGAAATTCTGCGAACCCTTCGACCTGCCTCCGGATCGCGCCTACGCCGAGACCTGCGCAGCGATCGGTCTGATGATGGTGGCGAGGCGCATGCTCATCCTCGACCGCGACGGGGCAACGGCTGACGCGATGGAGCGCGCATTGTACAACAACGTGCTTGCCGGGCTCGCCCTCGACGGCCGGACCTACTTCTACGTCAACCCGCTCGAAGTCATTCCGGCCGTCGCGAAGCGTCGCTACGAATGTCACCTCGTGAAGACCCAGCGCGTACCGTGGTTTGGCTGCGCCTGTTGCCCACCGAACGTGGCGCGACTGCTGATGTCGTTGGGCGACTACGCGTACGCCCGCGAAGCGGGCGGCCTGACGGTGCATCTTTATGCGGGCGGATGCGTCCGCTTCGACGTCGACGGCGTCGAGGCGCGTCTGGCGATTCGCACGGAGTATCCGTGGGACGAAAAAGTCACCTTGGAATGGCAGGCGCCGACGCCTGTGACCTGTGCCTTGCGTCTTCGCCTGCCGGGCTGGTGCCGTGAGCCGCAGGTCTTCGTCAACGGCTCGCGCGTTGTACCGGCGGTTGATCGCGGCTACGCCGTGCTGGCGCGTCGCTGGCTCGAAGGCGACCGGGTGGATCTGGTCCTGCCCATGCCGGTGGAGCGCGTTCGCGCCAACCCCCGTGTGGCGTCAGTGGCGGGACGCGTGGCACTGCAACGCGGGCCGGTCGTCTATTGCCTGGAGGAAGCCGACAACGGGCCAGATCTGTCCGGCTTGGTGCTGCCGTTGGACGCGACCCTGCACGCCCGACAGGATGCGAGGCTGCTTGGAGGCTGCGTCGTCGTGGAGGCGGAAGGCTGGCGAGAGACGAGGACTGATTCGCTTTACACACCCACACCGGTTCCTCGCGAATCCGTGACGCTGCGGGCGGTTCCGTACGCATTGTGGGCCAACCGCGGGGAAGGAGAGATGCGCGTATGGATACGGCAATGAGGGAACATCCAACATCGAACATCCACGGCCGAAGGGGCTTTGAAGGAGCGGCGGCACTCCTGCCGCCGGGTTTGGGGGTAGGACGGGCTATGTGCTTTCTAATGCGCGAGCGATCTCCAGAAGACGGACAGGAGTGTCCGTCCTCCCAGTGTGGCGATCCTGAGTCCGGGGCCCCTGGGAA
>CAYOSX010000207.1:0-2515 GCA_964406745.1 uncultured Opitutus sp.
TTCGGCGTCAAATACATGACACCAGCATGGAGTTGATCCAGATAAGAAAACACGTGATGCCTTTTCGGGAGGCATTATGGTCGGTGTACCGATCGGAAGATGGAAGGTTCACAGCGATGATCAAACCCTACGTTCGCGATGTATACGACCATATGAATTCGACACTTGAAACTCTTGAGTACACGCGGGATATGGTTGTGCGTCTGTCTGAAACCTACATGTCTACGTTGACGCTCCGAATGAACGAAATAATGAAATTGCTCACCATAATCTCCACAATTTTTATTCCGCTGACCTTCATCGTTGGAATCTATGGCATGAATTTTCATACTTCGGCATCAAAGTGGAACATGCCGGAGCTACTTTGGCCCTATGGATATTTATTTGTTTGGGGATTGATGATCACCATTGCCATTGGCATGATTGGTTACATCAAACGCAGAAAATGGATGTAATTACAAACGAGAAAATCGTATAATGCATTAACACTCATTCAGAAAGGTAGGATACTTATGAGACCGCTTGAAATTTTGGTCCCGACTGACTTTTCCGACACCAGTCTTAAGGCCTTCGAAATTGCTGCGATGTTCGCAAAAATGACCAAAGGCCATGTCACCCCATTTCACTCCTATATACCTTTGAGTGAAATCGACGGCTATTTCTACATGGGGCTTGGCGTTACAGCCCAGCTAAGCAATGCAGACCTCGACAAAATGCTGTTGGGCCGCCTCGACGAAATTGCCGAAACTTATGTACCATCGCAGTACAGGAAGCCTGCCAAACTTGGAGTAGGCAACGCCGCAAACGCCATATCGCATGTTTCTGACGACTACGACCTAGTCGTCATGGGCTCGCATGGACGCTCGGGCGTATCGAGATTCATCATGGGATCAGTAACCGAAAAAGTGCTCCGCATGGTGAAATCCCCGGTTCTTGTGGTACGCGAAAACACGACCTTGACAGAAGTGAAAAGCATCCTGATGCCGCTCGACTTGTCGCTGAACTCACTCTCTGCAATTTCGTTTGTACGAAACATGATGGGCGACGGCGAGACTCGACTCCATTTGCTCCACGTTATTACAACCGACGAGTACAACGACGACAAGAACGCGAGGATTCAGGCAGGACTTCAGGAGGGCAACCTCAAGAGCATTGTGCACGCACACCTGTCGGAATACAGCTCCAGAATTACGTTTAGTTCAGTAGTGACTCGAAACCCTGCCTATGAGGAAGTCGTCAACTTTGCGAAAGCAGGTGCATACGACATGATCGCCATGACTCGTGTGGGCAAATCTGCTCTGAGCTACCTCACTCTCGGAAGCACCACTGCCAACGTGATACGCGCTTCCGAGATACCTGTACTTTCCATGCGGCCACCATCGGCCGACTGAAACTCACGTCACCCTCGATAAAACAAGAAAGGCATCCAATGGATGCCTTTTCTGTTTGACCACATGGCGCAAAAAATGTGCTGTTAGAATCGAAATACCATTCCTGCCGAAATTTGGATCTTCTTGATATCCAAGCCAACGTTTGCTGGCGAAGATAATCCCTGGTACATGGTCTGCGTGTCGCTGTACTCGGAGTACGATGCTGCAATATTGAGCGAGAAATCCTCGTTGCCTCGAATTCTGACACCTGCCGAATAGGTGGCGATGTCGTCTCCAAAATCGGGGCTTACAGCAGGAAACAGCGAATAGCCGATAACAGGTTCAATAGCACCGACACGGTAACCCAACCCGAGCTTTATGTTCCATACATCCTTAAACTCGGATCGTATCTGCCGATTTTCGTCACGCTGATAGCTTATGTCGGAGGCCGTTGGATTCTTGAAGTTAATCTCCGATTTCGAGAAGGGCACAAACTCGGCCGATCCACTCACCGTTAGACCGTTGAAATCATCAATGGCTGCACCGATACTGATTCTGCCTGGATTCTTAGCCTTGTAGGTTACTTTCCCTTGCAGCTGCTCCGGACCGATAAAATCACCGTTGTCAAAGTTAACCTCAAGGCTGCTCAGGTAATCTTCGCGGATAGTGAGGTTGGTGGGTGTGCGGTAGCTAAGGCCAAGATTTAACCATGGTTGCACTTTGTAAGCAACTCCCAGGCGTCCATAGACGCCCGTTATGCTGGCGTTGATTTCGTCGAGCAGAAAGATGTCGCGCACGTCGTCATAGTAGGTGTCGCCGTCTGGGTACTCTACGAAGAACCTACCGAAGTATAGACCTTTGGTATCTTCTTCCAAGAAAAAGCGCTGGTAGCGATAGAAACCAAATGGTACTGAAAGGCTGGCCCCCACGAACAGGTTCGGAGCGGTTTCCACTGCACCAAAGAAGTTGAGTTCTCCGAGCTGACCCTTTTCAGTCTGCTGAACATCTTGGTTGATTCCGGCATAAGGCGCCAACCTAAAAATGGAGACATCACCGTCTTCCAGGTCAAAATACGCCTTGCGGAATGCCAAATCGTAGTATTGAGACGATGGAGACGTAAAACCATCGGTCACCGTGCTCTCGTC